>MHYA01000129.1:0-3107 GCA_001825675.1 Planctomycetes bacterium GWF2_42_9 | reverse complement strand
TGCGGAGATTCAGATACTATAGTGCCAATTGAGGAAAATACACTGGTGTTGAAACAGAGATATGAGGCATTGGGCGGTCATATTGAAGTGATTGTAAAAAAGGGGTGCGGACATCATCCACACAGTCTCAAGAACCCACAACCAATAGTGGATTTCATTTTAAAATATGCAAAATAATCAAGAGTTAAATTAAGTTCAATAAGATGTTATTTTTCCTTGTAGTGCTAGGGTGTAAACCAACAGTAGTTTACTTTAAATAATAATTTAATTGGTAAGATGAATAGTATGATGATGCTGACACGGAAAATAGTTGTTCCTGATTGTTCTGCGGTTTTCAATATGGATTACATTAAATTTATCGAAACCGCTTATATGCAATTTTCTGGTTTGCCGCAATATTTTGCCAATGCAGAGGATATTAATTCGATAGAACTCGCGCATCTAATACCTGAAGTTTCAGAAACAATGCTTGCGATTTACGTTGGCATAAATGATGCTGTCTGCAATAAGGGGTTGATCACGCCTTTACTGCCTCAGCATTGCCATAATAATGTTTTTGTTTTTGATAATCAGGTTTATTCCGGTGGAAACAATGTGCCGAACGGAACAATCGACGCCAAGAGCATATTGAATGGTTTTATGCCAGCTAATGAAACCTGGAATAAAGACTGGACATATGTAATGGTTGCCGATTCTTCTCGAACTTTCCAGAGTCTCTGGCAGGAAAAAGGCTATATAGATATGATACCGGCTAAGTTTGAGGATTTTACAATGCTTAGCGATTTTGATAAATCAAAAGCTTGTATTTTTATCTCGCCGAAATGTTTTGAACATCCTGTGAATAAATCAAGGGCATACCTTAAACAATCCCTTAATTTAGGTGAGAAGCTTGCGAACGATTTTAAAATACCGCAAAAAATATTAGATGAATTTGAAGGTTTGGTTCCTGTTGTTTTGAATAAAGGTGAAAAATTATATGTTGCAACCACAGATTTTTCACCCTGTGCTCACGGCTGGTGCAATATTCATCCAGATAATCAGGAGTTTGCGGTAATAAATGAAATTTCAGCGGTTCCTCTTGATTTGGTGATTGCCAAGCCGCCAATCAACCCCAAATATTCGAAAGGATTGATTCCTCCTAAAGGCAGCGCGGATATGACGACAGATTGGTTCAAACGAGGCCAAATGATAATGCGAAAACCTTTGCTTGCAGGATTGTTTAAAGGATAAAATGAATATTCAACTCATTTTATCCCAACACTGTAGCGCCGGAAAATGCGCGCTGCACCAGACGCTGCAGCATACAGCCGCGAGGCTTCGCAAAGGCATCGCAATTGATTTTTTAGAAGTCGGATTTAAGCCTAAATTTTGCAAAGGCTTGCGACGAAGTGCGACGATATGCGAGGCGGTGCGAAATGTTAGCCAATCATCGATGCAAGACTCGGATCTGGTACTTAGATTGTATGCACGTAAAATCCATTGTGTGTGGTTGAAGTTATAACCATGGATACTAATTTTAACTATTCGTGCCGGCTGGTTAAACCAGTATCAGCATTATATAATTGAAGTTAAAAACTAAAAGCAACTGCAGGGAAAACTTGGAAAAAGAGAATGGTTTTTTGTGACCATCTGTGCAGAGAGTTGGCTCATTAGCAAAAAGAATAGGAGCAAAGACTTAGGTAAAACATTAATTATATTATATGCTTTTTTAAATGTATAAAATACCTAGATGTCATTATATAACTTTTTTCAAAAATTCAGAATAACGGTTAATTTGCTAAATATAAACATCTTGATTTCTGCATCAGGGCGGAATGATTTCTCCTCCTCTGTCACTCCGCCGCATTGTTTCAAATATAAATTTATAATAGACAAACTTTAAGAACCTAAATTTTACATTTTAATAAAAAAAATTAAAAACTTTTAATAAAACATATTGCACACTAATTCCGCTAAGTTATAATCACACATAGTTATCTCCAGTGGTATATAAAAATATTGGTGAAGTCATGGGGAGGTAAAATCATCAAGTGGATGGAAGAATAGTAATGAACAAGTCAGTATAAAACTTTAGTTTTCCACAGGTAGTTTTAGTGTAAATTAGTTTCTTATCTAGTACACAAGGAATTTTTATGAGCACAAGGATGGTGCGTTCTGATTGCACGAAATCAAGGTCTATGACAGATGATTGTAGTGGGGCAAATGGTAAAAATAGAAAATGCAATAACTGCGTTATAACTAATCAAAGAGGTGGAATGGCTACAGTATTAAAAACTGTATTTCATATCATAAATGAGAAATACGATAAACGCAAACCAACGTGTTTCCAATTATTTAATGAAGAAGCTTTACAATTGAATTGTCTACAGAATTCGAATGATTCTAAACGAAAACTTGAAAAAGATATTGCAGCATTCGAAAAAGCCGTAAAAGAATATGACCTTTTCATAGATGAACGAGATATATTTGCTGCAGAGTTAAAATCTTTTGAGCAAAGATATGGGAATGGCGCTTGTAAGGAAGCAATGGCTCTAAGTAATAATCTGTGCAGTATAGTTATAGGCTCTGTAGCTCATAATTTAGCAAATATTTGTTTTCCTCTTATTAAGAATACAAAAATGATTTTAAAGCAGTATACGTCTGAAAATAATACAAATGAGATTTTCAGCATTGAACAAAATATGCAGTTGCTAAAAAATACGATTCAAGATTTAAATGATTATGCGAATCAAATTCCTGAGAGAAGAAATGTGGAAAATGTACATGAAATGTTATCCAAAGCGAATGAATTGGCACGTGATAATTTAGAGTTGCTGAATATTGATATTTCAACAATTAAAGTGAATTTACCACAAGATAATGACAGCAAATTCAAAATTAATCGAGAATCGTTTTTAATGGCATTGGTTAATATCATTAAGAATGCTTATGAATCTTTTACATATGCCAGACTAAATGTTATACCTGAAATTAACATCAACTTTAAAATAGATGGAAAAAGCATCGTCATTGAAATATCAGATAACGGAATTGGCATTTCACCAAAGGATATTCAATTAATATCAACCTTTATGCCTGGTCGAAGCAATGCGTCCAAAAAACAAAGT
>MHYA01000128.1:5816-23459 GCA_001825675.1 Planctomycetes bacterium GWF2_42_9 | reverse complement strand
CGATATTCCGCAAATCCGTATGCAAGTAACGGAGCACCTAGCTGAAATTAAGACATGTTCTTGCGGGCATACTACAACAGCCGCTTTTCCAGATTTAGTAAAACAGATTGTGCAATATGGCCCTAACATTACCGCACTTGCTCTCACTCTACATACTACTCAGTTTGTTCCGTATCAGAGAATGAGTGATTTTTTCTATGAACTTTTTAGTCATCGTATCAGTACTGGAACGTTAGTACGAATGACTGAGCGATCATATTTACAACTGGAAGATTTTGAAACTGAAGCTAAAAAACTAATACTTACTTCGCAGGTATTGCACGCTGACGAGACAGGCGCATCGGTAAACGGGAAACTGCATTGGGCTCATGTTATCAGCAACAAAACCATCAGTTTGTTTTTTGCGCATGCCCGGCGTGGGTGGGATGCTATACAAGATATAGGTATCCTTTGCGCCTATAATGGGGTATTAATCCATGATTTTATGAAATCATATTTGCGGCTATCTTGTGTACATGGCTTATGCAATGCTCATATTTTGCGGGAACTGCGTTTTCAGAAAGACGAAATGAAACAATTATGGGCAGGAAAAATAATCGGAATTTTACTTTCGCTGCACAGACTAACGGCAGCGTGATCCATCACTTTAAGATTGCCGGTAAAAACATCTTTATAACTTAATTTTTCAAGCAAAACAGCTTTTGGATTCTTTTTCGGGTCGTCGTCGTAAACACCGTCAACCTTTGTTCCCTTAATCAGCAAATTTACATCCAGTTCGGAAGCGCGAAGAGCTGCGCAGGTATCAGTCGAGAAGAACGGATTACCCGTACCGCCGGCGAGGATAGCGATGGTGCCATCATCAAGATACTTTAGTGCTTTTCGCCTGATGAATGGTTCGCAAATAGCAGAAACTTCGATAGCACTTAAGACTCGCGTGGGCTGCTGGAGTTTCTCAAGGGTTTCCTGAAGAGCACAGGCATTAATAACTGTCGCGAGCATACCCATATAATCAGCGGTATGGCGAGGAATATGACTTGCTTTGCTGAATGTTTCGCCGCGAAGGAAATTTCCGCCGCCGACAACAATAGCAACCTGTGTACCTGTTTTTTTTACTGCTATGATTCTTTCAGCAATCGAAGCAAGGCAATCGCCATCGATACCAAATTCACCTGTTTTACAAAAACTTTCGCCGCTAAGTTTCAGCAGCACTCGTTTATATTTAAGCTCTGGCATATATACCTTAATTTTGAATTCTAAATTTGAATTTTAAATTAAAAATTAACCATTAACAATTAAGAATTATAAACATGGTCTCATAAAAAAAGCACCGTTTTAGGCGGTGCTTTATATTATATTACCCGATTGCGAATCGGACAAATGATTTTATTTTTGCCGTTCCGCCTGCTGCTTTAGCGGTGTCCTCAAGAACCTTCTCAACAGCGACTTTTTCATCTTTTACAAAGCCCTGTGATAAGAGGCAGTTTTCAGCAAAAAACTTATTTATCTTACCATCGACAATCTTATCAATGATATTAGCTGGTTTATCCTTAACCTGTTCGGCTGCGATAGCTCTTTCCTTTTCGATAACATCGGCTGCGATACCTGATTTATCGAGTGAAAGAGGATTTATGGCGGCAATGTGCATCGCAATATCTTTCGCGATCGTCTGAAATTGTGCGTTATCAGCAACTGCCTGGGTGCTGGTTTCAAGTTCTACCATTACTCCGATTTTACCATTGAAATGGACATAAGTAGCAATGTGGCCGGGACCTTTGAGAGAAATTTTTGCGTAATTTCCGACTTCTGTCTTTTCGCCTGTCTTGCTGACGCTTTCAGTGATCATATCGACAAGTTTTTTGCCGTCTTTTTCGGTATTGAGCAGGTTTTCAGAGCCTTTTTCAGCTTTGCAAGCCTGTAAATAACCAACGATAATATCCGCAGTGCCCAAGAAGGTTTCGCTCTTTGCAACGAAATCTGTTTCACAGCAAAGTGTGGCCATAGCGGCTTCTTTGCCGTCAGAAGATAAAAATGATATAATTTTACCTTCTGATGTTTCTCTATCAGCTCTTTTTGCCAGAGTAGAAAGACCTTTCTTTCTCAATAAGGTCATAGCCTCGTCAAGGTTACCATTTGTCTCTTCTAGAGCCTGTTTGCAGTCCATCATACCCTGACCGCTCATCTTGCGAAGTTTAACAACTAATGCAGCATTAATTTCTGCCATCTAAGTATACTCCAATTTTTAATTTTAAATCTTTAATTTTGAATTATGCGTTCTCTGCCGGAGCCTGTTCTTTTACTTCACCTTCGGCTTCATCGGCTCTTGTCAATGAACGTCTGCGAAGACGCTGTTTGCCATCATCTTTGGCTGTAAATCTTTGTGTTGTTTTGCCTTCAGCAACCGCAGGAATCAACTCTTCCATAATCAAGCCGATAGCTTTTACTGAATCGTCGTTTGCAGGAATTGGAATATCAACCAAATCAGGGTCAGAGTCTGTATCGATAATCGCGATTGTGGGAACACCCATCTTTTTGGCTTCGCGAAGAGCAAGCACTTCTCTCTTGGCATCGATAGCAACGATAACGCCGGGTATCTGGCTCATTCTACGGATACCTTCGAGATTCGATTTCATCTTGCGAAGTTCACGTTTCAATGTTGAGGCGCGTTTCTTGCTTTCTGATTCGATCGAACCATCGTTAGCCATTGCTTCAAGCTCGTCAAGTCTTTGAATTCTTGAATGAATAGTTCTGAAGTTTGTCAGGGTTCCGCCAAGCCAGCGGTTTGTTACATAATGCATACCAGTCGCTTCAGCAGCACCTTTAGCGGCCTTTTGAGCCTGTCTCTTTGTACCAACGAAAACAACATCTTTGCCTGAAGAAACAATATCCTTCAAGAGCTTCTGGGCAAGTATAATACCCTTGAGCGTCTCACGGACGTTGATAATATGAACCATACCTCTGCGTGAATAGACGTAAGGCTTTGTCTTGGGGTTCCATCTGCTAACTGTGTGCCCAAAATGCACACCAGCACTAATCAAATTCTTCGCCAGATCATTTGCCACTAAAAGGTCTCCAAAAAATAACCATTAACAAAATCAAGTTTAATACTATTTAAAAAACCACTATCTCCCTTTTTAGCAGGGATATAGAACAAAACAATTTACTTTAAGCCATTACACCTGTCAAGCTATTTTGTTTGCTATTATAGGTACTAATTTTAAGGTTTCTTACCAGATGGTTTTAGTTGACTTTTTATGCCCATTATGGTAATATAGAGGCTTTGGGAAAAACAGAAAAGGAAGACGAATGACATATTCTTGCAGGTATTACATCATTATTTTGTGTTTAAGTCTTTTATTAACAACATTTTGCACTGCTACCGCCATTACACAAACTTATGGCGTATTTGACGTAACTTTTTATAATATTGGCGATAGTGATGGTGAAAATACAGGCCAATCAGACTGGACAAGTCAACAAATGGACGATGTGGCAGGTGCTATTTTTGAATGGCAAAGCCAAATCGCTAATGTCGCAGGCCGACAAATTCAGATGCATCTGTTCTGGGGCAATTTAAATACTCTCGGTGGCAATATGCTCGGCAATTCGCAAAGCAAAAAAATCGAGGCAGACGGGCACGTATGGAATTCCGTTGAATACGCATGGAAAGCAGGTCAAAATCCAATAACAAGCAGTTACGGGTACGATACTGTAATTCAATTAGATTCGGCAGCAGCAGGTAAAAGCTGGAATTTCGGTTCCGATGCACCCATCGAAGGCGAGGTGGATTTCAGAAGCATAATCACTCACGAAATAGGTCATTCGCTGGGTTGGGATTCAACTTATGATAAAATGTTTGATGATTGGGGCTGGATGTATACGACCAGACCTTATGGCTTATATGGAGGCCTGACAGCGTGGGATGAAAATCTCGTGGACAGCAGCGGGAACAAACCTATTACAAGAGGGAAGGGAACGCCAGGCAATTTTAACCAAACCGATGATCCTGTTTATTTCGATGGCGAAAACGCAACGGCTTTATACGGCGGATTAGTTCCCATCACAGCACCTGCTACATTCAGTTACGCATCGAGTTTGCTGCATCTTGATGAAGCAACATTCGGCGATATGGTGATGAGCTCTTCTATCGCGTCAGGTCAAATGGCACGAACACTATCAGACCTTGAATGGGCAATGATGGAAGATATGGGCTGGACGGTAGTTCCTGAACCATCATCTGTTATTCTTATGATTTCAGCATTTGGTATGCTTCGGCTGCGAAGTAGGAAATAGATTTTAAGGTTTTTGCAGCAAAAAAAACAAGATTCTTCACTGCGTTCAGAATGGCAAATCGCATTTTTTAAAGATAACATTAATTTTATGTTGAACTAATTGCCTTGCCTTATATAATGCAAGTACTGCATTATTAATATGTTAGGGATTGCAATGGCAAACGGCGAATTGCCCGAAAATGAAAGGCGTCATAATACGGGAGATGTTCTCGTAATGCGAGCACGTGAGGACGGCAATTCTTTTATCCTTCTTTATGATATCTTTTACGAAAAAATCTTTCGGTACTGCTTTATAAATCTGCGCGTTAAACAAGTTGCCGAGGATATTACTAGTATTGTTTTTATTCGGGCCGCTGAAAACGCAAGACAATTCAAAGGAAAAACAAGAAGGCTGTTTGTCGAATGGGTGTGTGGAATCGCGGAGGCTCAACTAAAGATTTATTTGAGAAAGACAAATCTCGAAAACCGTGATAACGAACAAATCGAAATCGATCCGACACACAAAGAACGGCTGCGGGCGAAAGTAGCGGTCGCTTACGAACAGGGACAAATGAAAAAAAATAAAATGCTCATTTATTTAGTCGCGTCGGTTTTAATTTTTATCACACTTTTAATTCTAATTAATATTTCTTTAAAAGAACAAAGTGCGATTTCAACGGACAAACCTAAACTGAAGCCTATAACTGAAGAATTAAAACCTGCAAAAATAATTGAGAGAAAAGCGGTTATGATACAAGAGCAGCCCGAACCAGAAGAGGCTGAAATTGAAGAAGAGAAAGAAGCTGAACCAAATCTGGCTTTGAAAAGTGAACCGAATCTGGCAGAACCAAATCAAAATCAAATTATAGCAGTCGAAAAATACCAAGCTGTTGATGGAATCAGGGTCGAAGGAAAAGTTGTTGACTGGCAGCAACATCCTGTGCAGGCGATTGTAACCAAAGGCGCATATCCGAAAGAAAAGGCAGACAGAGCCGAATGCGATGCAGAAGGTAATTTCGCATTTGACGCGGTTGAAACAGGGGTTGGAGTATTTACGGCACAATGCGAAGGTGCGGCGCCAACGATTTTGCCTGTTGAAATCACGGACGATATGCCGCCGGTATTAATTGTGCTTGAACAGCCAAATATAATCGCAGGCCAAATCATCGATCTTCAAGGCGTACCGATAGAAGGCCTTACGATTTATGCAACAGGCTGGCGAGGAATCAACTCGCTTGTGTTTGCAACGACAACAGATTCACAGGGATATTTCCAGTGGAACAGTGCGCCGGCGGATGAAGTTTTGTTAACGCTGCGGAAAAGCGGGTTTATGAGTACGTACAATTATCCGATGCAGACAGGTGTGGATTATAAAATCACGATGCTGCCGCCGATTAAAATGCACGGCAGCTTAATAAGCGCAGAGCCGACAATGCAAATAGAAAGTTTTATTATGACGGTCGGGTATTATTTTGAAGCTGAAAAAATTTCGTGGCTCGATGCAAATTCGGTGATCTTCTCCGGCATTAATTACGAAATAAATATTACCGAGCCGTACGATTTCAAATTAAAAGTACAGGCGGAAGGATTTAAAACCGCTGAATCACCTGTTTTCAATACATCAAAAACATCGTTCGATTTTGATTTTGTAATGCGAAAAGAATAAGGTATTTCTAAAAAAAGTATTTTATAAAACCGCATGGGCTGAAGCCCACCCTACAAACATCAAATTAATTCGGCTAATTGCTCGCAAAGAGAATCGATTTGCTGTTTTGTATGTTCCGACTGGAGAGAAATTCGCAGGCGGGATGTGCCGGGGGCGACAGTAGGCGGACGAATCGCGGAAACGTAAAAGCCCTTCTCAAATAATTTCCGCGAAAGCTCAAGCGTTTTTTTGTTATCGCCAATTATTACCGGAATTATCTGGCTTGTACTGTCGGCGGTATTGCAGCCGAGTTTTTTAAGTCTTGCTCGTAAGTAATCACTGTTTTCTTTCAGGCGGATTCTTCTGTCCTGTGCGTTTTGAATTATTTCGACGGCGCAAATTGCCGCGGCGGAATTGGCGGGCGGTAAAGCTGTGGTATATATAAAAGGTCTGGCCTTATTGATCAAAAAATCGATAACGCATTTATCTGCGGCGACAAAACCACCTGTACAGCCGGCAGATTTACTCAACGTTGCCACGACAATATCTACTTCATTTAAAAGCCCGAGTTCAGATGCAAGCCCTGCTCCGGTTTCGCCGAAACAGCCGAATGCGTGGGCTTCATCGACGATCAAACATGCGTTATATTTTTTCTTTAGCTCGACAAGTTTTTTTAAGTCGGCAAAATCGCCATCCATCGAAAAAATGCTTTCTGTAACAATGAATTTTCGATTGTATTCAGACGACGCGAGCAAATTCTCGATTTTTTCATACTGCGCGCGATGATATGTTCTGAAATCGGCGTCACTGCTTTTTGCGGCATCGATAATCGATGCGTGGTCGAGTTTGTCGAGCAAAATCAAATCGCCCTTTTGCGGAATTGACTGCAAAATGGACAAATTCGCCATAAAGCCTGTCGAAAAAACAAGCGAAGCCTCTTTGCCGAGTAAATCAGCTAATTTTTTCTCAAGGTCAATGTGCGGTTTTATGCTGCCGCTGATCAGACGTGAGGCGGCGGAGCCGAAGCCGTACTTATCCATCGCTTGCTTGGCGGCGGCAATAATGCGTGAATCGGCGGCTAAATTGAGATAATTATTGCTGCAAAAGAGTATTTTCTCACAATTATCGATGCGGATAGTTGTGCCTGCGGCAGAGTCTATCGCTATCAGTTTGCGGAATAAATCCTTTTGCTCAAGGTTATTTAGCTCTTTTTTTAAGAAATCGAATTCCATTTGAATTTTTCTGATTGAAAAAACAACTATTTCCCCGATATTATATAATATGAATCTATAAGACAATGATTTTTGAATTTAATTGCGAAATTTACTATGGGAATTTACGACAGAGAATATTATCAGGAAGAGCCGCACGGCGGCGTTTCACGTCCGCAGTTTCGCTTTCCAAGCCTTACGCCAGTGGTTAAATATTTATTAATAATCAACATAAGCGTTTATCTGCTTTGTATTATTATAAAACCTGTGGGGTATTTTATTTACGACTGGTTTTCCGTGGATTCTACGAGTACAGCGCGTTCGTTTCAGTTATGGCGGCTTATCGGTTATCAATTCCTGCACGACCCGCGCAGCATAATGCACCTATTAATGAACATGCTGGGTTTGTATTTTCTGGGGCCAACGCTGGAAAAATTCTGGCTAAGTAAAAAATTCCTCATCTTTTATCTTGTATGCGGCGCTTCGGGCGGCCTGGTTTATCTCTTTCTGTCCAACTTCGGCATAATTTCGGACGGCGTTTTGATCGGAGCATCGGGCGCGATACTCGGTATGCTGGCGGTTTGCGCGATATTATTTCCACATTTCGTAGTATTTTTCCTTTTCTTCCCGATCCCTATAAGAATAGCTTCGATAATACTTATAGCTATGTATATGTTGAATATTTTCAGAGGCGGGCCTAACGCCGGCGGCGATGTGGCACACCTTTCAGGTATGGCGGTTGGTGCGGTGTATGTATTGCTTTGGCCAATGCTGCAAAGAAGATATAAAATTGCTTTACCCGGTAATAGCTGGGAAAGAAAATTCAAAGCATACAGCGAACTGCAAAAAGAAGTTGACAGGATACTTGCGAAAGTCAACGAACACGGAATTAACAGCCTGACGAAAAAAGAAAGAAAAACACTCGAAGAAGCAACAAAAATGGAACAGATGAAGAGCAAATACTAGAACATAGAACACAGAACTTAGAAAATTTGCGTTCTGTATTCTACGTTCTATGTTCTGGGTTCTATGTTAATTCCAGTCGATTTCTTCAGGATGGTTCAATAATTCATCGAGATGTTTTTGAACCTGCTGTTCCTTTTTGTCTTTTATGGTATCAAGATCGGCCTGGCTTTTCTTTAAATCTTCCTGAAGTTGTTCAAGCCGCTTTTTGAGATCTTCATAGCGTAATTGTTTTTTCTGAACTATAAGGTCAAACCTTTCGCCGAGAACATCTTTCAGCTGCTCAATAAGTTCGGCTTTCTTTGTTTCATCTTTTGATGCTTTGATTTGCTCGAGCAGTTGAGTTCTCTTTTCCTTTAAAACCATATCCTTTTTAAGTACCTCGGCGAGAGCAGGATTCGAGTGTTGAGCTTCGATTATGCCCCAATAATTTCGCATTTCCATCATCATTCTTCTAGTATAAGCTCTCTGATCTTTTTCCTTGAGAGCCTTCAAATCTTTTGCCTTGTTCGGATCGTTCTGTTCGAACCAGTTTAATAGTTCGTTTTCTTTTTGCTGAAAATGTTCACGCATTCTCTGACCGGGCATACCCATACGTTCCCGCTGCCCTTTGCCCTGTCCGTGCGGTCCCTGATTCGGCGGAAGCATTTCATTCGTTTCAGCCGGAGGCGGTTCATCGGCGACAATTTCCTGGCCGGGAGGCGCAGGCGGAAGTTTTGGAGTTTCAGGTCCGGCAGGTGCTTCCTGCGCTAATGCCAAAACAGACGTCATTAAAATAACTGAAAGCAGCAATTTTATAGATGCATTCATTTTTATTACCCTTTCCAAAAAGTATTATCCGTTTCAAGTATCTGGGATTCCACAGTTGTTAGTATATCATTAAAAAGACCACTGGTACTTTCTTCGTTAAGCGAGACTGAAAGAAATTCACTTCGCAGCAAATCAACTTCTTTTTCTAACTCACTTAAATTCTCGTCTGCCTTTGCGAAAACGGTATCAGAGGTTTCACTGCTCTTGGCGATGGGATTTTCTCTAAGGCCGTCAAAAATGTACGTCCAGGCCAATATTACCACTGCTGCGACCGCGGCGGTTTTCAAAATTAATTTCGGAATACTGATCCGCTGTCTTTGACTTTGTATCCTGCGTTTAATATCATCAACCAATGCAGGCGGAGGTTGGGGAGCCGGGTATTTACTGAACAGCTCGTCAATTTCCAGCGAATCTCGCTTCAGTTCGGTCAAATCAAAATTTTCATTTTTTTTGGTCATAATATTTTACTAATCAGAATTTTCCAGATACTCTTTTAATTTCTTCAAACCACGATGCACTTTTGAAAGCACAGTATTAATAGGTTCGTTTCGCAAATCGGCAAGTTGCTGAAAACTTAATTGCGAATAGTAACGCATTACGATAATTTCAGCGGTGTCCTGTTCTAGCGTCTTCAAAGCACGTGATAACTTATCCGTCAAAAAACCGTCCGATTTAAGCTCCGGCGTTTCTTCCTTATATTCCTGCTGAAAAGTACCGATCATTTTGTCGTGTCTTTTTTTTGACCGCAGGAAATCCATAAATAAATTAGACGCCATACGGAAAAGCCAGGCTTCGAAAGTTTCCGGTCGACAGGTGCCGATTTTCTCGTACATTTTTAAAAAGAGCTCACTTAGCAACTCATTTGAGTCGTCCGCGTTGTATGTTAACCGGTAAAAATATCCATACAAACGTTTGGAATAAAGATCAACCAATTTTGAAAAAGCAACTTTATCTCCCTTCCGGGCTAAAATCACTATTTCAATATTCTGTTCGTACGACGTCATACTTTAGTTTTCGTTTATATAGACGGATTTTGATGAGGAATTATTGCATAAATTCAAAGAAATGAAAATACGGGAAACTATTTTTGTTGAAACTTGATATTATCTGTCTTCATTTTTGAAAAGAGCCAGATCAGGCCTGAATTGGCCAATATAAGAGCAATGCTCAAATTTTGTGAAATAGTAAAGCCATAGAGTTGAATTGGGTTGTCGTCTCTTATAAATTCGATGAAAAACCGCATTGTGCCATAATAAATGAACATCAGGGCGAAAGTAACGCCGGGTTTGAAGATAAATGAAATAGCTTTGCCCTGCTGTTGGAGTTTGATTCCTTTTTGACGGTGGAAATAAAGCGCAACGCAGCCGAGAAATGCTAAAATAGATTCATAAATCTGGGTTGGGATCACGGGCAAGGGATGGAACGGGCCGTCTTTTGCGATCTCAAATTTCTGCTGGGCATTTAAGTCTTTGTAATCTTTTAGATAATATTCACCATCTGCATTAACGCCAAAAAAATCTTGCGGCAGTTGGATGTATGCCGTATCACGATGCCTTGCCGGGTCTGGTCTTATCTGGCTCTCATACGGAAGTGAGCCGTACGGGAAAGTAATCGCGACCGGGCAGGTTGTCGGCTTTCCGTAGCAGCAGCCGTTCATCAAACAGCCGAGCCTTCCAAAACCGAGCGCTAATAATAAACCAATGCCAAGAATATCGAGGTATCGGCGTGCGGGAAGTTTTTGTTTGATGAGATACGCGATGATTGTGAAGACCGCCAGCAAAACGCCGCCAAGAAGTTCCAGGCCGCCCTTCCATACCGCGAAAATATCTAATATGTTTTTTCCGCTGAATTGCGGGCCCCAATAATGAATGACATAAAAAATTCTCGCGCCAACTACTCCTGCGATCAATGAATATAACGCCGCAGTTGTGATGTGTTCGGAATGATCGCCAAGGTCGCGGGAGAGTCTGCGGATGATGTATATCGCTGAAATAAAACCGCAAACCATCAAAAAGCCATAACTTTTGACAGTCAAATCAGTGAACGGAATGCGAAATAATTCTGGGTGCATAACAAAACTTAAAACTAAAAGTTAAAAACTAAAAATTAAGGAACACCTTCGGCATACTATCTTTTTATAGTTTCTTTGATTCCATTTTTCTCGTCAGCGACGATGACTTTCGGTTTGAAGTCTTTTGCTTCTTCGGGAGTCATCAATCCAAAAGCCATAATGATCACAACATCGCCTTTTTTCATAAGTCGAGCCGCTGCGCCAAGTATCGAAATTTTGCCCGAACCGGCTTCTTCGGGAACAACATAGGTTTCGAGACGATTGCCGTTTGTAACATCCGCAACGAGAACCGTTTCATACGGTATCAAGCCGGTCGCTTCCATCAGTTTGGAATCAATGCCTATACTGCCGGGATAATCTGCCAGCGAATCTGTAACTGTAGCACGATGAATTTTACTTTTTAAAAGTTTCAATAACATTTTTATACCAGAATTCCTACCTTTATGAAAAGGTGATATTTTAATGACTGATTACTCAACATCAAGCATAATATTGTCAATTAGCCTTGCGGAAGGCATTTTTACAGCTAAAGCAATCAAAACTTTACCTTTTATTTCTTCAATTTCTTCCAGCGTATCGGCATTTACTATACTTATATAATCTATCTCTGCCAGCTTGCTAATGTTCAGGATTTTTTTCATCTGCTCTGTTATAAACGCACTTTTGCACTCGCCGCCGTTGATTAGAAGCTGTGCTTCCTGTAATGAAGCATATAATAAAGGAGCATCTTTTCGCTCGGCTGCATTAAGATATTTATTTCTGCTGCTCATCGCCAAACCGTCTGGCTCGCGGACTATCGGGCAGACTGCAATTCTCATCGGCATATTCAAATCGGCGACCATGCGTTTGATAATAATCACCTGCTGGGCATCCTTTTGGCCGAAAAACGCGATATCAGGCTGAACGATGTTAAAAAGTTTGGCACAGACTGTCGCAACGCCGCGGAAATGGGTTGGGCGGGATTTGCCGCATAAAGGCTCACTCAATTTTTCGACATTAACCCACGTAAGATTTCTTTCGGGATACATTTCTTCTGCCGAAGGTGCGAAAACGGCATCGGCGCCATTGGATTTGCAAATAGCGATATCCGCATCGAAAGGCTTTGGATACTTATTTAAATCTTCGGTCGGGCCGAACTGGGTAGGGTTTACAAAGATGCTGACAACCACGAATTCGCACTGCTGTTTGGCTTTTTTTATCAGAGAAATATGGCCTGCATGCAATGCTCCCATTGTCGGAACGAATCCGACTTTTTTATCGAACATCGTCGCTTCGGTAACAATCATTCTTATTTCATCTATTGTTTTTGCAATTTTCATAATCGTTCTTAGCCACTAAGGCACAAAGTCACAAAGTTTTAAAATTTTATAATATTTTCTTAGTGTCTTAGTGTCTTTGTGGCTATCCCTATATAATAATTTATTTTTTTGCCGAGGGTTTCAACCTGTTCATTTTGACGAAAATCAACTGCTTCGGCATCTATCGTTATCACAGGACACTGATTGAACGAGTCGAAAAATCTTTGATAACTATTATGAAGATTTTCGAGAAAACTCAAATCAATATCACGTTCATAAGGCCTGCTGCGTTCTTTTATACGCTTTAAACAGCCCGCAGGCGTTGATTTTAAATAAATCACAAGCGAAGGAGGCGTAACGGTTTTCGCCATTACCGCGTTTATCTTTCTATACAAATCAAACTGCATAGCATCGAGCCAAACGCGGGCATAAATCATTTCCTGCTGCATTATATAATCGCTTACGGAAATTTTATCCCGCAAAACCTCCGGCTGCAACTGCTCGCAGCGGCTTAACAAAAAATACAACTGACTGTCGAGTGCGAAAGATTTTTGGCCTGCGTAAACTTTCGGCATAAAAGGATTGGTATCGTACGCTTCTTTTACCAGATTAAAACCATATACATCTTTCAAACCTGATGCCAGCGTTGTTTTGCCTGCGCCAATCACACCTGAAACACAAATTAAACGCGGTATATTTTCATCGATATAAAAATTTCCATCTTTAAGTCTGCTGTATAACTCGGATACAGATTCCTGCAATACAGGATGGATAGTTTGCGGGTCTATTTCACAAATACCATTTAACGCAAATGAACGCAAATGCATCTGCGGATGCGGTATAACAAGGTCTTTGGTTTTGATTATTTTTTTGCCAAACAGCAGAATGTCCAAATCAATAGTTCTGTTGGCCCATTTTTCAACTTGTTTTTTTCGGCCAAGCGAACCTTCTATTTTTTTTAAAACTTTTAACAGTTCGTCAGCTTTTAGTTTTGTCTGAATCTGCACAACACAATTTAGATAATCGCTTTGCTTTTTATCAGCGAGCGGTTTTGTTTCGATCTCACTGCTGACGCGCAGCAAATTTATATTCTTTGTCGACGCAATCGCATCAAGGGCTTTTTTAATATTCCTTTGCCTATTGTTAAGATTGCTGCCAAGACCAATATATGCGGTTACATCGCCGGCCATTACCATTCCTTTATAATTTTCTAATTCGTTCCATCGCTTGCGCTACGTTTGCCGGATCGCCGAATGCGCTTAATCTTACAAAGCCTTCGCCCGCGGAACCGAATCCGCTGCCGGGCGTGCAAACGACGTTAGCATTGCTCAACATAAAATCGAAAAATTCCCACGATGTCATATTGTTTTTCGTTTTCAGCCAGACATACGGAGCATTCACTCCGCCATAAACTTCGTAGCCGATCTCTTGAAGCGTGCTTCTGATCAACGCGGCATTAGACATATAAATTTTAATTATGTCGCGAACTTCTTTTTTGCCCTGCTCGGTGTAAATCGCGGCGGCGGCGGCCTGCGAGACATAGCTTGCGCCGTTGAATTTTGTGCAATGGCGTCTGTTCCAAATCTGATTCACCTCGACAGCTTGGCCGTCTTTTGTGTATGCTTTCAACGCTTTCGGTACAACCGTAAATGCGCAGCGAAGGCCGGTGAAGCCCGCGGTTTTGCTGAAAGAGCGAAATTCGATAGCAACTTCTTTAGCACCGTCTATCTCATAAATCGAATGTGGTATCGAGTTATCGGATATAAACGCCTCATAAGCGGCATCAAATAAAATTAATGATTTATTTTCTTTTGCATAATCAACCCATACTTTTAACTGCTCTTTTTTGGCGACAGCACCGGTCGGGTTGTTTGGGTAGCAAAGGTAAATTATGTCCACTTTGTCGGTCGGAAGCTGCGGGACAAAATTGTTATCGGGCGTACAAGGCATATAGACGATTTTTTCATACCGCCCTTTATTGTCTGCTTGACCTGTCCTTCCGGCCATAACATTAGTATCTACATAGACCGGATAGACAGGGTCTGTTACAGCAATTATATTATGGATCCCGAAGATTTCCTGAATATTGCCGGTATCACATTTTGCGCCATCGCTGACGAAAACCTCGTTAGATTCAAGACTTACACCCCTCGTTTTATAATCATTAGCGATTATAGCTTCAATCAGGAAATCATACCCTTGTTCAGGCCCATAACCTTTGAACTCTTTTTTGCTCGCCATCTGGTCGACGGCTTTATGCATAGCCCCAATAATAGCTGGCGATAAAGGCTCTGTAACATCTCCAATGCCTAGTCTAATAATATTAGCGTTCGGATTATTATTTGCGAAAGCTTTTACCCTTCTTCCAATTTCGGGAAATAGGTATCCAGATTGTAATTTAAGAAAATTTTCGTTAACCGTAATCATTGGCACTCCGATAAATTCATTTAAGTTAATAGGTTATATTAAGGCCAAAATAGGCCGATATGTAAGACAAAATAATAAGTTTTTATAAATTACATTGAGAATTATGAACTGTCAACAATTAACGCAAGTTCGTGTATTTGAAAGGCTTGGCCATTAAAGAATTGTCTTGCAATAAGGGTATTGCCCTGATAGAATTTTCTTACTCATTTAGGGTAAGGACTGGAGGAACACCCTATGCCTATTTTCAGCAATGGAGTTGCTGGAAGTGTGAGGCTAAGGAGTACTGCAACGGAG
The DNA here is from genome assembly GCA_001825675.1 of Planctomycetes bacterium GWF2_42_9. GTDB lineage: Bacteria > Planctomycetota > Phycisphaerae > Sedimentisphaerales > UBA12454 > UBA12454. The sequence continues at coordinate 8,472 of MHYA01000128.1, read as the reverse complement.
TGACCAATTCGACTAAAGCCTGAAAACAGTTAGAAACTGCGCTTAAATTTTTATTATTTATAGAGATAACGGAAAAATGAAAGAATATAAAACCTTCGTAAACTTGTCAGGATGGAACAAAGTTATGAGTAAAAAAATAATTCTCGGTCTCGTATTAACTCTCCTATTCACCGCAATTGGTCAGGCTGCGACATACAATGTATCTGCAACCTATTCGGCCATTCAAGGCGCTATTGATGCGGCTGCTGATGGCGATGAAATCGTCGTAGCGGATGGAACCGTTACCCTCAACTACAAGCCCGATGGTACACCGGAATACTTTGACACTAAAGGCAAGGCTATAACGGTTAGAAGTGCCAACGGCCCGTTTAATTGTACGATTGATTGTATAAACATTACTCGCGCGTTCCTGTGCCAAACGGCAGAAGAACCATCGACGGTCATCCAGGGGTTTACAATCAAGAACGGCAACGCTGATTACGGCGCAGGTATCGAATGTTATGGCGCATCTCCGCAAATCGAGCTTTGTATCTTTGAAGGCTGCCAAGCAACTTATGGCGGTGCTATCGATATATTCTACGGCTCACCGATTATTAAAAACTGCGTAATGAAAAACAATACATCTGAATACGATGGTTCGGCAATCGAATGCAGCGGTTCGGAATCGTGGGCGTATATTAAAAATTGTCTCATTTACGGCAACACATCAGCTAACGGATACGCAGCACTTGATTTCTATGATTATTGTGGTGCTGAAATATATAACTGTACAATAGCAAATAACACTCCAAGCAGCGATAACTACGGCGGTGTATATTCAACAGATTCAGATGTAACAATCAAAAATTCTATTCTTTGGAACAACGGCGTCAGCATCGGCGGCGATGTTACAGCCACTTATTGCGACGTTGAAAACGGACACAGCGGAACAGGCAACATAAATGCCGATCCATTGTTCACAATAGGCCGATATGGTGATTTTTATTTGAGCCAGGTATCAGCAGGACAACTTGAAACCAGCCCCTGCGTTAATGCTGGCGACAGCAATGCTGTCAATATTTTCGGCTCAGATCCATACACAACAAATACTTATGACCAGGATGATGCTAATAAAGTCGATTTAGGTTTCCATTTCTACAATCCACGTTTAGAGGAAACATGCGTATTAACTACAGCTACAAATTCAACGGTTTATGGCGACGTTGATCCTTGCTATCCAACAGGTCATTCTTTCCCAAAATATAGCGAAATTTCAATTAACGCTATTGCTGCCGACACATATCAGCTTAAGGAATGGATGTATGGCGATTCGGCTACTTTTCCGGGTACGTTCAGTACGCTTACAAATTCATCCGTTCTCACATTAATCCTGGATACAGACAAAACAGCGGTAGCGGTTTTTGATTCATCGCCGATGTACAAACTGACAGCATACGTCTTTGACGGCAACGGTACTTTCAGCGTTTCACCCAATAATTATCCTGATGAATACGATCCATACAGCTATTATATTAAACAAGGCACAGCCGCTACTATTACCGTAACTCCTGAAAACGGTTATGTAGTAAAAAACTGGTATATATACGATACTAACGAACCCAATAAAGTTACTATCAAGGCCGCGACAAGCAACACATATCAAATATTAGATATGAATGACAACAAAACGGTTGGCGCACAATTAGTATATCAGGAATGGGAACTTAGAACACGTGTTGACGGCGGCAACGGTACAATTTCTCCGAAACGCACAAAATATCCAAATGGCACTATTGTTACATTAACCGCGACACCAAACAGCGGTTATAGAGTACTCGGCTGGGGCGGCGGAGTAATAAATACGCAGGGCTGGAACCAACGCACAAACACTGTATTGATGGACGCGGTAAAAGATGTTAATGTAACATTCGAGGTAGATACAAGCAGAGTTATCTTTGTCGGCTCTGGCGACAGCATTCAGAGCGCGATCGATGACGCAAAAGACGGCGACACAATACAGCTTTCGCCGGGTTTATATATAGGCACTGGCTTTAATACTAACAAAGCAATTACAATATTGGGCGATCCCGAACACCCTGAAAATTATGTAATTGATTGCCAAGGCGAAATTGGCGGTGGTTTTGCACTTTACAGTTTATCGCCTTCCGTAATCAATGGCATCACCATAAAAAATATTAATACGTATGTTCTCGATGGCTCAAACGCAAACGATCCGACTGTAGCAGGCGGCAATGGTGGTGATAACCGGGGAGGCGCAATAGAGCTTGCAAACGGCAATCACCAGATTCTGAATTGCCGAATTAATCATATAGATATCAGAGGCGGCAGAGGCGGTAATGGCGCGGATGGAAATGAAGTAGCCTTCCACGGCTCTTATGGCGGCGACGGCGGATGGGCAATGGGAGCAGGTATATTGGTATATAGCGGCTCACCTTTGATCAAAGGCACTATTATTGAAGACTGCAACGTTTATGGCGCAGATGGCGGAAACGGCGGAAACGGCCGAACGGCAGACGCTCCTGATCCAAACGTAGGCTTAGGCGGTAACGGCGGTCTGGCCGGTGCAGCTTACGGCGGCGGTGTCGCTTGCTGGACTGGTTCAAATCCGACTTTTGTTGATTGCATTATCCGAAGATGCCAAGCGATTGGCGGAAAA
>MHYA01000128.1:1655-5795 GCA_001825675.1 Planctomycetes bacterium GWF2_42_9 | reverse complement strand
CGGATACGGTGGTCTGGCGAAAGATTCAGGTGCCTGGCACGAAAATAACCTAGCAGATCCAAATGGCTGGGGCGGTTCACGCTACGGCATTAACCAAATGAATAATGATTTTGCATTTCTCCCCCCGGTATGGGATCCTGTTAATAATGTATGGATACGGATATATGACAGCAATTTAGCTGATATTTCTGATTACAGCACACAAGGCGGCGGTGTTTACGTAGGCCGCAATTGCAACGCCAAATTTACAGGATGCACATTCAATGACAATGCTGCCACAGGCTGTATCAGCGGATTGGGCGGAAACAGTGGTTCAGGTATCCCACGACAGCCGAGGAAAAATTACCACCTGCCTAGCTACGGCAGCGCGGTATTTTGCGACGCAGGTTCTGTTACCACGTTTACAGGCTGCGAAATATTTGAAAATGAAATAGTTGTTACAAATGAGGGCGAAACAGTCGTTTCTCTAAATGACGATTACGGCGGCGGCAGTTTAGGTTCTCGAAACACATCCTTGAAAGATGTCAACGACTGCAATATTTACGCGAACTTCGCTCCTTATGGCGCGGGTGTTTACGATGTGAACAGCGGCGACACTCACATTAATGACTGCAATATACATTCCAACAATTCATATTCAGGCGGCGGTGTTATGGCCGTAGATTGTTATGGTCATATAAGAAATTCAGTTGTAACAAACAACACAGCCGGTACGCTGATCGATCCTAACTTGACCGATTTCGCATCTTTTGGTTCAGGCGGCGGTATTTATTCACAATCAAGTTTCTTTGATATTAACGATTGTACGGTTACAAACAACGCGGCCAAAGTATCAGGCGGCGGTATCTACATTCACGGAAACAAAACCGCAGTTGGCGGCAGAAACCAGCGGGTCAGAAATTGTCTTATCACAGACAACAAAGCGGCAGATTCCGGCGGCGGTATTTCCACTTATTTGAAAGCGGAAGTAAATGTTCAGAACTGTACTATCGCTGAAAACGCTGTTTCCGATTCAGAGGGTAAAGGCGGCGGTATTTTCGGTTCTTATGATTCGCTGATAATTGCAAAAGATAATATTCTTTGGGGCAACACCGCCATTCTTGGCGCTCAAATCGCTTTGAGCAAAGGCGGCTCTTACACAAACCATCCTTCTTCAATGAATTTAGGATACAGCGACATCGATTTGACATCGAAATCGGGTCTGAACTTTTTAAATCAAATGAATTCCAGCGTCAGCAACGCTGCATCGGCCGCGAAACTGGTTGATTCAAGCACCATTTATAATGAAATCAATACGAATGGTTTCGCTAATGTTATTGTTTCAATTAGTGATGTAGAAATGACGACTGACTGGACGTCAAAGGCTTCAATAGCTATGCTGCAAAATGCTGTCGCATATCGTCAAGCCAAGGTTCTGAATTCGCTTCCAGCGGGAGATTTCACAGTACGTCAACAATTGAAAAATCTGCCGATAGTCAGCGGTAAAGTAACTGCTGCCGGTTTGACTTCATTGATGAGTAATTCTCTTGTTACGCATATTGAACCAGTAAAAACAGCTACTCCGGCGCTTGCACAGGCACTCCCATTAGGCAATGCACTGCAAACAAGGCCTTCATACAATGGCGGAAATTGTTCTATCGCCATCGTCGATACAGGCGTTGATTACAGGCATCCAAGACTTGGCGGCGGCACGTTCCCAAACAGCAAAGTTATAGGTGGTTACGATACGGCTGATGACGACAACAATCCGATGCCGGTTACTTCCGCACACGGAACCTGCTGCGCTGGCATTGCCGCAGGTCTTACAGGTACGGTAGGCGATTATATCGGCGGTGTCGCTTATGGCGCAAAAATATATGCTCTTAAGAATTGCCCGGATACATCAAGCTCAATGCCTTCGGATGCATCTTTGGCTGCTTGGGATTGGTGCTTAACGCATCAATATGATAATGAAACCCAGCCTATCCGTGTCGTAAGCAATAGCTGGGCTATATATGGTTATCCAATTGAAAGCGAATATGCCGCGGACACAGAATTCCCGTCATTTGCGGAAGCTGCTAAAAAGTTAGTTGACGCCGGCATTACAGTTCTGGCTGCATCGGGTAACGACTACTTCAAAGGCGAAGGTATTTCATTCCCATCCGCCCTGTCGAACGTTATCAGCGTCGGTGCTGTTTACGATACAACCGGTAGAATTACAGAATACTCGAACACAGCGGACAATCTTGACATACTGGCCCCTGCCGACCCGGTTTATACAACAGATATGGTAGGCTCCGGCGGCTATAGTTCAGGCGATTATTACTCATCGTTTAACGGTACAAGTTCTGCTTGTCCGTTTGCGGCAGGATGCGTAGCGGCTCTGCAAAGTGCTGCTGAAAAGCTGGTCGGAAGAGTTCTGACTCCTGCTGAAGTAGAATACGTTTTGAAACAGACCGGTGTTGCTGTAACTGATACAAGAGTTGATATTACCAAACCAATGGTAAATCTTGAAACAGCAATTATGGCAATTACCACATCTACACCTGCGTATGTAGACGATGCAAGCTGCTCATTTGTCGGCATTGCTAAAAAGTCTGACGGCACATGGTCTGTACAGGGAAGTACAAATATATCCCAAGACCCGAATTTCATTCTCGGATATTATCTTAGCCACCAAAGCGCAGGCCAGAAAGTTACAAGCGTTTGCGTGGATGCGGGCAGTGCTTATTCAACAGTCCTCAATCTGGATAAATTCACAACAAGCCCGGACGGTTTATTAGAAGGCAATACTTACGTCGATATGGGTTACCACTACAGTAAAGGTTTAACTGTTTACAACTATACGATCGATGTAAATACTTCAGGTACTGGAAAGAATGACACAACAGACCCAGCTCCGGGTATTCATAAAGGTTACTATGGTGAAACAATAACCATTAAGGCTATTCCTGACGTAAACTCACGCGTAGCCAAATGGATTATCGACGGAAAGACGATCGAGTCCAGCGTAAAGACACAAACTCTGAATATGAATAAAAATCACACGGTTAGAGTTGTCTTTGAATTCTATACATCAAGAAGCCTGGTAGTACCGGATCAATATAAAAATATCCAGGATGCTATCGACTCGGCTGAAGACGGCGACGTAATTTATATATATCCGAAATCGGACGGTACGCCGCATTATATCACAGACCCCTGTGGTCTCAATTTTGGCGGCAGAGCGATCACGATTCGTTCACAATATCCTGATGATTGGAATTCAGTCGCAAATACTATTATCGATTGCAACAACAGCGGCCGAGCTTTCATCTTCAATAATCAGGAAGATGGAAACAGCATCATCGAAGGTTTGACATTCATCAATGGTCTTGCTGCAGGTAAAATCGCGGTAGGCACCAGAAATGAATTTAATCCATACGATCCGAACCAAGTATATCCTAACGGAATTGATGCTTCTGGCGATGGTTTCGGCGGTGCTATTTATATTGGTAAGAAAGCAAGCCCAACGATCCGTAAATGTATATTCAAAAAATGCCAGGCAACAGGCGGCCATGGCAGCGACGGCGGAATGGGTTATGGTATTGCCGATGACAGCCAATTAAAACAAGGCTTACACGGCGGCGACGGCGGCGACGGTACAGGTAACGGTTTCGGAGGCGCTATTTTCTGCGACGAACAAAGCAAGCCGAAAATCCTGAATTGCATATTTAACGAAAACACCGCAAAAGGCGGCATCGGCGGCGATGGCGGTCAAGGCGGTTACGGCACAACAAGCAAACCGGGCGGCGACGGCGGCACAGGCGGCGACGGCTTCGGAAATGGTTACGGCGGTGCTATTTATTGTTCTGAAAAAGCATATCCAATTATCCGCGATTGCAACTTCAACGATAACCTTGGTGCTTTCGGAACTGGCGGCGCAGGCGGTATTGCCGGCATAGGTAAATACGTAGCCGATGGCCCGTTTGCCAATGTAGGTCCAAGCGGTTCTTCCGCGGGTACAGGTTTCGGCGGCGCTATCTACTACGAACAAGCATCTACACCTGATATTAACAGTTGCCAAATTCTTAACAACATAGCCACTGCTACAACAGGCGATGTTTATGGAAACGGCGGCGGCGGTATCTTCTTCGAGCCGAATTGTGCAGACGCTAAGAT
>MHYA01000128.1:0-1643 GCA_001825675.1 Planctomycetes bacterium GWF2_42_9 | reverse complement strand
AATTTCTGGAAACCAGGCACTTGCAGGTTCTGGCGGTGCTATTCTCTTGAACGCTAATAACAATCTCTATCTCGAACATTGCTACCTCGGCGGAAACACTTCTAATGTTGATGGCGGTGCTATTGTAGTTGGTTCAGATAAAGACGCTAATAAGTGTAATCTCGTCTTTGACAACTGCGTATTGACAAACAATACGTCAGAAGAATTAGGCGGCGGTATCTTCGCTAAGAATACCGATGCCAACTTCGTTGATTGTTATATTAATAGAAACGAAGCATACTCTGGCGCTGGTATTTATTTCGTATCACAGTCAAATCTTAGATTTGTCGGCGGTTCGATAAGCGATAATAACGCGGTTGGCGAAAACGGTCTGGGCGGCGGTGCTATGCTGATGCACGTACCGGCTCACTTCATTAATTGCCAATTTATGAATAATAACGCCGGATACGGCGGCGGTGCTATTGCTTTCAATGGCTCTGAAACAGCGGATTCAAATATTGTTAACTGTCTCTTCGTCAAGAACAACGCTTACGCAAGAGGCGGTGCCGTATTAAATACGCTTGATGCAAGCATTGATATTATTGGCTGTACTTTCAGTAGAAATGAAACTGAAATCGGCGGCTGGGGCAGTGCAGTATTCAGCGCATTCAGAAGTTCACCGACGATTAAGTATTGTATATTTGATAAGAACAAACGAATTGCTATCTATGAAAACAGCTCTGATTGCAAGTCTGTTCTTTGGTACAATTTCTTAAGCGCTAACTTCGACGGCGATTATTACAGCTATTCAAAGGATAAAACTTATAAGACATATACAACACCTGCCGACCTTACAGCTTTGAATGTTTCTCCAAATGGTGGCAATATCAGAAATAGTAAAGCAGACCCAACCGACCCGACCAAAGAAACTGTCTTTGTATCAGGACCTTTGGGCAATCACTATTTACAGCAGGCAACTTTTGCCCATCCAGAGTATGAGACTATTGCTGCCGTCGATGCAGGCGATATATATTCCACACAACTGTGGGTCGTTCCTAATTTGAAGTATTCAATGGCTCATTATACTACAAGGATAGACAGCAATCTGCCGGATTCCGCAGGCTGCACTTATGACCAGGGACAACTTGACTTAGGTTTCCACTATCCAGATACCAAGGAAGCCAAACAGTATACTTTGACTACAAAGGTTTCAAGCGGCAAAGGTACTATCGAACCGGCAACCGGACTATTCTACTATGGCACAACAATACAACTTACTGCCACACCTGAAACAGGCTGGCGTGTAAAACAGTGGAAAGGTTCCGATGATGACAGTTCAACCAGTACGACAAATTATGTTGTGATTATGGGAGATAGAACTGTAAGTGTTGCATTTGAACAACCCAAGGATTTGTTTGTTCCATCTGAATACACAACATTACAGGAAGCTATCAATCATTCAGGTGAAGGCGATAAGATCATACTTTCGCCCGGCACGTACCAAAGCCACGACATACATTATGATTTCTTTGGCGTAAATATTAATAATAAAAATATTACGATTACAAGCCGTGCACCTGACGATCCGTGCGTTGTTGCGGCGACTGTTTTCCTCAACAGCAGATTCCGTATAAACAATGTAGGCCCATCAACGGTTATCGACG
>MHYA01000127.1 GCA_001825675.1 Planctomycetes bacterium GWF2_42_9 | reverse complement strand
AACATCATGCCTTCATGTCCTATGAACGTCCTGTTCCCCCGCCGTTTAAAATAATGATTAATACTTGGCGGATATGGCAGCTCTATTATCAGCGTTTCCAGGGTGCGACTCCTTTTGCGGCTGGATTGATTGTTTGAATAGGAGCAGTTTCTTTTGCCGAATAACCTTTTATTTCGTTGACCAACTCACCTGTGTCATTGCGTTTCTTGAGTTTGACATTTATCATCAGCGGCAGATTATGCAGTTCCGCTGAATCTTTTGGAGTAAGAACGCCAACCGCCTTACATATCGCCGATAGTTGCCCGCGTGAAATCTTAGCGGTTGTTTCGTTTTGATGGTCCAGATTTAATCTGGCCCACAAAAGTCTGTTTTTGTATTGGCCTTCGATAACTTGGAACGTCAATTCCAAATAATTACCGCTGCCGTTCTTTGTTGGTTTAAATTCCGAGTTGGTGATAACCGCTAAATACTTTGCTGCTGGGATCGGATCAAAATCAGCTGCCGGTTCTACATTGTTCGCATTGAATCCATTAAGATTAGACATTGTTTACATCTCCTATAGTTTGAGGTTGATTGTTGTTATTGAGTGCATTTATAAACGCATCCCACGACAGAGGAATTTCATATGGAAGATTATAGCGGTTCTTGGCAATACACGATGGTCCACCAACAGTGCGAATAATACGCTCACCACCATCTTTGCCAAGTCCGACAGCTATGGTTCGCTCTTTTCCAAAGCCCATGTTTTCGGATTCTGTTCTGAATTTGCGTGTTGCAAATAAAACCGCATCGGCCCATTCAGTTAAAAGTGCTGTAGCATGTTTGTGTGTGCGTGGTGTGTATCTATCGTAGGCATTGGATTCTGGATCTTCGAAGCGTTCCACGCGAGAATGTGCAACCAGAATTGTTGCCATATGCCTCTCAGTTCTCAAGGCATCAAGGGCATCAACAATCTGACGCCAAAAGCTGAGTGCAGCGATATAGCCTTTGCCGTAGCCGCCGTCACATTTTTCAATCGTACTGGCTCCCGACAATCGGCACAATTCATCCCAGATAAGCTGTTCGAGCCAATCACATGAATCAATAATTATTGTCTGGTACTCATGTTGTTCTATCGCAAGAGCTGATAGATAACTTTCCACATCGCTATATTTTTTAGCCATTGGGAAACTTGCACAGTTTATTTCATTTAATCCATCTTCGGTTGGTATGAAGATTGGATTAGGCGCCTGCGCTGCAAATGTCGATTTGCCTATTCCTTCTGTGCCGTAAAGTAATATTCGCGGCGGCGATGATTGCTTGCCTGTTCTGATTTGTTCTAACACTGACATGTTTTTCCTTTCGATAAATTAAAGTTTTTTTCCATATTCGATTTGTCTTTAGTTATTTCTTAAGTTAGACTGTGTTTGGTATTGTTTCAGGAAGTTCACTTTCCTGGTCGCTTATAGCAAGTCTGCTACGCTCCGACATTTCATCTAATGTTTGCAAGCACATACTATAAAAATGAAGCTTATTCCTGTTTACTTTTCTGATGACATAGTTGGCTGCTATTGTACGTGCCCGGCGAAAACCGAATTTTTGAAATTCAGCTATGACATCCGGCATCATCCGATATTGCCAGGCATCGAGCATATCCCTGTAGCCTTTAAACCAGCTGCCAACGATAGAATTGTTTGGCATTTGAAGTCTGGCCTTCATCAGTGCTTTTAAAGCAGCTTCAGAGCCTCTGCTTTTAAGAATACCGTCTACCTTGCGTAAAAGTATTCTGCCCTTCCGCATTTTTTCAGCTTCTTGTGCAAGCCTTTTTTCAGACTTCTTTGCGTTTGATTTCGTCTGTTCTTCCATTTAAAAAACTCCTATTAAATGATTTTTGCTTTAGCTAAAATATTGTTGGCATTTTCGATTTGACGCTGACGTGATTTTTCCGAGCGAGGTTTGTTTTTTAGATACGCAGGCTTATGAAAAGATCGCCGAGGCTTTGCCTCATCGAGCCTAACTAGCTCCTCAAAGAATCTCTGCATTGCTTGCTGGCTGGTAAATATCCTTGAGCCGCTGCGGAGGTATTCCAAAGTTATTCCTTTTAGACCCTTTTTGCACCAACGCCACAACGTCGAGATATGGATTCTATTTTCATTGACCCTCGGCAGAAGCTGCGCTGCTTGGTTGAGTGTTATTAAGTTTTCAGTTTTCAAATCGATACTCATAATTGAGTGCCTTTACCGACAGGAGGTAATTGAAGAATTTTTTGTTTCTGCATTTGGAATATTTTTTTTGCAGTCGTCCCTGACGATGGGTATACCTTTGGGAGCAGTGATACCCAATCTGATTTGGTTACCTTGAATTCTCACTACCTCGATTTCAATATCATTACCGATTCTGATTGATTCATTTGCTTTTCTTGTTAAAACCAACATTTGTTACTCCTTTAAATAAAACATCATTAAAATTGACTGACCTGAATAAATCACATCTCCGAGATGTGAATCCATTTATCATCCTTGCTTCAGAAGTTTTGTTGACTTTGTTAGACTTATTAAGTTTTCAGTTTTAGAATTTACTATCATGTGTTACCTTTCTATAAATAGGCGTGGTGGCCTTGTGCTTTCTTGAAAATGCTTGATATCAGTTCAAAATCGCAGAAAATTTTAGATATGGTGGCCTTGTAGGTGGCCTTGTTCATAGATCATCCTCCTGATCGTCATCCACGTCCTCAGTGTAACTTTTGTAATCCTTACAATCTTTTGAAGAAGCCTTTTGGCTGGCCTTTAGCACACTTACTACATCAGACCAGCCTGGCATATCGAGAGTACTTCTGGCAATGCCTGCTTTTCTTGTCAATTCGCGAGCGGAAATTGTAGGGTTCCGCCAAATCAAACCAATACAATAAGCCTTGCGGTCAAAATCTTTTGGAAACGATTGTTTGCGGATAGACGTAGTTTTCACCATAGGCGGATTGTCAAAGGTTAACAACCCCGTGATTTCGACAAGACGAGATACAAGAAGAGCCTGTTCAGCTAGCAAATCCATGTGCCAATGTTTATGTGTCTGCGATATTTCCGTTGTCGTTCTTTTACAATTATCTTGAGCCGCTTGTTTCAAATTTTCGGTCATGTCTTGTCCTTAGTATTTTTCTGACAAGATCTAGTTTATGAGGGATTTTGAGGTGGAAACGGTTTGGAAACGCTTTTTTTAGCGTGAAAAACAAGTTATTTAAGTACTTGCATAAGAACACTCAAAAAAGATGGAAAAATTTATAAAAAAATTTAGAATGGAAACGGTTTGGAAACACTTTTTACAAAAAATTGAATTTGAAGAATGATATATATAGCTTAGTACTCGATGCCATGGACAACTTTATAGATGTGTCACGGCTTTCAAGTATTCGTATGTCTGCACAAGATTACCATATTGAATATTTAGATGCACCTCATCATCCGCCGGCCAGATTGCCAAAAGGTAAAATGGCAGTCTATATGTTTTTTTATCAAAAAAACTGTTTAAAAGTCGGTAAGGTCGGCCCCAATAGCAATGCCAGATATGTGTCTCAACACTACCATGCAAATAGTTCAAATAGTAATTTAGCTAAATCCCTGCTGAATAATACATCTAAGCTGAATTCGTTGGATATAGATGAAAGAATTTCTACATGGATAAAACAAAATACCAGCAGGGTTAACGTACTGCTTGATGCGAGAGCGGACTATCCAACATTGAATTTACTGGAAGCATATATGCAATGCCGGTTTAAGCCGTTATTTGAAGGCTAACGAGGTTTCGTAATTGTATTTGAGTCCTTGCGTAAATCAATTACATCATTTTTTAAATCTTCTGCTTCAATCTTATGCTTGATGAGAAGAACGCTTGATAATAGCAGTTTTTTATGCTGACCGATTTTTCCGTTATCGGCAATTCCATATTTATCCACATATTTAGAAACGGTGCCTTTTGAGTTTAAGCCAAGGATGGAGGCGGCTTCTTCATGAGATATATACTCGTCCCGCGGTGGCGTCGTTATACCATATTCATCTATTTTGCTACGGACAATCTCCCACTGCTGAAAATTCTTAATAGGAAATTTCAGCATCTTCGATTCTTTGTTACAGAAAAAGATACCACACATCGTTCCATCATGTAACTTCTGAATCTCCGGTTCAATAGAACATCCATCTCCACAGCCGTTACATCGAATTTCAGTCGCCGGTGCAATAGGAATTAAAATACCCATTTGAATAAACACTTGAAGCCTGTCGCTGGGCCAATCGGCAGTATCTAAGTGACTTATTGTACTGCCCAATCGCATATCAAATTGACGGGCAAGAGATCGCAAATGATCATTCAATTCACTCACGCTGCCTCTGCTTCCCGCATCAGCGTGCGCACAAGCTCCCATCTTTTTATGAGTTCCCGAACCATATTGTGGTATGGGTCATCTTTGAGATTATCGCTATTGGGCAGGCCAATATTCAGCGTGAATCGCTTTGGACGTCTACCATTGACAGGCCCAAACTTAATAAGTATTTTAGCCTTTTTGATGATTGTGTGCCCTTCATCTGAACCATAAGCTTGTATCGCTTTATCCATCATGTCAAATACAATCCGGGGATTGTTGAAATTTGGCTGTGCTTCTACTGTAACTTGTTTACTACCGCCACTGGTGAAATCTAACATGAGCATTTTTAACTCAACCTTTTCCACATTATCGGAAGGTTGCCATGTAAAACGAAAGTTTGGATTTTTTAGTGGGCTCAAATCATACACCTGGGTATTCTTGTCAGGAACTCCATCTTTAAGACCTAATATTTTTTTGCAGAAAATATCCTGCAAAGGTTCGAAAGAACCTCCTCGTGGCGAATGTGTACGCAATATACCATCTGCCGGGTCATATATAAAAATAACCTCGAAAGCAGGACGGGTCGCGTGTGTTGTACGCTTTCCATTTTCATATACAATAGCCCCTTTTATATAATCTTCCGGATATGCAAAGAAACAATGTCGGTCAGGATTCTTGCGGGAATAGTAATCAACATCGCAATGTCTGCCTTTTCCTTTTTTAAGAAAGTGCTCCGCGATGGCAGTACCGAGTTCTTCTTTTATTTCTTCATCGGTACCACAAGACAAATCACAACCAACATTGCAGATTTTCCAATTGGTCAAATTATCAATATATTCTGTTTCGACGGCTTGGTCAAAGATGTCGCGGTGGTTGAGGAATGTCCACATCGCTTGTTGATGATGACTCATTTCCCGCAGAGAATCCGCCAACTGTATCCCGAAAAGCAAATCTGCCCGTTCAATAACATGCTCCGCCCCAGAGCCATCTGCCAATTCATTTATTTTGCCCAATTCCAGCGAAACCTGTTCGTATCCATCCTGCTCGAGTAGTCCTGCCAGATCCTCAACCCAGTTTTCTTTTGACCAGTCAAAATCAGCTAATAGGTGTTTTTGTGCAAAATATTCCTTTAAAAGTTCCTGCGGAGTTTTAATTAAAAATGTTTTTATCGAAAAATTAATCATTATATTAATCCTTAAAAGATGGTATTGACGCTTCAATCGGTATCATTTTACAATATAGTGTGAATGTAGTCCTCAATCTATGTACAGAATTTCTCCGAGAACTTTTAGAAAAATGTAACATAATCAACCTTCTTCCGTTAAGTCTGATTTCTTACCCTCGCCACGGTTTCCAGCTCCTTGCTTTCGTTTGTTTCATGGCCTGATAATAAGAAAAAATATAGCAAAAAATGCAATGATTTCAAGGGGTGCAAAGCAAAATTATTATGGTTGTTTTTAAATATAAGTGGCCACAATAGATATGACATAAAAAATATTTTATTAACAGGATAAAAGCTTATATTCAGAAATTTGAAAAAGTAATGTGTATTTTTTGCACATTACTTTTTCTGTCTAACTCTTTGGTTTTAAAAACATTATGAATGTGTCTTGCTATTATAGTACGGTCACGGCCAAAAATTTCAGCCATCTGCCCCTGACTTAACCAAACGGTTTCATCCTGTAATTTAACTTCAAGCCCGGCCTTGCCGGCTTTGTGATAAATAACAATCTCACCTTTCGATTCTTGCTTTATATTTTCCATACAATCCATCCTTATCTGATTCAACAAACATTTCGTCAATATCTATAGATTGCAGGAATTGTGGCAGAATGAGTGTGCCGGCTTGATAAATTGCAAGGATGTTTTGAACCATTATAGTTATTATTGACGTGTGTTCATTTAATTATATTAATTCAGCGGATTGTTCCGGAATCCAAGCATCATGGCCATTTGAGAGTCTAATATGCAACCAGCCGCTACGTTGCTCAAGCAAATCAAACTCAAGGCCCGCATGAAGTGGCTCATCAAAACTCTGCGGATAATTGTCGCCATCCCCCTGCCGGGCTATAACTTTTTCTATAGTAATTACGCCACTGCGTTTAACACTCTGCCCATGATATTCAATAAATATTGAACTAGCCATACTCAAAGCCAGTACAATTGAAATAATACAAACTGCCATTCCTGCGGGCCATTTTGCCAGCCATATTCGTAAAACGAGCCACAGGCAGAAACATGCGAAAAAGATCCCGCCAATGATAAATTTTGTTTTGATCGAAAAATCATAATGCCAGAAAAATAAACGTTCCATAACTTTTTTTTCCACAGAAATAGGAATATTATCTACTCTGCGGTTGCGTGTGAAATTTAAATTTTTATAAATATCAGGATTGGAACTATCCAGCGTCTGGGCACGGCGATAATTAAGGATCGCTTTTGCAATATTGTCTTTCAACAAATATGCATTACCTAAATTATAATACAGCTTTGCGTTTTTGATGCCGCCCTGGTCGATGATTTTTTCATAGCCAAGAATTGCCTGTTCATACAGCTTTTGAGAATCATTTGGATTCGTCGTTTTGTTAGCCTGCGAAAAGTCCTCATTAGCCTGCGAAAAAACAAGCAGAGCTTCGTCATGCGACATTGCCGCAAAAATTCCGTTAGTCAGCAGCAACAAAACTAAAAATGTAAAAAATGCTTTATTCATATTTCTTCTCAATTTTACCAAGCAGTTCAATTATTTGTTTTCGTTTTTCATCATTAAAACTGTACAGGGTCGGGCTATACGCCGCCATTTCAATATCTTCCATATACGTTTTAAACTCATTGGCAATATCTACGTCATTAGTTCTATTTAAAATTAGCTCCCTGCAATCTTCGGCAGTTAAAGAACCAGCCAATCGCTCAGATTTATCAGCGATATATTCTTTTAATGAGGAGATTAATAACACATCAACTTTGCCATTAGATTTATCTACAGACTTCACAGCTTTGACTGCTTTGCTGAAGGCGAGCTTTTTTCTCCTGATAAGATTTCGACGAGGGCTGCTGCCAATAAGTAATTTTACAATTACACTGCACATCAAAAAACAAAATGGAATTAACCATAATGCAAAGAACCAAACGCTGACTAAAGCAGCGGTAAATGAAAAATGCTGATTTTGCAGAACATCAGCTGAAGTATAGTTTGCCGATAGTCCTTCCTTAACGGCTTCGATTTCTTTATTGGCGGCAGAAATTGGTGTGCCTTCAATCTCCGCCTGCGTTACTACCTTCGTAGGCGATACATCAAGAGGTACCGGTGCAGAATTAATCGTAACATAATTTCCTTTTTTAACATCAAAATACGAAAGCGGTATCGATGGTATCTGCTTTATCTTTTCATTGTTGGCGCGAATGGTTTGTGTAAAAACTTTAAAACCATTTTCTATTTTGCCGTCAGAACGTTCTGCGGGAATCTTGAAATTATTCGCGAAATTGGGAATATTTTTAATCTCCGGCCATTGGACCGGCGACAAATATTTTTCGCCTCCGACTTTTATTGTAAGCGTAATAGGGTCTCCGACATTTACCTTAACAGGGCTTGCATGCACATCTATAGTATAATTTCCGACCAAACCGTAAAAATCCACGGGCTTTGCCTGCTGCGGAAGAGAGGAAATAGTCAATGCAAGAGAATTTGAAGAAGCGGAAAAGCGTTTGTATTCATATTGATTGCCGAAAAAATCGCCAAAGAAATCATCCTTGCGATTGTTAGCTCTGCCAACTGCCAAATCTGCACCCACGGTACATGGCTGAACAGTGAGCGAACCTGACGTTTTAGGAATTAAAATTTTTGAAAGTTTCAATCGAATACAATCAACGCCATTGTGATCCATACGGTCCTGAACAAACATTTCCTTTTGACCATTGACAATGAGAACAGATTGCGAATTCGGATTGGCTTGTTCATCAGAATTTTCAACATCGAACACATCATTTTTAAGAATAGGGACATCAAGTGCGACATTGGCAATCGCTCCTCTATTTTGCGCAATGCTGGTCCATATATAGAAAGACACTGTATACACTAAAGGTTGGCCGACATAACATTTATCAGCTGAAAGACTTGATTCGATTTCTATTTGTTTCGTCGAATCTGGCTCGGCCACCGTTATAGTAACAGGATCAGTATTATAAGTTTTTCCTCCAATTGTTATTCCTACAGCGGGAATCGTAACGCTGCCCTTTACCGGAGCAGTTAGTTGATATGTCAATATAACTGAAGATGACGTTGCGCCATTCACAATGGATGTTCGATTCTGAACCGAAGGGCCGGATGGGTTAAAGTCTTTCAATGGCTGCAAATCAACTGAATCAGGACTGCTCCCATTTTCAACCACTATGCTGTATGAAAATGGACTGGAGGCATAAATCGGCTGCGAATTATCTACGGCCGCCCTGACATTTACCGCAATAGCATTATTACCGCAGAATAAGGTTATCAAACATAAAAATAATGGTAAGTAAATAAATCTTTTTGCCAACTACCAATCCCTTTCCACTTTCTGCTGTCCACGGATAAGAATTTGCCGCTTCTGAAGGGCCTTTTGCTCATCTTCGAGGATCTTATCAGCAGTAGCATCTACAGCGTTTGCTTCCTGAGCCTGTTGCTGCTGTTTTTGCTGGGCCTGCTGATTTGGGTCATTTTGCTGCTGACTGCGAGGCTTTTGCTGTTTTTCACTTTCTTTATTTTTGTCGCCAGATTGCTGCTGTTGATTTTCCTGCTTCTGTTTATCATCATTTTTCATCTCATCAATTGCTTTTTGAATCTGCTGGGCAGCCTTCTCCTGATTTTCAGCGGCTTTTTGCGGCTCTGAATTTTCAAGATTTTTTTGCGATTCCTGCTGATGGTCGGCTGCTTTTTGCATTTCGTTTACAGCCTGCTGAAGCTTTTGATTCTGATCTTGATTTTGAGAATCCTGCTGCTTGGATTCCTGCTTCATCTGATCCAGTGTTTTTTGCGTCTCATTATTTAATTGCGATTGCTGCTTCTTATTCTGTTCATTTTTTTCCTGCTGCTGATTCGGGTCGCTATTCTGCTGATTTTGCTGATTATCTTTAGCCAACTGCTGCTGCTGATTTTTCAAATCCTCAAGCTTTTTATTCAAATCCTCCTGTTTTTTTTGCTGTTGTTGCTGCTGCTGTTTTTGCTGTTCCATAAGCTTTTTAATTTGCTGGATAGTAAGCTTGGCAAGTTCAATATTCTTTAATGCCGACGTATTTTTCTTATTGATGTCATTGGCCTGCCTCCAGCAATCAATACTATCCTCGAACATCTTTATTGCTTGCTCTGGATTTTGCTGGGCAAGTGTCTGGCCTTGTGCAAAATAAGCATTACCCATGTTATATTTCGATTTTCCAATTAGCTCTTTATCTTTGCTTCCTACGGCGGCCAAACGATAGGAATCGACAGCCTCATTAAAATCCTTTGTGCGATATAAACAGTTGGCTTTATTAAATTCAGCGGCTGCTTGGATTTCATCAAACTGCCCTGCCTGTTCAAATTTTTCAATAGCCTGCTTGTACTGTCCCTGATGATAAAGGTCATTACCCTGCTGGACAAGTTTCGCTCCGGATTGTGCGAATACATAATTGGTAAGCATTACGCAAATGATAACTGCTATTTTAATTTTCATCTTTTTTACGCTCACTTACAAATACCTCGCAAACGATCAATATTAATCCTAACGCAATAAATATTTGGAATTTTTCATCATATTCCAGAATCGTCGTAGCTTCAAGCTCTCTTTTACCGGCAGAATAAATCAAATTACTGTATATCTGTCCAAGGTCAAATGTGCCTGTTTGGACGGGAATATATGCGCCGCCAGGGGTCGCTGCGGCAATCTGCCTTAATGTATTTTCATCAAGACTGGCCCAAACCTCCCTGCCATCGTATTTCAAGAATGATTTTGTCCCATCAGCACCAACTATCGGGATGCGTGCACCTTCATCAGGATTGCCAAGTCCCACGGCAATTATGCGAATTCCCTTAGCCCCTGCATCCTGGGCGGCCTGGACAGGAAAACTTCCCTCAGAATCATTGCAATCGGTGATTAGAATTATATCTTTATATTCCTTTACCTGCTCATCGAAGACTTTGTTGGCAGCTTCTCTAATGGCATCGCCAACGTTAGTGCCTCCTCGTGTTGTGCTTTCTGTTGAAATCTGGTTAAGCGCCAGCCTTGCAAAAGCATAATCCTGCGTAAGCGGACATTTCACGCTCGTGTTGCCTGCGAATGTTACGATTCCAATCCGATCGCCATTGATTTTCTCCATCAAGTCTCGGACGGCAAGTTTCGCTCGTTCGAGTCGACTCGGCTTAATATCTTCAGCAAGCATAGACTTTGATACATCGAGCAAAATCACAACATCCCGTCCATGACGCTTAACATCACGAGGTTTTGGATTCCATGCCGGCCTTGTTAAAGCGATAATGACAGCGGCAAAAGCAACCATCAGCAAAATTGCTTTTAAAACCTGCTTTGAAATGCTGACTGAATTGTTGATAGAGACAAGCAATCTATTTTCAGCAAGAATCTCAAGCATTTTCTTTTTACGCCAAAATGCCCATAGATATAATGGCAATATTGGGAAAGCCAACAGGAACAAAAGAAAGAACGCATTGTAATCAGCAAATCGCATCATATTTCCTATGGAATTTTCCTAAATATAGTAGCTGACGCCATAATTTCTAGCAAAAGCAAACCAAGGCTCGCCTTTGCCCATGGAGGGAATTTTTCGGCATAATCAACATAACCAATACTCTTGACCTCAGTTTTTTCGAGCTTATCAATTTTTTTATAGACATCGCGAAGCTGGTCAGCATTATCAGCTCGAGCGTAAAAACCGCCAGTTATACTTGCAATATTATTAAGCAAATCTTCATCGAGTGAGGGCATCATCATATTGAAAAATCCGTTATTTCCTTGCTGCTCGCTGCCAATGCCTACCGTATAAATTTTGATTCCCCATTGAGCCGCAAGTTTAGCAGCTTCGATTGGTGAATATTGGCCGGTGTTGTTCATACCATCTGTCAGAAGAATAATGACTTTACTCTTAATCTTAAAATTGGGGTCCTTTTTTTTGCCCTTATCGGAAGCTGATTGCAGTTTTGCGTTTTCGTCAAATATCTGCTTCTCACATTTTTGAAGACGAGCGGCGGCAAGTGTAATTCCATCACCAATTGCTGTTCCATCCTCCTGACGCTGCTCAACTAAATGGATATTCTTAATAAAATCAACAATAATACTATTTCCGTGGACCAGGGGACATTGAGTGTCAGCAAACCTTGCATAAGTAACAAGGCCGATCATATCACTGTTTCTTCCTTTGTAATCTTTGCCATCGCCTTTAATAAAATCAGCCACAACTTGTTTCACAACTTCCAGCCGGGATAATTCCTGACCATTATAGCTCATAGGTTCGCCCATACTGCCGGAATGGTCAACAGCAATTATCATCGCTGCGCCTTCAGTTGATATATTTTCGATTTTGGTACCTTTGCGAGGTCTTGCAAGTGCAACAATCAAGAGTGCAATGCAAAGTATTCGCATCCAGAACAAAACAGGTCTAAATCTTTGCCGCCAAGAGATTGGGCAATTTTTAAATCTATCTATATTGGAAAATCTGATTGCAGCATTTGCGTTGTGTCTTGCATGCATAAATACAAGCACCGGCAATATTAAAAAAAGCAAAAATGCCCAAGGCCAATAAAACATATTATCCAATACCTTTAAACTTCAACCTGATGTTCCTGAGATTTCGTATTATCAACAAACTGCTGTGCCATAGTGAGCGATTGATTTATCTGCTCGTTTGTTGGCTGATACTTTGCGAATTTAACTAAATCACAATGTTCGAGAAAATTTTTCAATTCCTGTTTATATCGCGGTTCCAGAACATTCGATTTTTTTATTTCGTCGAGAAATTCTTCGGTGGTCTGCTCGGGTGCACGCAGAGTGAATCTGTCTTCAATATATTTTCGCAGGCACGAGCTTAGTTTTTCGTAATATTCCTTTATCCTGCCCTGCTCAACGAGTTTTTCGCCGGCGAGTTTTCTTAGCATTTCAAAAGCTATCTCGTGAGCCGGACGATAAACTTTTTGAATCTGTTCTTGTTTTTTGGTTTTCATTTTATAAATGATATAACCGACTGCGCACAATATTACAGCTGCAAATGTAATAACTACAGCTAACAAGTGATTTGTCTTAACATCTACAACATCCTCGATATCGGCCATTGAGGTATTTGCATCGATTGGCGATTGGGTTGTAACGTTAATATCGACTGCTTCAGTTCTTAGAACATCCCATTTGGCAGTATTAGGTTCCTCGCTTGCTTTCCTGAAAGGAAATTGCAATTGAGGTATTTGGCATTTGCCTGTTTGTATAGGCTCTAATTTGTAATAATAGGTGGTAATAACACTATTGTTTGCACCAAGTTTTTTACCAATTTCCCGCTGGGTATGAATTGCAAAATCCTTGAGATCGTCTTTAATTTTAGGCAAATCCACAATATAATCGGCATTAATCTGAGTCTGTATCTCCATATCAAGAAGATCAGAAAGTTTGATGTGTTTACTGCTAATTTTCAAATTTACGAGCAAAGGACCATTATTAAAAGATTTCGTTATTGAATATTGAACATCCTGCTGAGCAGGATTGTTTTTGTCCTGGCAGCCGCTAAACAGCAAACATCCCAGTAAAAAGACCAAAATATATTTTTTATTTATCTGCATAGAATCAACTTAAGCTCGCCTGTGCCTTATATGGAAAAATCTCACTAAATCCTGAATATATGATTTGTCCGTTTGAATAGTTATACAATCGATATTTATAGAACGAAGCATTCCCTGAAGTGATTGAAATCGCTTTTGATTATCAGCTTCATAGAATTTACGAATTTTTTTATCCGATGAATCAATTAATCGAATTGTTTTGGTTTCAGCATCATAAAATTCTATCAAACCTGCTGGTGGTAATTTTAATTCGGCAGGATCATGAACATTCGCAGCTATAACATCATGACGCTTGCTAAGCAATGAAAGCGGCCTTTTGAAATTATCTGCAAGAAAATCCGATACCACAAATACGGTTGCGTGCTTTCTAATAACCAGCCCTATATATTCCAAAGCCATTGAAATATTTGTCTTCTTGTTGGGAATTTTAAAACATAAAAGTTCGCGGATTAGTCTTAATACATGGCTGGTGCCTTTTTTAGGGGGAATAAAAAGTTCTATCTGGTCTGTAAAAATCACGAGCCCGACTTTGTCATTACTTCTGATAGCTGCAAAAGCAAGTACAGCACAAAATTCAGCAGCCAACTCGTTTTTCAATTTTTCACGAGTTCCGAAATCGCCTGAAGCACTTAAATCGACTGCCAAAATAACAGTAAGTTCACGTTCTTCAACAAATCTTTTGATATATGCTTTGCCGGCCCGAGCGGTAACGTTCCAATCTATAGTACGAACATCATCACCGGGGGTATACTCACGCACTTCCTCGAATTGCATGCCCCTGCCTTTAAATACACTTTCATATTGCCCCGCAAAACTTGCATTAACCATTCGCGAAGTATAAATTTGTATCTGTCTTATTTTTTTTACCAGCTCTGGCGACAACATCGTGTTTCGACTCGCTTCCTGCCTATTACGGAACTGCAATATTATCAAAAATGGTTTGAATTATATCTTCGCTGGTCTTGTCTTCGGCTTCAGCTTCGTAACTTATTAAAACCCTATGCCGCAATACATCCTGTCCGATACTCTTTACATCCTGCGGCGTTACATAACCACGGCCATTGAGAAATGCCATCGCCTTGGATGCCAATGCCAGATATATCGACGCTCTCGGAGATGCGCCATATTGAATGTATGATTTTAAATTTAAACCGTATTTATCCGGCTCGCGGGTAGCAAAGACAATATCAACAATGTAATCCTTTATTTTGTCATCAATGTAAATATCATCTACAACTGAACGAACCTCCAATATTTCTTCTGGTGAAATGATTTGCTGGATGTCAAATTTTTTGCTCGTAGCCGCCATTCGATCGAGAATCTTGCGTTCTTCTTCTTTTTGCGGATAACCAATCTTAATCTTCAACATAAACCTGTCTAATTGAGCTTCTGGAAGTGGATACGTACCTTCCTGCTCAATCGGGTTTTGTGTGGCAAGCACCAGAAATGGTTCGGGGATCGAGAACGTTTGATCACCAATAGTAACCTGGCGTTCCTGCATTGCTTCAAGCAAAGCGCTTTGCACTTTTGCCGGAGCACGGTTAATTTCGTCGGCCAGAATTATATTGGCAAAAATTGGACCTTTACGGACATAAAACTCACCATCAGATTGTCGATATATTTGAGTCCCAGTCAAATCTGCTGGTAAAAGATCAGGCGTAAATTGGAGCCTACGAAACTGTGCCTTTATTGCTTTAGCCAGTACCGTCACAGCAGTGGTTTTCGCTAATCCGGGAACACCTTCAATAAGGATATGTCCATTAGAAAGAATAGCTACTAGTATGCGTTCAAGCATATATCGCTGTCCAATTATTACCTTGTCAAATTCACTTAATAGCAACCGAATAAGTTCACTTTTTTGTTCAACAATTTTGGACATTTGCCTGATATCAATTGCCATTATTATGCCTCCAAATAATTCTTATTTCTATCTATTTATAGCTTATAATACTTCTGATTTTTCTCAATTGTTCAGGGTAAATATGTCATTATTATCTTAATTAATCAGAATTCAAGACTAAATAATATCTTTTTTTTAAAAAACTGTGTTTTCTGCTGAAAAGCTGAAAGAATGATTAAAGACTCATCCGGATCAGCTGAACGGATTTTTTTTCCGGACCGGATAAACGATTACTATAAAATCTGCTCATCACCATCAGCAGTCTAGGCTCGCGGATTGGTAAATAACCATCTTTCATCAATATCTATAGATTGCAGGAATTGCGGCAGGATGAGTGTGCCAGCTTGATGATTGATAGTCCACCAAGTGGGAATTATTACAACTATTATTTCCTCAGTCCAACTTTTTTAAGATATTTAGAGCCTTTCTTTAAACCCAGGTTCGATGCCTTAGCTTCAACTGATTTAGGTTTTCTATTTAATTTTTTAGCAACTTCTTTTGTGCTGGTGTTAGGATACATCTTCTTTAAAATGTTAGTCTCTTCTTTAGTAAATACACCAGTTACAACTTTTTTCTTTGCCATGGTAATCTCCTTATAAAAATCTTCTATATTCATTTTACGATTAAAAAAATACGAACCTTTTATTATATTTCAATCGCCGGCTTTATTTCTGTTTCAAAAGCTTTTTTTATGGAAGCAAGTTTCCACTCAATAACAGATTTCTTTTGCTCAAGAATTGAGTTTAATTCTTTTTTTATTATTTCTACAAGCTCAGATGGGGTTCCATTCGTTGTTTTGATAAGTTCAGTCATACTAATATTACAGCGGTTCCTGCTTGTACTGGCATCGCAGAAACTACAGCACGTGATGGTATTGGCTTGATCGATGCTTTTTGCCATATTTTCCAACGCTTCTGTAGACAATTCTGGATATTTTCTCGATAAGGCTTCTGTGATCTGATATAAATAACCGCCTTGAGATTCTCCAATAATATGCTCAACAGTCATCTGTCTCCACAGGTCAAAATCTACTTTTCCTTTTGTTCCACATCCGCATAATTGACATACACATCCAGATCGAATGTGAACTGAAGCAGCATAACCAAACAAAGATTGGCAATTTTTGTGATCGAATATTTCATTCATCAAGTAAAAAATCCTTTAATTAATCTCAAGCAGTTTAGCTGAGGCATAAGATTTTGTCTATTTTAAAATCATATACTCAGAGGTGCGCCTACTAAGTCGCGAGACTATGTACTCAACAGCAACTCCCTAACTTGATACGCCCTTCTATGAATTGTTCCCATGGAGACTTTAAAAAAGTCTTCACACTCTTTATTAAGAACGCCTGGTATGCCGCATGGCGATTGTCCCTGATTGGTTATTGCATATATAATTCCACCAGCCCAGCCGCCAGGCTTGCCATGCATGGGAATTTTAAGAGCATCAAATCTCTTCATGATACGATTAACTTCATTTTGTAATTTAGGGTTTGGATATGCTTTGAAAAAAGCTGCTATAAGTTGCTGACAGGTTTGCTCCACGTTTTTGTTCATGAACATGATTATAGCTATGTGTTTTAGGAAGTCAAGAATTCGATAAAAATGGCAATCATATTTTACTTTATTCAATTCTGAGCCCCGACTATAATTCACTAACTTTTTTGAGTTAAAAAGAAAGTCAGTTTCAAAAATGATGATATTGCGTTTAACAACAAAAGTCTTTAAGAAATTCAAGCAAAAGCCTGTTTTTGTTGAAGTAGACAAATCTGAAAATGACCTCGGCGAATGGTACATAAACACAGCCGACTCGTTTAATAGCGGCAATCTTTTTATGCCGGTTATGCATGCCGATAGTCTTTACACGATGCTGCTGCCTGTGGATAAAGATATGAGCATGAACGATTTCGTACATACGGTTTTTGCCAACCTGATGATCAGAATGATAAGAATAGAAGTCCCGCGTGAAAATACTGAACAAATAATGAAATTATATGGCGACCATGTTGCCTTTTCTAAAACTAATTCAAAAAGTCTGCTCGGCAATCTCAATAATATCCTTCATGATATTGATGCAATAGTGCATTATCACGAAGATGTTGCCAAAAGAAACAATATTAATATGGCACGTTTGGAATATAGACTAAATGCCACTCCAAGAACCTTGAATGGGGAAAACGTTTGGCCGCTTAAAGCCTTCTACTCCAGTATCAGAAAGCTATGCACTGAACTGCCCCATAGAATCCCCCTGCCGCTTAATCTAATTGCAATGCGTACCCCAGAACAAACCGTAAAAATATTTAAAGACAAAGTCCCAGAAAAATTATTACTTAAAATAAGCGGCTCTTCTTATGGAGCAGAAGTTCTTTTTAACCAGCTCGAACTTCAACTAATGCTTAAGGTGGTTACTGAATCAGATTCGAAGGATTTATCTTCAGAACTTAAACGGATACTAAACTTTAAGCTTGAAGAATTTGGCTGCTAACCATGTACAATTGGCTTAGCCAAAATAATTATAATCTACTATAGGAATTAAAAATGTATTCAGGCATCTTGTTTGGCTTTTTAGCAGCGTTTTCACAGTCCTTATCTTATCTATGCACTAGGATTTTTTTGAAAAATCATAGCAAAGATATTTTAAAGCTGTTCGCGGTATCGCATATAATCATTGGAATTGCTTGTATTCCTTTAGCATTATTTTTTTTGCCGGAAAAAATGCCGGACTTCTCGCGTTACGCATTGAGTCTTTTTAGCTGTGCCATATTTTATATCTTAGGACAGACATTTTTATT
>MHYA01000126.1:5766-30963 GCA_001825675.1 Planctomycetes bacterium GWF2_42_9 | reverse complement strand
CAGAGAAGAACACATTCACCGCGATACTTTGCGAAAAATAAAAGGCAACCCCCAGCCCCCAGGATACATGAGAACCAAACCGCCACAGCAATCGATGATTGCTCCGTATGTAGACCATATTAAATCCATCATCGAGGCTGACAGCGAATCTGATAATAAAAAGCAATATCATACAGCCAAAAAGATATGGGAGATTTTGCAATCAAAAGGTTTTACCGGCCGTTACACAATAGTCAAAGATGCCGTTCGCCAAATTAAAGCGACTTCCAAGGAAGTATTTATGCCTTTGAGTCAAAAGCCCGGCCAGGCACAGGTTGATTTCGGCTACGCGGTTGTCAAATTTAACGGCATACTGAAGAAGATAACTTTCTTTGTAATGAGTCTGGTGCATTCAGATGCGATGTTTGTGATGGCATCTCCGCGTGAATGCACAGAAGCATTTCTTGAAGCTCATGTATGGGCATTTGAATTTTTCGGATTTGTTCCAACCAGAATCAGCTATGACAACACACGCACAGCCATATCAAAGATACTGACAGGCCATAAGCGTAAGCACACCAGAGAGTTCAAACGACTTATTAGTCATTATCTGTTTGAGCCTTACTTCTGTAATGTTAGAAGACCTAATGAAAAAGGCGTTGTGGAAGGCAGTGTGAAGTATGTAAGATTAAATTTTATGGTGCCGGTGCCGCAGGTAAAAGATTATGATGAGCTTAATAAATTACTGCGAGACTGCTGCCAACGCGACCTAAGCCGTATCCTGCGAGGCAAAGGGACATTAACCAAACAGCAGCTCCTTGCCGAGGACAAGGTATCTTCCCTTGCTTTACCTGACAGCAGATTTGATTATCGAGACGGCATCTACGTTTGCAAGCAGTATATCTCTGGTTCGTTATGACACCAATGATTATTCGGTGTCTGTGAGGTTTGCATATCACCTGGTAACCATTAAGGCTTCAGTAGGTTTTATAGAGATATATAAGCAGGATAAACTTATTGCCAGACATTGCCGCTGCTGGGAAAACTGAAAAGCAGGTATTTGAGCCGATGCATTATCTGGAATTATTAAAGAGCAAACCCGGCTCACTGGATTATGCAAGACCATTGGAGGATTGGAACCTGCCTGCATGTTTTAACATATACCGCAGATGCCTTGAGAGTCATCATCACAATGGTACAAAAGAATATATACAGATATTGCTTTTGCTGAACAGATATTCAATTAATCAAATCAGCAAGGCAATTACCAAAGCTCTGAATTACAGGATATACAGTTATTATGCGATAGTTCAGTTTTTGCTAAGGACAGAGGAATATATATTTACAACATTCAGTATCGCAGGCAGAGAGCATCTTCGTCATATTGTAGTTAATACTACAAATGTTTCAGCATATAGTTCGTTGATGTCGAAAGGAGACTGTTATGCAAAGCGAGCGTAAATCCACGGTTTTGCTGGAATACCATCTAAAACAGTTAAAACTGCCCACAATGCTGAAAGAGTATTCACAGCTGGCACAGATATGCAGTCAGGACAAGAGCGATTATTCAACAATGCGAATTTCCCGATGCTGAAAACAATCGACAGTTTTGACTTTAGTTTACAAAAATCTATTAATGAACCATTGATAAGAGAACTGCTGGGATGTGAGTTTATAGAGAAAACTGAAAATGTTTTATTTATGGGCAATAGTGGAACCGGCAAAACTCATCTTGCAACAGCGTTAGGTTTTGCGGCGCTGTCAAGGCTATAATGTGAGGTTCTATGGTTGTACAGGATTAGTAACCCAATTACTTGAGGCCAGGGAAGAAAAGCAGTTGCAGCGAATTAAATCAGTTGAGCAAGCATGATTTGCTGATACTTGATGAACTTGGCTATGTTCCGTTCAGCAAGATGGGTGCGGAGTTATTGTTTGAGGTGGTCAGCAGAGCGTATGAACGCCAGAGTTTGATAATTACGACAAATCTGCCGTTTGAGAATTGGATAGAGGTTTGCGGTTCGGAACGGTTGACTGGTGCAATGCTGGATAGATTAACGCATAAGGTTCATATCGTTGAAGCCAATGGCGTTAGTTATCGTCTTGAGCAGAGCCGTAAACTGCTGGCCGGAAGACAAAAGACAACGGTTTAGAAATGCAATTGACAGCCGGGGCGGTCCTGGCTATATATAATTCGGGTGGTACATTTTTGTTCCGCCATGTGGTACACTTTTACTCCGCCGTTCACAAGTGTCACGTACGGTTCTGTGAGAGCCTGGGGGTGAAGTTCCCCTGGGCTACTCGACTCATCTGATGTTAAGTTTGCAAACCTCCTTTTTATGTAAAAAACGAGTGTAAGAGATTGTGAATACGATACTTATAGAGTGGAACTTGGATTAGAAATCCGTTGCTCTATCCAGCTGAGCTACGGGTGCAAGTTATTGTTCCATAATCACTTGTGGCGATTTGTGTTTTGTTACTATAATCTTGACCACGACCAATTGTAAAGAGTTTATTCTTGGTAGCTAATCGTAATTAAGAGTTTTTCATTAAATTAAAAACGAAAACACTAGTCGACAAATTTCGCGATTACTTTACACCCAACCAGCCGGTTTTGCAAGAAAATTAGAGGAGCCTTAAAAATTGGAGGCGGCGGGATTCGAACCCGCGTCCCGAAATGTTTCAAGACAGGCATCTACATGTTTAGTTGGTCATTTCAAATGTCGCCTTACCGCACGCCGATCAACAGGCTTTCAGTTCAGCCAGTTTGTAAGTTTTTAACTTCGTCAGGACAAACGGCCCTTCAAAGCGATCCCGCAAGTTGACGCCCAAGCGAGATCGGCAGGAGCGATCCCGGTGGACGGGTGCCTATTTAGGCAGCCATTCTTAATTGGTAGTTGCCAATTAAATTTGTGTCGGATGATTAGCCAGGCCAACCGACGTCCTGGACATGCAACCTATCTCTCTACCCATCCGGTCGAAGCCTTTCGCCCCCGAATGAAAAATTTGAAATTTAAAATTTGAGATTTCAAATTGACTGTAAAGTGGAGCAAATTTAAATACGAAAAATTTGCAATTATGTTTAATTGAATTTTAAAAGAACTGCATATAATTGAATACACGCTTTAGCACTTTACCATAAATGAGGACAAAAGTCTATTTATTTCATTCTTACCTGATTGATGAAGCATTTCTCAAAACAAAAATGTAAATGAAATCTGGAAATTGATTGAACTTAAAATGATCTTTCGGTATAATATATTAAGTAGGTTTCCCCTGCAGTGTACGACAGGTCGGTAGATATTTGAAGAACCGATACCCATATTTTAGGGAGTCAGCACCTGCCGGCTCGAACATGCCCTTAACGGGGACTTTCGGACGCTTGAAGCTGACTTACCACTTTAAATACTGGGTTCTTTAAATAGCCTTCCATCGGCACAGGTGGAGGTACCAACTATAAAAAGGTCTGTTATTTTCAGACCTTTTTTTATTTACAGAAATAAGAATTTCGCATTTCAAACAATTCCAATAAAATAAAGCAAACATTTTTTACATATCAAAAGTATAATATTATGTTGAATCGGGCGATTCGCAAAAATGAGCTTCTTTCACCCGAAGAATTTGAGGCACTGAGTCCTTAAAGGCTGAAAGCCGAATTTATATAACGCTTCGTGATAAAGCTGCTCATGCGAAAGCCCGATTTTTTTTTTATCATCCTATTTTCCAATTCTCCTCGTCCCATTTGCGGACAAAAACAAACATTATTTTTTCTGATATAGTATGATATAATGGGTTACCACACCGAGGAAGTACGCACCATAATATATAAAGGAGAATAAATTATGTTAATACGAAAATACAAATTGTTTGTGATTTTCAGCTTCGTATTAGCAACTTTGTTAATGATAAATGTTGCTGCACTTGCACGAAGCGGGGGCGGTGGGGGCAGCCGAGGAAGCGGACACAGCGGGGCATCAATAAGCAGTCGCAGCGGAAGTGATCACGCAGGAAGCCGATCGCGAAGGTCGTCCCATTCAAGCCGAAGTTCGTACGATTCTCGTCGTGGTTCTGGCGATTCGCGACGAAGTTATAGCCATCCACGAGGCTCAAATGTAAGACGTCCAAACGTACCTTTCGCCCCGACAATGTCGCCGAATGCCTGGCGTTTTACAGATACTTCAACCTTCGGTACAAGACATTATCGCCCACCGGCTGTATCAAGCAACCCGCGATTACGCAACGACAATCCTAAATACCCATACTACACCGGATACAGCGACAGATACAATAATCGTGATGGAAACTACAATCGGAATAACAAGTATCCGTATAGCAGTTACTATCGCGGCAATTACAGTCGTTACGGCGACAACAATAGATATTACAGCTACAACCGACAAGGCTACGACAAATTCAATCACCGCTATTACGACAAAGACAATTATTATCGTCGCGGCAGTTATTATCGGTATGGTTATGGTTCATATCGGTACGGCGGCTATCGGGGCTACAGGCCTTACTACTATGGATACGGCTACGGCGCTTCATATTTCTGGCCATATTATTCTAATTATTGGTCGAATTATTATGGCCTCGGCTACTCCAATTATAATGATTCCGCCTACGGTAATGTTTATTCATATTCAAATGCACCGGCATACGACTCCACCGAGTATCGGCCCGTCCACTATCCTCGCAGATATATCTTTGTCAGTTTGAATGGTTACTGGCCAGGCTACAATTATTATCGTTACTATGATTACGGAACGTATCCGTATTTCTGGTACATACCAGATAATTCTAATCAGTCAAGTTCGATGAACGCCGAATATAGTAATGCAAATCAAGCATATACATATAAGGGTTCAGATTATGATTACCGATCTTTTGGGAATGTAACAGAGCCGGCAAAGCAGTCTTCAGCCGATAAATATTTCGATCAGGGCGTTAAATTGTTCGCTGCGCAAAATTATAGTAAAGCGTCTGATTATTTCTTCCAGGCAAAAGCATTAGCTCCATCGGATGTTATTTTGCCTTTTGCATATGTTCAATCTTTGTTCGCCGAAGGCAAGTATGCTGATGCTGCTCGTAATTTGCGTCAAATAATCGAACAGCAGCCGACGGGAAGTGAATGGGCATTTTATCCGCGAGGTTTATATACGGACAATGAGATATTAATGAAACAAATTGCCAAACTTCTTGAGCAAACCGGCACAAATAGCGATTTGCAATTGCTCGCGGGCTATCAGCTTTTAGGAATTCATCAATTTGATTCTGCTTTGAATTATTTGAGTATGGCACAAGCTGGCGATACCAACAATCAAACCGCCGCAGGCAAACTAATATTTATCCTGGAAAATCTTAAAGCCAATTATCAAAAATAATGCTGCTAAAACCAGAAGGTTCTAACTGTAATCAGCCCAAAGGCTAATTTTAATAATCAATTTACTAAATAAAATGAATCATATTCCTTAAGTCTAAGTCTTTCTTTTTGCATAGAATATATAGAAGGATTACTTATGGTTACTAGAACAACCTATAAAGAAGATTTTATAAATGCGTCTTGTTTGAAACTTGTCGATTACATCAAGCACAAGCATCACTTAATAATCTCCGAGCAGGTTCCCTATGTAAAACGACTGCTGGGAAAAAGTTTACAAGAGCATAAAGAAAATTATACAGAGTTGCTTGCCTTAATGGAAATATTTAAATTACTCATATCTGAAAGTGAAACCCATTCAAAAAGAGAGGAAGAAGTTTTATTTCCATACATAGAGGGCTTAGAAAATTATAAAAAGCAAGGCGGAACAAAGTCCGAAATTAGTATTGATAACGTACAAAATCAAATTAGCCAAATAGAAGTCGATCATTTGAAACTTGAGAATTCACTGGTATCTACCATTCAACATATAGCGGCTATGTTTAAGGCATTAGATCATCCTTCTGATGCTTTCATTATGTTTCAGCAGGCTTTTAACGAATTAGCTAAAGAATTCAGAGAACATATGAATTTAGAGATGAATATTCTTTTTCCAAAAATTATTGAATTGGAATCAGAAGTAAGAAAAATAAATAGATGAGAGAAATTTTCACAATCGGCCATTCAACTCGTACCCTGCAAGAATTCACAGCGATTCTGGATAAGTATGAAATCACAAAACTTGTAGATGTGCGTTCTATTCCAAAATCACGTCATAATCCGCAATTCAATAAAGAAAATTTCAAAGAAAAATTCAAGAGAAGGTACATTCATCTGCCCGGCTTGGGAGGTTTGCGTCATACAACTAAAGAATCGGCCAATACAGGTTGGGAAAATGCTTCTTTTCGCGGCTATGCGGATTATATGCAAACCGATGACTTTGAGAAAAGTCTCGAAAAGCTGATTGCTTATGTAAATAAGAAACGAGTTGCAATAATGTGTGCTGAAGCGGTTCCGTTTCGCTGTCATCGCTCGCTAATCGGAGATGCAATGCTGATAAGAGGTTACAAAGTTGTGGATATTTATAGTCTTGCAAACGCAAAGTCCCATAAACTTACAGGGTTTGCCCGTGTTAGAGGTAAAAAAATCACCTATCCTCCCATCAGGTAAAATAAGGAAAATTTTTCTTTTAGGAAGTCAATAAAATTGCTATATTAAAGGGCTTATGGCAATTGATAGATTTGAATTAGATGGTTTTACGATAATTAAAAAGCTCGGCATTGGTGCCCGCAGTATGATTTTCCTTGCAAAAGATAAGGAAAACGGGCAAACCGTTGCGCTCAAACGGGCAGTATACGAGAACCCTGAAGACTTGCGGATTTTCGAACAGATCGAAAATGAATATGATGTTTCAAAGGCGGTTAATCATCCATATTTGCGAAAATGCAATAAATTGATTAAAGTGCGTAAGCTGCTAAAAGTCAAAGAGATGTTTTTATCGATGGATATGTTTGACGGCGAATCGCTAGAACGATCCAAAGGTTTGAGTCTTGGCGATGTACTTTTGGTTTTCCGTATGGTTGCCGAAGGTCTTGGAGCTATGCATCAGCAGGGCTACATTCACTGCGATATAAAGCCCAACAATATTCTGATTAATAACGAGTCTGGCGCGATAAGTATCATCGACCTTGGTCAGGGCTGCAAAATCGGTACGGTCAAGCCTCGAATCCAGGGCACTCCCGATTATATCGCTCCCGAACAGGTTAAGCGAATGCACCTCGATGGCAGGACAGATATTTTCAATCTTGGTGCGACGATGTATTGGGCTTTGACAGGCAAAAATGTGCCGACATTGATTCCGCAGGCAAACGATATAGCCGCGCTGATGGGACAGAAAAATTTTGCCGCTCCTCACGAGATTTACAGTAAAATTCCATTGAGCGTTTCGAATCTTGTCGTGGATTGCGTTAAGGAAGACCCTCAAAAAAGACCAAGATCGATGACGGATGTTATTTCAAGGCTCGATTTGCTGATACACAGTATTTTTGCTAAGAGGATAGGCGGTCAATAATGGCTGAAAAATTTATCAAACTGCTGGAAGCCGGAATCCTGGCAAACGAGCAGGATAAATTCCGAAAAGCGAATTTGGTTTTATTGCCTTCAACTGGTGATTTGGTTATTTCCGGCGATATTCACGGCCACAGAAGAAATTTTGAACGTGTTGTCACGTATGCCAACCTTGAAAAAAATCCAGACAGACACATTGTTCTGCAGGAGATTATTCACGGCGGCGCTGAAGATAAGGAAGGCGGCTGTCTTTCATTCGAACTTCTCGCAGAGGCTGTTCAGCTTAAAATCGATTTCCCAAACCAGGTGCATTTCATTCTCGCAAATCACGACACTGCGTTTATAAGCAACAGCGATGTACTGAAAGGCGGCAAAGAAATGAATGCTTCAATGCGTGCAGCGCTCAAGAGGCGTTTTGGCATTCAAATGAAAGCCGTCGAAAGCGCGATTGAACGTTTTTTATTTTCGCAGCCTTTGGCGATCAAAACACCAAACGGCATTTGGATTTCTCATTCGCTGCCTGCCGATAGAAACGCCGACAAATTCGATTTCGGCATTTTCGACAGGCGTTTGAAGGTAAGCGATATTGTTCGCCCGAACTCAGCTTATCTTTTAACGTGGGGCAGAAGCCAAAGCGAAGAAAAGCTGAAATTCTATGCAGACAAACTCGGCGTCAGTCTATTCGTACTTGGTCATCAGGTGCAGGAAACAGGCTGGTTCAGCAACAATAAAAATTTGATCATTCTCGATTCGCAGCACAATCACGGACATTTGCTTCGCGTCGAACTTTCAACTGAATATACGATAGAGAATTTACTCAAGGCGATTGTGCCGATCGCGAGTATTTGCTAAGGACAGTAAATATGACTTTTTTATACGCACTTGTAATAATTTCAATGATTGCGCAGGTGCTTGGTTTCTGGCTTGTCGTACGCAATTACAGGTTTGTGATCAATAAGGCCGAACGCAACCGCACATCGTTTTGTCCAAAAACAGCTCTTATAATTCCCTGCAAAGGAATCGACACAGAATTTGAAAAAAACGTCTCATCATTTTATAAAATCGATTATAAGGATTATGAAATAATTTTCGTAACTGAAAGCCAGCAGGATCCTGCATACAATCAATTACTTGCAATCCGCGAAAAAATCCAAAATCAAACAAAGGCATTTAAAATAAGCGTTGTAGCCGCAGGTATTTCAACCAAAGGCGCTCAAAAACTTCATAATCAGCTCTTCGGCTGCTCGATGATTTCAAAAGATGTGAAGATGTTTGCGTTCGCAGATTCAGATGCGTGCGTAAGGCAGAATTGGCTCAATGAGCTTGTTTATCCGCTCCGCAAAGACAAGCACGGCATATCAAGCGGCTATAGATGGTATGTTCCTTTAAAAAATAATTTTGCGACACTGGCGGTTTCAATCCTCAACGCAAAAGTCGCACAGCTTCTTGGCGCAACAATTTTCAACCAGGCTTGGGGAGGCTCGATGGCGGTTTCTGTCGAGAATTTTAAAAAGCTGGGAATGGAAAAAATTTGGGACACTGCCGTCAGCGATGATTTAACCTTAAGCAGAGCGGCAAAAAAAGCGGGTATGAAAGTATTTTTTGTACCTGCGTGTTTCGTTGCTTCTTACGAAGAATTTGATACGCCGAGGTTTTTTGAATTCGCTCGCAGACAATTCCTTCTTACCCGCATTACTTCGCCAGGAACATGGCTTTTCGGCTTATTAACGTGTATATATATGGTTTTCGCGTTTTGGGGTTTTGCCGGCGTTGCGATCTATCTTAAGTTAGCCGATTTCTCACATTGGTATATTTTTCTGCTCGCTGCGTTTTTATCGTTGTCGGGTCAATTCTTCAATGCTGCTTTGCGTCAGAAAATGATTTGCGAAATTTTTCCTGCTGATTGGTCTCGCTTAAAAACCGCTGCAATAGCTGATATTTTATTTTCACCAGTTTGGGCGTTTCTTATGCTGCTGTGCATATTGTCTTCATCTTTCGGCAGAACGATACAATGGCGTGGAATAAAATATAAATTGATTAGCCCGACAGAAGTGGAAAGAATATGATTGTTATTTGTTTTCGTTACCGATGAGGAAAACTCTGTTTTTTCCGCTGCGTTTTGCTTCGTAAAGAGCTTTGTCGGCTTGTTCGAAAAGCTGCTGAACTGTTGAGCCGTCTCGCGGGAATGTCGCCAGTCCGCCGCTGATTGTCAGCGTACCTTTACCCTCGACTCCGATTGCAGGCAAATCTGTTATGTGGAGTTCTCTTCTGAATCTTTCACAAATATTTATCACTTGTGTCGGATGTTCGCTTTCAATACTTCTTCGTTCTTCTTCTGGCGGATTGTTATCCAGCCCGATAGCGTTTTCGCCCGGCAGATTCCAGAACACAACCGCGAATTCGTCGCCGCCGATTCGCCCGACAACATCTTGTCTTCGGCAGCATTTCTGCATAAGCACCGCCGCTTGTTTCAAAATATTGTCGCCGACCGGATGGCCGTAAAGATCGTTGTATTGCTTAAAGTTGTCGATATCAAAAATCAACAGCGTAACTTGCAGCGATAATTTTTTCGCGTGCTCGATTATCTGCCTCAAAAACTCACGTACATATCGCCTGTTTTTAACCCCCGTAAGTTCATCTTCCATCACTAGTCTTTCAAGGATCGCGATTCGTTCGAGCTGTTCCTGAAAAGCCGGGTTCGTTGGTACTGGCTGTTCAACCTGTGGCTCCTGCGCGGCCGATTGTTTAGCCTGGTTTTTCAATGAGAAAGCTACCGGGCAGATAAAATAATCGTCAACCAATCGAGTGCCATTAGATGATTGCGAAACGATATGAGCGGCAATGGGTTCCTGCCACATTTGAGCCAGCAAAAACATCCTGGCATTAGGGTTAATTTGGCGTAATTTTTTTAGGGTTGTTGTAAGGTTCTCATCGAGAACGTCAACTGTTAACGCAATGATGTCGAATTGCGTTCGGCTGCAAAAATCCATAGCCTCCGAAATGTGCTGACAGTTTTGGAACCGAATATCATTATTTTCAGGATTATCAACAATGTTTTTATCGGTCCTGCCAATCAGCAATACATCGGCTTGAGGTTTTAAATTGTTTATAGTTATCCTGCTTTGCATTATGTCCTTATTATACTAAAAATCGACAGAAAAGTCAAACTTGGTAAAAAGGGCAAAATAAGAGAGTGTGGCTGGCATTTGGTGCTTATTTTTCTTTGTTTGGCAGGATTGACAGAATTTCCTGTACCTGCTCGGCTAAAAAACATTCGGGATAATCTTTTAAAAACTTTTTAAGACCTGTTTGCGCTTCGGTAAGATATTTGTCTTTTTCTCTATCACTTAATTGATGGTTTTTCCAGATAGTAAGTTTCAGAGAGGCCTGTTCAAATCTTGCCTGAATGCCGCCGTCAGTGCCGGGGAAATCCTTTGTGACTTTCCCTAACTGCTCGGCTCTTTCAATCGCGTCAGGGATCAGCAGTGTCTGTTCCAAAATGATGTTGTCTTTAAGCGGACTATTTTCGCCTGCCTGCTGCAAGAGGTAAATAAGCTGGCTTTTATAAAGAACATCGTGCCGGTTGAGGATTATAAAATCCGACGCGAGTTTTTTGCTCTTTTCATCTTTACCAAGATTTTCGCCGCTGATGAGATTTTGCAAATACAGAAATTTTCGTTTTAATTTTCTAAGTTCATATTCTGTAATAACTGTTTTCGCAGGTTTATGGAAAATCGAATCCATAGCTTTTTCAGATTCGTTTTTAATTTTTTCCGTTTCCTTTACAATCATCGCAAGACTTTCATCTATCATTTCCTGCGTGTGAGTGAATTCTCCCATACCCGCAAGATGAATAGCTCTTCTCCAGCGTGCCTCGATTGATTCGGGACTAGTAGGAAATTCGGAATAAAGTCTGTGCCAGATTGGAAGATTTTCTCTGTGCGGATAATCGTTATAAAAATGCAGCGTTTCTTTTTCAACCAGCACATTTAATTCAGGCGAAAGTTCGCTAAGCATAGCCTTGTAATAAAGCGCGATAGGCATACGTCTGATTCTCGCGCGGCTTTTCAATAAGGTTGTATGAATGATTTCAGGCTTCCACCATTGTTTTTCAGGATTTATAAATTTTTCATATTGCCTTAATAACTGCCTTTTGCGACCTTGATACGCAGGTGCGGATGTTTCACTTATCCATTCGGGCCAGCGATCCAGCAGCAATCTGTTTTGCATTTCTTTTTTCAGAACCGCTCGCAGCGAGATTGTCTCAACAGGGTAAAAAGGAGATTGAAAATAATTTTTCCGCTGTGGACTGTTTAGTACGTCGTCGAGAGCGCCCGAAAGACTTGCATCTTGAAATTCCTTCACCGTAGCAGGATTATTTTCCGCTATGTAAAGCTGATAATCCAATTCTGAAAGATTGATGCCATCCTGAAAAACGAAAATCGTTGTAACAAGAACACCGAAAGAAATAATGCAAATAAGACTTGGTCTGTAGCGTGTGAAATGGCCGATGAGTAAAACGATTCCCGCGATTGCCAGCGCATTCAGCAATCCATCGCCCCACGGAGCATAAGATAATGCCCATCGTAAACTGTCGGCATTTTTCGCGCCGCCGAAAAAGCTGAAATATAAAATCGAAGGCGAAGTACATAGTACAAATGAAATGATTCTCGATCTGAAACGCAATGGCCGAACTGCCGCGCCAAAAGCGCCAACCAAAACCGCCAAAGCAAGTCCCGGCAAACCAGCGATAATTCCAAGTATAAAGACAAAAAGCAAACTGTATTTGAAACTCATTAGTTGGGACGCAAGTATCGGGACGGCAATTAAAATTCCAAGAAGAAGTCGCATTACAAAAATTTGAGCGGGATACTCATATATGCTCAAAGGCGAAAGAATTAAGTTTTCAAGATAGAAGGGGCCTGGAAATATCGGGAAAATTAATTCGCCGCTAAGCAGTTTAGTCCAGAAAACGGACGTGAAATAATAAATGCAGATAGCAATAAAATAGCAGCCGTTGACGTTAGCGTGGCTGTAGTGCAGGGTAGGACCTGCTGTCATAAATGTTTTAGGTTTCTCGTTTTCTGCCATATCGGAGTATTATAACTCATTCGGCAGGGAAATACAGGTAATATTTATGTCGGGTTTTTAAGTAAAGAATCGTTGGAATTTTTACGCTACGCCGACAGCTTCTGTTTCAAAAACTTCGCTAACTTCATCAACTTCTGAATTTTCCTGTTCGCCAGGCTTGAAAGTCAGTGGCTGCGAGAATTGAACTGCGATTTTTCGCATATAGCCGTTAATGTGATCGACTCTGCAGACAAAACCATTGCGGATATGGCTTTCCATATCGAATGTATTCTCCTGACCATAACGCGGAACACTGAAACGTGTGGTTATATATTGACCCGGATAGGGTGATTCTTCTGCAAGACACGTAAACGCAGCACCGCCGCTGCTTATATCAATCATTTGCCCCTGTGATAAATCGTTTGTGAAATCCTCGGCGAACCAAACCGGCCAGTGATAATTTAATCTTTTTTCGCGTCGTCTGTCTTGCGTGTTTCCGTTCATTTTTAAGCTCCATAATAATATTGTTTATAAGTCTGAATTCGTCAAAAGCGGCCAAGCGGTTAACTTTAGGATGATAAAAAATTTATTTTTTTTTATGAATTTGAGTGAGTAGCAAAAAAACAAATTTTTGTATTTCGGGAATTACGTAGTTTCAAAATATATAATACGCAACGTCCAATAATGTTTCAAAAAATGTCAAAAACTGCGGACGATTTTTTCGATTTTACTTGACTTGATGGTGGGCTTTTTGTTATAGTATATATACAAACGCTGGGTTTGGCACAGACGCAAAAAAGTTTAAAGTACAAACACCGGCAATGAGGTCGGACGTTCCGGCCTCTTTTTTTTGTACACATTTCGGACTAAAATTCACACCAAAAATTAGAAACCGCCTTTAGACTTGCATCAAGTTATCTGTTGAAATAGAATTGT
Source organism: Planctomycetes bacterium GWF2_42_9 (assembly GCA_001825675.1). Classification (GTDB taxonomy): domain Bacteria; phylum Planctomycetota; class Phycisphaerae; order Sedimentisphaerales; family UBA12454; genus UBA12454. The sequence continues at coordinate 17,495 of MHYA01000126.1, read as the reverse complement.
TACTATGAAAGTCTATACACTATCTTTAAAGCGGATAAAAATAAAAGCTGTATATTTGATTTTCAGTATTTGCTGTGCGGCCTGCGGCGACAGTACAATGCCAAATACAGAATATATCGTTGTTGATGCGTCATTGACGATATGCCGGCTTATACAGGAAGAAGACACTGACGGCGATAAAAAAATAACGGTTGACGACCCTTGCAAATCAAACGGCAGAGGCGATAAAAAATTCGATGTGATCGATATTAACAATCACAAATTTGCAGTGGAGGGGACATATTATCTTGCGAATCTTTTGCAGGAGCTAAAACTTGCAGAATCGCTAAAATCCAAAATCGACAGATTGTATACTTCCAGAATTTTCGAAAAGCCTGCGCAAAGAATTTCAAGAATGATTCGTCAGGTGTATTGGCCGGGTCTGACACGGCAAATAGACGAAGTGCATTTACTACAAGTTCTTAAAGACCCAAAATTAGACACTGATAAAATCAAATATCTGTATGTGCCAAATGATGACGAAATTGCGTTCAACTATTTTTCAAATGCAGTCGAACATTTGTCAAACACTGATATAAAAGTTATCCGACTGCCCGCCAACACAGATGCCAACTGGGTAAAACAATTGGACGACAAACACGGTCCCCTTACTTTGGGTCTTATAAAAATGCCGGACGGGAATTATCGCGGTGTTCCGTACGTTGTGCCAGGCGGCAGATTCAATGAGATGTACGGGTGGGACAGTTACTTTGAAAGCCTGGGTCTTTTGCAGGATGGAAAAATTGAATTAGCCAAAGGAATGGTTGATAATTTCTGCTATGAAATAAACCATTACGGCAAAATCCTCAACGCAAACCGCACTTATTACCTGACACGTTCCCAGCCGCCTTTTCTGACGTCTATGATACGAGCGGTGTATGAAAAAATGCCGAAATCGCAGGAATCAAAATTATGGCTTAAAGAATCGTTATGTGCCGCAATCAAAGAATACCAAACTGTCTGGACAAGTGGCGAGCATCTTACACGCATTGGTTTGAGCAGATACTACGGTTACGGCAAAGGTCAGCCGCCTGAAGTCGAATCCGGCCACTTCGACGAAATCTATAAAAAATTCGCTGAAAGATACGGAATGAAACTCGCAGCTTTCAAAAAAGCTTACAACGATGAGAAACTGACAGTCCACGAACTGGATGCATACTTTATTAATGACCGAAGTATGAGAGAATCAGGCTATGATACGACGTTCAGATGGGACGACCGTTGTGCTGATTTCGCGACAGTCGATTTAAATTCGCTGCTATATAAAATTGAATGCGATATAAGTCTGATTCTGCAAAACGAATTCGGCGGAACATTTGAAACCGGCGAACACAAAATCGAAACGGCAGCCGAATGGTTGACAAAAGCTCAATACAGAAAAAAACTGATGAATGAATATCTATGGGATGATAAATATGGGATGTTTCTTGATTATGATTTAAAAAATAACTGTCTAAGATACTATCTTACGCCCGCGGTTTTATATCCGCTCTGGGCGGAACTTGCCGACAAGCAGCAAGCCGAGCAGATTATAAAAAATTCGATAACAAAACTGGCAATGGCAGGCGGCCTGGCGGCGTCATCAAAAGAATCCAATATGAAATTTTCAAATCGTGTCGAACGGCAATGGGAATATCCAAACGGCTGGCCTCCGCATCAGATACTTGCATGGCAGGCGCTTATTAATTATGGTTACGACGATATTGCTGAACGGCTTACTTATAAATGGCTTTATACAATAACCGTCAATGTGGTAAACTATAATGGTACGATTCCGGAAAAATATAATGTAGTTACCAGATCACATCGCGTTTTTACTGAATACGGCAATGTCGGCACGGAGTTTGATTACATTACGCAGGAAGGCTTTGGCTGGATGAACGCAAGTTATCAGGTTGGCATAAGCAGATTGCCCACGCATCTGACAGATTCGCTTAATTTACTCATACCGCCTGAATGGCTTTGGCCGGGAAATAAAATTGTAGACACAAAATAAAAGAGCAAAATTTATTTTAATTTCTGCACCATTTCGGCGAACATATTGCCGCGCTGGACGAAATTCAAAAACATATCGTAACTTGCGCACGCAGGACTCATTAACACCACATCGCCCGGCGAGGAAACTTCTCTTGCTCTGTTCACTGCGTCCTGCAAAGTTTTCTCGCGGTAAATCGGCGGAACTATACCTGTGTCTCTAATGCACTTTTCAATCTTATCCGCTGTTACGCCAATCAAAATCAGTGCTTTCAACTTGCTGCTGATCGCTTTTGCCATTGCTTCAAATGGCAGGCCTTTATCGTAACCGCCCGCGATTAGAATTTTCGGTTCGCTGAACGCCTCAACCCCGACAACAGTGCTTTCGGGCGTTGTCGCAATCGAATCGTTGTAATATCTTGTGCCGTTGACTGTGCCGACAAGCTGGAGTCTATGCGGCAGCGATGTGAAAGTTCCTACGGATTCAATTAAATCCTCATCTTTCAAGCCGAAACAACGCGCGATTGTAATCGCGGCGGCGAGATTTTCACGGTTTGCTTTGCCGGGCAGTTTGAAAATGCTTGTCAGTTTGCTGTCGAGTTTTTCTCTGTCAAAAAGAAAACATTTTCTTTCTGTGTTTTTATATTTTGTATACCATTTCAGGCACGATTCGTCATACGCATTTAGAATCGCGGCATCGCCTGTGTTCTGGAAGCGGACGATGTTTTCCTTCGCAGCACAATAATTTTCCATTGTCTTGTGGCGGTCGAGATGGTTTGGTGCGATGTTTGTGATACAGCTTACGTTGGGAGATTTTTTGATTCTTTCGAGCTGCTCAAGCTGGAAACTTGAGATTTCCAGGACGACAATATCATTTTCCTTAATCTGGTCGAGCGTTTCGAGCAGAGGATGGTATCCGATGTTGCCGCTTAGCCAGACGTTGCCTTTTTTGTAATTTTTGAGCAGGTGAGCGGTAAGGGAAGTTGTTGTGCTTTTGCCGTTTGAACCTGTTATAGCGGCTATACGAGCAGGGCAGAGCTGGAAGAAAATTTCCATTTGTGAAGTGATAAGTCTGCCTTTGCTTTTGGCCGCATCGATATATGGATTGTTTTCGTCAACGGCTGGGTTGACGACGATTACATCCGAATCGGTGAAATCGGAAGTCTGATGGCCGCCGATATGAAATTCAATATTTTTGAATTGCTGTAATTCTTTGATTGAATCGGCAAGTTTTTTCTCATCGCCTTTATCGGTTACGATAACTTTCTTTGCGAATCTTGCCGCAAATTTGGCGGTATCAACTCCGCCGCCAAAAACACCCAATCCCATTATGACAACCGTCTTACCAGTTAAAAAATCCGTTTTCATATCTCTGCGTGGGCTAAAGCCCACCCTACAAACTAACCCCTCAAACGAATCGAGGGGCTAACTCTGATTCTTATATACCTTTTGCAAGTTCGATTTTAGCGTCTATAACAGCCTGCTCGATGCATTTTTCCCAATTTGCGTTGAACTGCTCTGCATATTTGTCGTCTTCATAAGCGTATATTATAGAGCGTGAAGCGTTGATCAAAGCGCCTGTGCCGTCTGGTTTGCAGAACCGCATACAATCTGCCGCTGTTGCGCCTTGTGAGCCAAAACCGGGGACGAGAAAGAGAACATTTGGATATTTCGCACGCAGTGCGGTTGTTTGTTCGCCGCTTGTTCCGCCAATGACCATACCTATATTGCTGTAACCGCTAGCGCCGATTCTTGTGGGCTGGTTTGCGATTTCGGCTGTAATTTCGGCCAGCTTTTCATACACCTTCACGCCTGAAGCATCTGCGAAATCCTGAATTGCAGCCGCTGATGGGTTGCTCGCACGAACCCAAACGAAAACGCCTTTGCCTTGTTTGTCCGCGACTTCTGCGAAAGGCTGAATGCCTTCCGAACCCGCGAAACCGTTAATTGTGATGGCGTCAGGTGCGAAAACGTCTTCAAGTCCTTTGAGTTCGGGATTTTGAAGATGTGCGACCGCATAACTTTGTGCGGTGTGGCCGATATCGCCGCGTTTTACATCGCCGATAATCTCAAGTTCGAGGTCTTGTGCTTCGCTAAGCAATGAATAATATGCTTCGAGGCCTTCCCAGAGGTATCTTTCGAAGAAAGCTATGTTGATTTTAACTGCAGATACGTGCGGGGCAACGATTCGCAGAACTTTTGTGCTGTATTCGAGTACGGCATCGATAGCTGCCGCACAGCTTTTGCTGTCGTTCATACCTTTTGTATCACGAATCGCTTTTGGCAAACGCGAATAGACCGGGTCAAGCCCGACGATCAATGGTGTTTTCTTTGACTTTACAGCTTTACAAATACGGTCTGCAAAATGACTTGCCATCCTATACCTTTCAGTTAATATAACAATCTGTAATTAAACATTTTAAAATGAAAATAACATAATAAGCATTAAATTTTCTTTGGCAAGAAAGTAATGGAAAAAAATTTAGAATATCAGACTGAAAAACGAGCTTCAAGAAGAGCAAAATTTTGGAAATTTACCCTTATATTCGTCTTAATTCTCATAATTTTGGGTGGAATATGGTTTGCCGGGCTGTTTAAAATTCCTACTCACTTCAGAACAGTGCAAATTGTTGACAGCAATGAGGTCAGTCAATACCTGACAAACGTGGTTTTAACGCAATTTTATAACAAATCGCAGATTCCTGAACCGTTCGAGGTCGTTTTATCGCAGGATGGTGTGAATGAAATTATCTCGAAATTCATTACCAACGATATGCTGAAAAAATGGAATTTTTCGGATATTAGTATTACTTTCGAAAGAGGACAAATTCTGCTGACTGCCAAAACCATCTATCGCGGGCGTGATTTTATTGTTACGGCAGTTTTCACGCCGAGTGTTACTGAAAAAGGCTTCAATACTGGTTTTTCAAAAATGTATGCAGGGACGAGCAGGCTTCCATTTGCCAAACGTATTTTGCGGGACAGAATACTTTATAAGGTCGCGGGCACAAAAATAGAATCCGATGCAATACATTACGCTGGCATTATATTCAGCGAAAATCACCTTCCGCCAAAATTTGAGTTTAATCACCGTAATATCAACGTTCAGCAGATAAATATCGAAGATAAAAAATTAACAATACGCTTTTTACCGGAATAATAATGAACAGAGAAATTCTTCCTCAATTTGAGAATATAAACGATGGTTTGCTCGCAAGGGCGCCTGCCAAAATAAATTTATCACTGTTAATCGCAGATAAACGCCCTGACGGTTACCACAATCTCGAAACGGTGATGGCCAAGATTGCTCTTTATGATGAATTGTTTTTTGAAATCGCAAAAACGGCAAAGCTGGAACTTGTGTGCAAAGGCAACTGGTCGCCGGAAGGAAAAAATAATCTCGTTTATAAGGCTGCGGAGTTATTTTACAAAACCATCGGGAAAGAACCAGATGCCAGGATCACTTTAACTAAAAATATTCCAGCCGGTTCGGGTCTGGGCGGAGCGAGCAGCGATGCGGCAACGGTTATACTTGCGCTGAACAAACTGCATAAGAATTTGCTGACTGAAAGCCAAATGTATGAAATTTGTGCCCAATTAGGCAGCGATGTATCATTTTTTTTGAATGGGCCGCTGGCAATATGCACTGGCAGGGGGGAGAAGGTAGAAAAAATAGCTAAGAAATTTGATTTTTCGTTAATTTTATTTCTGCCGAGTGTAAATATATCAACTAAAAGGGTTTACGAAAATTACAAGGTTGATATGGAACTTTTCAATTCATTGAGCAGGCAAATCCGCGAGTATGTAACAAACGACAAAATTGAATTAATCCCAAAAATGTGCGCAAATATGCTTGCCAAAACCTGCTTTGTACTGGATAATAGTCTTGCTCTATTACAGGTAAAGATTCAAGATTTTACGAAGTTGCCTGTTTGTTTAAGTGGTAGCGGCTCTGCTTTGTTTGTCATCTCTGATGGAAAAAATTACCAATTAATTGATATATTAAGACGCGATTTAAAATCGCATAACTGCAATTGTACAATAGTTTTCAGCAATGAATGGTAGTTTTAAAGGCGGCCTGATATGGAGATTACAGAAGTTAGAGTAAAATTAATTGCCAACAAAGACGAAAGGCTCAAAGCGTTTTGCTCGATGACAATTAATAACTCTTTTGTCATTCGTGACATTAAAGTTATTATGGGCACTAATGGCTATTTTGTAGCGATGCCCTCGAGGAAAATGAGCGACCATTGTCCCAAATGCGGCGGCAAGAATCATCTTAGGGCAAGGTTCTGCAATAATTGCGGCGCGTCGCTTGGCGAAGAACGAGCTAAAAAAGATTTCAAAGGCAGAATGAAATTACACGCCGACATCGCTCACCCCATCAACGCACAATGCAGACAAATGATTCAGGACAAGATTGTTCAGGCTTTCGAAGAAGAGCTTGAGAAATCCACGCAGCCCGGCTATAAGCCAATCGAATTCGATGAGCCGGATGATGATGTGCCAGATGATGTAGCCGAACATTTGTAAGAGTTTTTACTTTTACAAATAGAGTAGTATATTTCTCAAAACACCCAGTGTTTCGCTGGGATTTTATTCTCATTTTTCGAGCAGCGATTTTTTTCTCGAATTTAATTCCTGATTTTCCACTTCTGTAATATATTTTCATTGATGCCTATTGCTAAATAAAAAATGCCCTTAAAGAATCATTCTCTAAGAGCATTGTTTATATACTTTAGGTTTTTAAAAAAATATCTGTTATTTCAATTCCCAATCGTCCGTTCTGAATGATGATGCGGGAAGAAGCAAGCCGTTATATAGATTCGGTTGTGCGCAATTGCTCCAGCCGTAACGTACCGCGACAGGATTTTCAACCTGCGGACTCGATACTCTAACGGTGCTGCCGTCGATGATCGCTTTTGCCGGATAGAATTTTTTATCTTCGCCCGCGATCGTAAAATCGCTCAACTCAAAGCCTTTGACCATCAAGCCGTTGTCGGTGTACTCAAAGAATACTCTTATTGAGTTCCCTTCGATTTTCATTTCTTTATAAATCGGCCCGCAGACGGTAACATCTGTTTTGCCATAAGTTTTATTCAAGGCCCAGCGAGCGAGTCTGTCGCCGACATCGTGTTTGTTTTTTGGATGAATGTCTCGTTCTTCACCGATGTCAATTGTAATGGCCATACCTGTGTTCGGTTCGGCGAGTGTCATCATTTGTGCTTCACGTAAAGCCTGGCTGTGTACACTTGGCCCATATTCCCACGGCGCGATTTGTACATAATAGAATGGGAAGTCGCCCTGGTTCCATCTTGTGCGCCAGCACTTGATCATAGCGGGGAAGAGTGTTCTGTATTCGATTGGCGCCCAGGCATTCGCTTCACCCTGATACCAGATAACGCCTGCGATCCTGAATGGAATCAGCGGTGCGACCATACCGTTAAATAATGCCGATGGAAAATTCTGATTTATATTTGAGCATCTTGGTTCTGCCCAGTCTGTTTTCGGATTTGAGGTTTTATATTTCCATGTGCCCGCAAGACTGACAGATTTTTTTCCTGTTGCTCCGATTTTATAACTTTCTTTATCGCTTGTAAAACCGCCGTCGCCGCCTGTATCTATAACGCGAACAGCGATTATATTTTTGCCTTCCTTTAAATATTCCGCGGGTACTCTATATAATCTTGCGACATCACAGCCGATACTTGTGCCGATGTAATTGCCGTTGATCCAAACGCTGTCGATATCGTCAATTTTGCCTAAATCAAGTTCCATAATTGAATTATGCGCGGGCAGAGTAAATTCTTTTCTAAACCATACTATACCGTGAGTGCCTTTTAACGAAGTGCTTCCCCACCAATTCGGCTGTTCTATATTAGTCCAGTTGCTGTCGTCGATATTGTCAGCGAACCATTTGCCTTTCATACCATCATCCTGCGCAGCGACATTTTTGAGCCAAACGTCTACGATTTTTCCAAACGCGATATCAGGGTCTTCGTTTCTTTCTCGAATGTCGGCCATAATTTCGACATTGAGATCGAAACGTTTGAAATTTTTGAGTGCTTCCATATCCATCCAACTTTCGGCCGGTGTGCCGCCCCAATGTGTGGAAATCAAACCGATTGGAACATTCAATTCTTCCTGAAGTCTTTTGCCGAAATAATAACCAACCGCCGAGAACCATTGAACATCGTTCGGTGTTACAGATCGCCACGGCGTCCATTCAGGAGTGCAATCTTTTTCTTCGAATAATGAGAATCTGTCTTTAACGTCAAAGATTCTTATTTGATTATTGTTTGCCTGCGCGAGGTCTCTTCTGCTTCTTTCTGTGCCTAGCCAGCCGATAGACACTTCCATATTAGACTGGCCTGAACATACCCATACTTCACCAATCAAAACATCGGAAAGAGTAATTTCGTTTTTGCCTTTTATTTTAATTGTATAAGGACCGCCTGCGGATGGAGTTTCTATTTCAGCTTTCCAGTTCCCCTTGTCGTCAGTTGTTGCAGAAACAGATACCTTCTGCCAGCTTGGCTGAATTGTGATTTTTTCACCAGGTAATGCCCAGCCCCAAATCGGTGCATTGCTTTTTTGTTGTAGTACCATCTGGTTTGCGAAAATAGATGCGACTTTAACATCGCTGTATACTGATGATGACAAAAATACTATCGATAAACTTGCGAAAATAATTTTCTTTAACATAGTTCCATCCTGTCTTATTTAATTAATGGTTTTACAAGGGATGTCCAAAGTTCATAGCCTTTATCACTTAAATGAAGGCCGTCTTCTTTATACAAATCTTTTACAGGCTGACCTGTCGAATCGAGCATAACTTTTGAGACATCAACAAAGTACATATTTTGCTGTTCTTTGATAAAATTTTCAATCATTTTGTTTGTTTTAAACATTTGCTGCCAATACTGCCATCTTTGAATACTTGGTTTGATCGATATTATGATGAATTTTGTGTTCGGCAGGCTCTCGCGTACCTTTATTATTAAGGATTGGATGTCTGCCAAAATCATTTCTGAAGATTTATTGTCGACGCTATCATTATCGCCTGCGTAAAATACGATTGCCCGTGGTTTATAAGGAATAATTATTTTGTCTGCAAAGAAAAGCGAATCGCTTACATACGAACCGCCAAAACCACGGTTAATGTTATTTACATCGGGGAAGAATTTCTTTGTATCCCACATTCTAATGCTTGAAGAGCCTATAAAAAGCACGGCATTTTGGGGCGGCGGCGGATTTTGCTTGTCTTTGTCTATAAAGGATTGTATATCGGATTTCCATCTATCGGGATGGGTATAGTTCTCCAACGACGCCTTGTTCAATGCTTGTCGCTCTTTATCGGGGGTTTGCTGGGGTTGTTCACTAAAACAACCTGAAGCAGCTAGAATGCAAACCATTGTGAATAAAAAACTTATGGGTTTGATGTTGTTTTTCATTTTCGTGTTCCTATAAAAACGGTGTAATTTGCGAAACTAGTTGCACAGTATTATAAACAGATTAACAGTTTTTTCAAGCAAGAAGGGTTCGCAAATTTTTATTAATTCATCTGGTTTTTTAAGTTGTTTTAAGAAATGCACTTATGAAGATTTTGGATAATTTTAAGATTTTATTATTAAAATTTTTGATTAAAAAAAATCAAAAAAATATTGACAAAAAGAAACGAAAAGGCAATAATAGGCCTGTGTAAGTACTTGCACACGACATTTTGTTTATCGGAGAATTGAAAAAGTGGCGGTAGGCGTATCAAGTTTGAAAGATGTAGCACAGGCGGCTAACGTATCAGTTCCGACTGCTTCCAGAATTCTAAGGAAGAAAAATCTTTCAAGATTCTCCGAAGAAACACGAACTAAAGTTTGGGAAGCCGCTGTAAAGCTCCGCTATCGTCCCAATATGCTTGTCAAGGGTCTTCAAACGGGACTTACTCATACTATTGGGGTTATGGTTCCGCCATTTGATTCCTATTGGTCATCAATATTATACGGCATTCACGACACGCTCATTTCAGTTGATTTCGTTCCTATTAATCTTTGGGTCAGACATGGCGATAATTATTCCAGCAGCGGACCAGTTGATGATCTCGAACAAATTCATAGATTGATCGATCGCCGAATTGACGGCGTTATTATGTGGCCGCCGATTACTCCTGATTATTATTCACACAATGAAGAGCTGGCATCGAGAAATGTGCCGGTGGTAACAATCGACCACGAATTGCCGCTTGAATTTGGTGCTGATTCGATAACAACCAATGAAGAGCACGGTGCGCAGCTTGTTGCGACTCATCTGCTTGAGCTTGGACACCGAAGAATAGCTCATTTTGGCGATGTTGGTCTTAATACATACAGTTGGGCGCAAAGGCGCAGAACGTTCTTTGAAAAGCAAATCGCCGATATTCCAGGCGCAGTATGTTTCGCGGTAGAAAAAGGCAAAAACGCCGACGGCCTTGAATTAGCCAAGAAGATTTTAACCGCTAATCCCAGGCCGACAGCGATTTACGCCGCAAGCGATAGTTTAGCACGTTATGTTTACCTCGCTGCTGCGGAACTAAAGATAAGAATTCCTGAAGATGTATCTATAGTAGGTTTTGCGGATTTGGATTTTGCGGCGTTTATGATGCCGCCTTTGACATCTGTACGTCAAAGAGGTTATGAGGTTGGCCGAAGAGCGGCAAAACTTCTTATTAACCGGATCCAGGGGAAGTTTGTACAGGAAGGCATTCAAAACATAGTGATGAATTGTGAGTTGGTTGTACGCAAGTCCACCGCGCGTGTACAGACAGCTTAATAATTTAAAAAGTAAATAAACATGCATCGATGAATTAACGGAAGAAGTCTAAGAACATTTATTGTTGTTTAGGTAGGGACAGATGAAAAAAAGTTTTAATATTATAGGAGGCAATATGAAGGTTGGTAAAATAATATTATCAATAGTTTTATTTTTTGCTGTTTGCAGTATCGCACAGGCTGCGACAAAAGTACTTGAATGGAAATTTGACGGGAATCTAACCGACAGCAGCGGCAATGGTTTTGCTGGTACCGAATATGTAAACACCGGCGCAGCGCCTCTGTCATATACAACAGGCGTAAGCGGCCAGGCATTAGCATCTGACGGCAATCAATGTGCTTATAGAACCACCGGTTTTGACGCGAATCTCCCTCCGTTCGGCGCAACGACGCATTGGACGGTGAATGTATGGGTATATCCGACCACGAGTCCGGCAGGCAACTGGAAAATTTTGTGGAACCTCGGCGCTAAACCAAATGGGGACGCAATCGCCGATTCACGTACATTGTATGCCACTTCGACAGGGATGATATGCTTCAACGACGGCGGCAATTCCAATTATTTATCCACTGGTATTCCATTTGATGTCGGTCAGTGGCAGATGATTACTACTACTTATGACGGCACAAAAATCCGTATTTATAAAAACGGCATCTTAATCGGTTTGAAGAATTTTACGTTTGTTAAGGCACTTGGGCAGCTTCGCGTTCCGTCAAACGCCTGGTATGGGTATAATTTTATCGCAGGCAACTATGATGAATTTTCCGTGTGGAATGAAGCTCTTACTCAGGAAGAAATTGTCAATTTGATTATCCCAGGCGTTTTCCCAAATTACGAATCAGTTCAGGAAAAAGTTTATTACAATATGGATGATCCTGATAATTCTACAATGACGTTGCCGGATCATTCAGGCA
>MHYA01000126.1:2919-5722 GCA_001825675.1 Planctomycetes bacterium GWF2_42_9 | reverse complement strand
GGGAAAAAAAGGCGCATCTCTTTTATTTGATGGTGCTCAAGCTATAGATTTACCAGCAGGCGTATCTATATCACAATACGTTCAACATTCAGTTGCTTTTTGGTTTAAATCCGGTTATCAGCCATTTACTACTGCTTTTTATTCAGAACAAAATGATACGGAAAAAGGCAGCAGGCTTTGCATCAGAGGTGATGCCGGCACAAATGGCGCTATAAGAGCGTACAGCAATGATAGATGGTACAATTCGCAATATTCGCTCTATTATGATGCTTCTGATTATATGAACAGCAAGTATTGGCATCATTTCGCGCTTACCGCAGATGGCGAAAAAGCGAGAATGTATCTTGATGGTGAACTTGTCGCAGAGGCTAATGAAAACAATCTTGGCAGTAAAGTAAGTATGAGCGGCAGCGTAGGATTTAATTGGGATACATTGGGTTATCTTGGCGATTGGGCAAAAACGTATGTTGATGAATTCCATATGTATGTAGGCGCTCTTACACAGGAACAAATTCTTGCACTGATGGCAGAAGGTAATCTCAATAATGACTTTGAAGTTGATTTTGCAGACTTCGCAGCTTTAGCGGATGACTGGATGGCAAATACCACAACGACTGCTGGCAGTGTTTTGACTGTTGATAATATGGAAGGTTCTCTAGCCAATTGGTCAGTAGTTGATACGAGCGGTGTTGACCCATATTACACAGGTACAGGTACAATCAGTTCTTCGACGAATGCTTATGCCGGCACAAAGTCGCTTCAGTGGGACTACAGTCTGCCTGCAAGAGTCGGCGGGAACTATTCGAGTATCAAATATGATTTTGGCAGTGCAACAGATTTGACGGTTTATGATTCACTGAAATTGTTCCTTTACAGAGAAGTCGGCAATACTCCGGAAGCCACAACAGACGGTGTAGTATATATCAAGTTCTATAACTCGTCTTCGACTACAGCAAAAGCGGAAATTCTGATTAACGGGCCAAACAGCGTTGTTGACCCGGCTGCACAATGGGATAAATGGTTTACCAACCTCAATGTTCAACTGCACAGCGGTACGACGTATGTAGATAAAGATGTTCTTAATGACATACGCTATATCGTAATAGGATGCGGCAGCTCACGTTCAGATGCTCGAAGCGGCAGAATTTATATCGATGAATTTACATTTACCAAGAATCCGATTTGCTCAACCTATCTTCCAACAGATATTGACTCGGTCGAATGTCATGACTGCAAGGTCAATATGAAAGATTTTATGGTATTTGTTGAAAACTGGCTGCTGGGTACAGAGTAAATTGAAAATATAAATATCGGGGGCTGGTAAAAATTCCGGCCCCCATAATTTAGGATAAAAAAATCATATACTGAAAGGTGTGTTTATGAAAAATGCAAAGGCCTTTACGCTTGTTGAACTGCTGGTGGTTATTTCCATTATAGCTGTACTTTTGGCTGTTCTTATGCCGGCACTGAACAAGGCGAAAGAACAGGGAAGAATGGTTATTTGCAGAAATAACGAGAAAGCTCTTGTGCTTGGTTCAAACCTGTGGTCAAACGAACATGACGGATGGGTACTTGCCGGCGACTGGTTTAAAGATCCAGGCGACAATGGAACAGAAAGTTCACTTGGGCCATATATCGGCGCAACGGACAAAGGTAAAAAAATGAGTGTGAAAGTTTGTCCGACTGCTGTACATGGGAATTTTTTCAAGACAGACACAGCTTTCCATTCAGATGATACTCGTTATACCTTTGCAATTAACGGCTATCTGTCATTCAATCTCGGCAAAAGTCCCGGCAGGTCAGGTCCTACCGGCAGAGATTCCGGCGGTATCAATGGCCCTGGCAGCGTTTATTGGACAGAACACGGTCTAAATAAATTGACCGACATCAAAACTCCGGCAAGGATAGTTTATTTCATCGACCACGAATATTATTTTGCTTGTGACTGGACGTTCAATCCTGTCAAAACTATTGCAGAGCTTACACGACTTTGTTCGAATAGCGATTACAAATTTATAACCCGTTGGCACCAAAAGAAAACCAATCAGGAATACGGCGTTGGCAATATAGGCTGGGTTGACGGTCATGTAAGTGTTGAGCCAAGTGATTTTGCCAAAAAAGACGGCAGTACCGAGATGTGGCGAAAGTATTTTTATAAGTAATATTGGTTTGATTCAGTTGGGATGAAGAAGAAAATGTTCAGGTTTTTAATAATTGTCTGGTTCTGTCTTTGCACTGCGACTGCATTCGGCGCGGATTTCACATTTGACGCCGCGAACCTCTCGCACTCATTCGACGGATTCGGCGCACAGATTTGGCCGGGTGATTCGAGAGTAGAATCGCTGACCAATAATTTGAACCTGAAATATTATCGAATCGCGCCCGGCGGTTGCACAAGCCCTCCAAATGATGTTACAACAGCGGTAATGGATGCTTATGTCAATACACAATACAATGGCACAAATCGCGGGAATTCTGTTGAATATTCGCTTGGATTAGCTGAAACACTCGGCGTTAAAGTTATTTTCATAAAATTCGGCGGTGTTCCTTCAACGTGGCTTTCAGATTCAACATACAGAGAATTAAAAAGCGAATATTTCAATGATTTTGCCAGGATTTGGGCATCGGAAATATTATATTTCAAAAATCGCGGCTACACAATCGACTACACAGAACTTTTTAATGAACCGGAAGGCAACTGGAACATCAAAGTCTCGCCGTCAAATTACAATACAGTTGTAAAACTTGTTCGCGCAGAACTTGACAGCCGTGGATTGACAAACGTAGGAATTATCGGGCCGGG
>MHYA01000126.1:0-2883 GCA_001825675.1 Planctomycetes bacterium GWF2_42_9 | reverse complement strand
TTCGCTGGATACACAGGGTAAAGCTGCTTTGGCAGCATGGTCGACTCACGCATGGGATGAAAGCTGGGGACATACCGATGCTCTGCCGAGTTATCTTGATCAGCGGTGGCAAGATTACTTCGGAGCGGCGGTAAATTCAGCTGACCCACAACATCTTAAACCAGTCATTGTAACCGAATATGCCAGCGGCGTTCGGACTTTCAACGGTATTACATACAGCACAGATGAATATGGCGATACCTATCAGTTTGCTCAAAGATGTTATGAGAATACTCTGACTCTGGCAAACAATGGCGCAAATGTTCTCTGCTACTGGGAAGCGGCAAATCAGAGCTGGCAAAGTCAGCCTATGTACGCTTTTATGCGAATAAATTCGACACTGCGTCCGACGTATTACGTGTTCTCGACATTGGCACCTTATGTCCCGGTGAATTCTATGGTATTAACAAAGACATGGAATGACGCGGTAATCAGTGCGGCAGGTTTTGTAAACGCTAACAAAATTGTACTAGGGTTTGCAAACAGTTCAGCAAATACCGTTACACGTTCGGTTCAAATGACAGGCGTTACTAATTTCGTAATTACAAATGCACTGGCTTTTCAATCAGGGACAATAGTTGATAAGAAAAATCAAATCTCTTTTGATATTTCGACAAAAACAATGACTATTAGTCTGCCAAGAGAAAGTACTTTAACGGTCGTGGCATCTTTGGAAGAATGTGCGGTAAAAACCGGCGGCGATTTGAATGCTGACTGCAAAGTAAATTTAGAAGATTTTTCAAAAGCGGCTTCGGGCTGGATGACCGATAATCGTTACCATCCATTTACGGTAGTTGAAGATTTCGAGAGTTATTCAAGTACAGCAATGATGCTGGTGAACTGGGTTCCTACTCCAAATGTAAATCTTACGCTTGATAGCAGCATAGTTCATGGCGGCAATAAAGCAATGAAGTACAGCTATAACAATGGTGCAAGCCCGTGGTATTCAAAAGCAATGCTTTATGTATCAGGCGGAACATGCTCTGACTGGACTGTATATGATACTTTGACAATCTGGTACAAGATAGCAGTAGCGAAAGAGCCTATGCTTGTGAAGATTGTAAATTGCGGAGGTGCGGACTTATTGAGTTTTCCATGCGGAACGCCGCAAGTTGGCGATTGGACAAGACTGGATATTGATTTGTCTTCTTTGACAGTGAGTCAAAAGGCGCAAGTCGGCCGTGTTGATATTTTCTTTACGGCCAACCAATACGGCGCGGGGACTGTTTACTTCGATGATATTTCAATTTCAAATTCAGGTATTTCAAATTGTTCGCAGCCGATCGAAAATGACGTTAATCTTGATTGTGTTGTTGACTTAAGTGATATAAAAATAATTGCGGAAAACTGGCTCGATTGCACTTTAATTGAGCAGTCAGAATGTTGGTAATTGTTAATGTGAAGAAGTTAAGTATGAATTAATTTTATTAACCATTTTTGGAGGTCAAGAAAATGAAAAGAAGAATTGTTAGTTTAATGTTGGTGCTGTTTGTTACAGCGATGTGTCAGGCAACGGTTATTTCCATCAATGATTTCGAATCGTATGCGAATACGATAGCCTTGAAGTCGGATTGGAGTAATACAGCTAATTTGGCATTAACGCTGGACACAACTGAATTTCACGGTGGAGCGAAATCAATGAAATTCGCTTACAACAACGGAGCCAGTCCCTACTATTCAAAATCAGAATATGCTTTGGATACAGTTGAGGACTGGACCGGCACAACAAGCGTAAATTTCTGGTACAAAGTAACAGTTAAAAAAGAACCAATGGCGATTAAGCTTGTTGTAGATGGTGCAAATGCCTATCAGAAGAATTTTGGTTCTGTATCAGTCGGCGATTGGACAGAAGGTGTATTGGATTTAACACAGCCAGATTCTTATGGCGTTACATTAAATGCCTATCAAATTTCACACATCGGAAGAATTGACATTGTTTTTTCAGCTGTGAACTATGGTTCAGGCACAGTTTACTTCGATGATTTCACGCGTACAGTACCAGAACCTGCAACAATGCTGATTCTCGGTCTTGGCAGTCTTTTGTTAAGAAAACGTAAATAATTTTGAATACAGTCAAGCGCCGGGTTTCGGCTCGGCGCTTTTTTTAAAATAAGAATATTAATTGATTTGAAAAGGGCGGTTATCATGGAAACAAATAAAAAAAATGGTTTTACGCTTGTTGAATTATTGGTAGTTATATCAATAATAGCTATTTTGCTTGCAGTTCTGATACCTGCCCTTAGTAAGGCTAAAGATCTTGCCCAAAGGGTGGTGTGTGCTGCCGGCTCAAAAGATTCTGCAACAGCGTTCCTGGCTTATGCTTATGGCGAAGGCAACGGCAGACTGCCGATAGCGGCAATGGGCAAAAACAGCACCGAAGATGACACTGCCTATCTGACTGGCAAAAAATGGAGTATGCTCAGTTGGCTTCCTCCCCATGCAATGACGGTTGTAAACAAATATATAAAAGATACCCGTACGTTGATATGCCCCGCTATGTCGGCAGATTATGCTAAGAAATATCCTACTGAATTCAAAGGCGTCCCTTTCCCCCCTGCAGCATTGCAGAGTACTTGGCCTGGAGTGCATTTATTAGGCAGGAATTACCATGGCGGGCACTTTGCCGAAAAATGGCCTGAACCAACAACATTTTCAGGCTGCACTGCGTGGCGTTCGCCATATTATACGACAGATCCAGGCAACCTGCCATTGTTAAGCTGTTTTATAAACAGTGCTTCGGCATACGACGAGACGGTTATAGCTCATTCCGGGAGGGGTTATAGAACTGCTAAGATTAAGACTGATCCGGTGCCGTTGTGGCCGAGAGGTGGAACGAATATAACT
>MHYA01000125.1:18118-19485 GCA_001825675.1 Planctomycetes bacterium GWF2_42_9 | reverse complement strand
TTTCCGAATTTTACAGGGCATTGGCGCCGCCGCACCTTCGTCGATATGTATGGCGATTTGCAGAGACCTTTATGATGGCGAAAAGCGAAAACGCGTCCTTGCCTATATGAGCATTATTTTGTCGGTTGTTCCAATTACCGCGCCGTCGATCGGAAGCCTGTTTTTGAAATTCGCGGATTGGAGATTCATTTTTCTCGCGCAGGCTCTGCTTGTTACGTTTACATTCATTCTTACGTTTGGATACACCGATACACTACGCGAAAAATTATCGGGAAATATTTTTCACATCTTCCGCAGATATAAAAATCTCATACTCAACAAAGGCTACATTCTCGCAAATTCCGTAATGGGTTTGCTAGCTGGCCCATTCTTCGGGTATCTGGCGTTTTCCCCAATCGTCTACATCCAGATATATCATCTCGATACCTCTATGTTCGGTTTGCTCTTTGCCATTAACGCAGTGATGGCAATGCTCGGCGCTTTTATTTGTACACGATTGATCAGAAAACTTTCTGATAATCTTATTATTACCTTTGGGATCGCAGGCTGCGTTATATCAGCCGCGGGCATTACATTACTCGGCTCAACCCATTATATCCTTTTCGCTGCTTTTATGAGTACTTTCACATTCTGCTCCGGCCTGACACGCCCTCTAAGTACACATTTTATTTTAACTCAAGTCAAAACCGATATCGGCTCGGCTTCAGGCTTTATCGTGTTTTACACCTTCGTTGTCGGCTCAACCTGTATGGCCATTACCACCGCAAACTGGCAAAATCCTATTCTCGCATTCGGTTTGATCGCATTCTTTCTGCCGCTTGTTGTCCTGCTTATGTGGCCGGTTTTGTTAAACATCATACGAAATCAAAATAACTAAGTTTATATTTTCATTGTTAATAACCTTTTAAAAACCAGCGCAAGGGATTTGCAATTCTGCGCAAGCGGGTCAAAAAATGGGGGCAAAATCGGGAGTTTTTCAGCATCTTTTTAGACTTTTTTATAGAAAAATCGGAAAAATTCCTGTTTTTTCAGGTTTTTTCGTGATTTTCGGAAAGGTCGCCTGCGCTTATTTTGAAAAAGCATCGTTTAACAAAAAATAATGAGGGTGAGTTTTTGAGGAAAAATTTAAAATCGTCAAACTTGCATCTATTTTAAAAAATATGCGCGAAATTTAAAAAACGTGCGGAAATTTTGAAAAATAGGTTTTGGGGGCTTGCATCTTTTTAGGGTATAGGGGTTAGGGTATAGGGTATAGGCTTTAAACCGCGTGGGCTAAAGCCCATCCTACAAACTTTTGACTGCCCAACGAAATTTTGCCGATGCGCATCTTGGATTTAAAACAACTTCTTTTATTTTTGGAACTACTG
>MHYA01000125.1:14855-18066 GCA_001825675.1 Planctomycetes bacterium GWF2_42_9 | reverse complement strand
CTTCGCCGCTGTGAAAACTTATTATTCCGATTCGTCCGCCCTTTTTCAAACAAAAAGGCGCGAGTCTCAAGAGTTCTTTAAGCGAACCAAGTTCATCATTGACTAATATGCGAAGTGCCTGGAAAGTTCTCGCGGCCGGATGCAGAGAGCCGAATTTTGAATTTCGCTGCTGTTTCTTAAAGCTGTTGATCGTCAGGCCTTTGACCGCGAAAACAAGCCGCATTAATTGTGCGATTGTTGTTATGGGCTGAACTGTTCGCTGCGCGACGATCATTCTTGCTATTTGATCATAATCAGGCTCATCAGAGAATTCCCATAAAGCCCTGCCTATATCCTCTTGGTTAAGGGAATTGATCAAATCGGCAGCAGTCTGTTTAATTCGCGTGTCAAGACGCATATCCAGCGGGCCGTCATTTTTATAACTGATGCCGCGTTCGGGATTATCGATCTGCATACTTGAAAGTCCGAGGTCTGCGAAGATAATATCAAAACCTTCAATTTTTTCCTCGTTCATTGCGTTCGCGATTCCGGCGAAATTGCTGTGCTTGAAAATGATTGGGGTTGGAATATCTTTGAGCCGGTGTTTTGTTTTTTCGAGTTCTATGCCGTCCATATCGAAGGCGACCATTTTGCCGGTCGTTCCAAGTCTTTTGCAAAACTCTCTGCAATGTCCGCCGAAGCCGAGGGTACAGTCAGCCATAATTTTTCCCGGCTCTGGTTTTAGCAGTTCAAGCACTTCGTGCATTAAAACCGGAATATGCGAACCTGCGGGAGTTTTGCCTTTTGCCCTTAATTTATCGCGAAGTTCAGGATGAGCAGAAAGGTTGTGTTCTTTGTATTTTTGCGCAAATGTTTTCGGATGCGTACCGTTGTATCTCGGCCTTCGCCTGCGTACCGGCTGCTCATTTTTTTCAGATTGACTATTTTCATTCATAGAAATGATTTTATACAGTAATTACAGAGGATTGTCAATTATTGGCAAATGGTGATTGAATTGCACAAAAGCCAATTTTCAGCCATTTGAGCGAAATCAGCCAAATCAATATTGCAGTCGCGGTCAATATCGCCAATCATTTTATTCGCACACACAGGAGCGTTTTTGGTAATGGTTACACTTTGAATTATTATATTATTTACAGGAACATCTGTCATTCCGCTTTTTGTCGTAGTCGCAACAGCCGCTATTGCATCTACAATATTCATTCCGCTGATTACCCTGCCAAACACGCAATATCCGATTTTGCGATAAGCATTGCCGTAGCCATCGTAGGCTATTGCGCCATAATTCAGAGAAGTATTATCAACCGTATTAATATAAAACTGCGAATTAGCAGTATCGGGCTCGGATGTTCTTGCCATAGCGATTGTGCCGCGAAGATTAGAAAGGTTATTATAACTTTCGTTTATAATATTCGGGTCGTGTGGTTTTTGAATAATATTGGTATCGAAACCTCCGCCCTGAATCATAAAGCCATTTATTACACGATGGATAATCAAATTGTTATAGAAATTCTTTTTGACATAACTGATGAAATTCGCAGTCGTAATCGGGGCTGTATCAGCATAAAGTTCCAAAACAATACTTCCGGTTACACCGCCGGAAATCTGAATTGTAACTTGCGGATTTACAGCCATTGAAACAGATGTGATTACAAAAATTGTAAGTAAATACAGGATATAATTTTTCAACTTCTTCGACCCCAAAAATCAAAGAAGTATTATACCATAAAATGAAATAAAAAACAAGCTATGATGACGAAAAACAAAGAAGATAAAGCGGTTTTATTTAATTATTATAGGACTGCTCTTTTAATATCGTCGACTTTTACGGCATTTATAACCTTTAATGCTTTTGATTGGGGAGGTTCATCGGTTTTAGAATTAATTTCATCAAAATCGCCCTTTAATGCTTTTAAGCCATAGCGTTCCTGATTGATTTCTCGCATAGTTCTAATGCCCAATCTTCTGAAAAGCGGAACCGGCGGACACCAGCCTGTAATCGCGTGCTGCAGGAAAAACCCACCTACAATGGCGGGAAGTAAAAACCATTTTTTGCAGGCAGTTATACCGAGCAGAACCCCAACAACGGTTAAAGCCGAGGCCTGTGTTTCAAGGACTCTTTCGATGTCCCATTCAGAATCGAGTTCATTTAATCTTTGCTGAATATTTTCAATTCTTTGTGAATAATATAATATCCTAGCTTCGATATCCTTTTGAAATTGTTCATTGATAGCAGGGTCAGTTTTTTCCTCGACACGAAATTCCGTTCTTGTAACCGATTCGCAGCACATAAAAACCTCTACAAAATCAAAAAAGTTATAATATAGCCCTTCCGCCGAGGACCCCAAAAATCAAAAGCAAAACAAATATTACAATAAAGATAAAAAACAATACTTTTGCGATACCTGCTGATGCAGAGGCAACTCCTCCGAAGCCAAAAAGTGCAGCTACTATTGAAACGATCAAAAAAATTAAAGCCCAACCCAAAAGACCCATAATTCACCTCATTTCTTTTATAAATGACAGGGCTAACATTAAAGCCAGCCCTGTCAAAATACTTAAATAAAGGAAAACCGAAATAAAACATTAATTATCAAAAGGTTTTACATTTCGTTTCCTCTATCTGAACTGTCGTCTGATTCCTTTTGTTGATCGCTTGGAACATTGTTATCCATTGGTTTTTTCTGGCTTTCTGTTCCGGGTTCATATCCATAAACGCCCCAATACGGTTGTTCGCCGAATTCGGTATATATACGGTTTGCAAACTGACGATCTGAAAGTTTGCTAATATCGCCTTTTTCCAGAACTGCCATTTCAAGTTTGTCCGTAGTAGCATCGAGAGTAGCCACTTTATTTTCATTGCTGATTGAAAGTGCTCTCCAGGGAACTGCCGCGATATTTCCGCCTTCTTCGCCCTTGAAGCTGACAAGACCGAATGCAAGATCGCCTTTTTCAGAATCAATAACTACATCTTTGATTTTGCCGGTAGTCTGATCTTCGCTATCTTTAACCTTCATGCCAATAGCATCGTTTGCCCTAAATAAATTAGTGGTGCTTTGCGATTCCGTCATTCCCTTTTGGGCGCCTGACATTGCAGAAGTATCAGAAGGAGATTGTGAAGATGAAGACGATAATGATGATGATGTTGTTGAATAGAATGAATCAACCTGCTGCTGCAATGAAGAGCTTGTGAATTGATCCAAATCCGTTG
>MHYA01000125.1:0-14824 GCA_001825675.1 Planctomycetes bacterium GWF2_42_9 | reverse complement strand
CTTAGACATATTCAGCATAACTGTGCATTTACTTTTACCCCAACCGCTCCAGCTCATTTTCTTTTTGCCTTCATCATTTACATCATCTGCTGCTTTAGGTTCATTTTTTGAAACAGCTATTGCCGACCACGGTACAGGATGCAGGCTATCACCTGAAATTACGAGGTATTTTACTTTGCTTTGGCTATTATCTCCGATAACCTCTTTTACTTTTCCAATTTTTTGGTCATCGCTGCTCATAACCTCTGCTCCCAGGATATCATCTTTACAACTGAACACATCATTTGTGCCGGTTGTATCCATAGACATTCCGCTTTGAGACATATCTGATGAGCGGCTTGTGTCCGTGCTCTGGCCTGTGTCGCCATATTGAGCAAAGGCAACACTACATAGTGCTAAAACAACAACAATTTTTGCAAACTTCATAAAAGACTCCTTAACATTTTAAATTAATTTCAATTTAGAACGTTAATGATTGTAATTTTTGAAAGTAAATGAGCAATCAGAGTTATTACTTAAAAACATATCATAAAATTATTGGTATAAAGTGTTTAGCTTCTCGTCAATTTACCAAAGGAGATTAAGGTTTATTCCGATTTCTAAATTTGCTGAAATTTATTATAAAAAATCAAAAAAGAAGGGATCGTTATGTCTAAATCCAAAAAACCGCCACAAAAACAGGAAAGCCAGCCGGGCAAAGAGCATAAAATGCATCCGCGTCCTGAATCACAGGTACGTTCATATAAGGCCGCGGATAAATTGAAAGACAAAATAGCCGTACTTACAGGAGCTGATAGTGGAATTGGAAAAGCTGCGGCTATTGCATTCGCGAAGGAAGGAGCTGATTGCGTAATTGTCTATTTAAACGAGCACAAAGACGCGGAAGAAACCAAACAATTAATCGAAGAAACTGGAAGAAAAGTTATCCTCATTGCCGGCGATGTTGGCGATAGTTCCTTTTGCAAAAGCGTAATTGAAACAACAATCGATGAATTCGGCAAAATAGATATTCTGGTAAACAATGCAGCCGAACAGCATCCACGAAAAAAACTTACTGACATAACAGATGAATCTTTACTTCGTGTATTCCAAACAAATATATTCTCACATTTTTATATGATCAGAGAAGCTGTACCGAATATGCCGAAGGGAAGCGCGATCATAAACACCACTTCAATTACGGCATATCAGGGTCATCCAGTTTTAATTGATTACGCGGCAACGAAAGGGGCAATTGTTACGCTTACGCGTTCCCTGGCAGCTACTTTGGGGCCGGATATAAGAGTTAATGCTGTCGCTCCGGGGCCGATATGGACGCCTTTGATTCCTGCATCATTTGACGAAGAGGAAGTTGAGACATTTGGCGAAAATACAATAATGGGTCGGCCTGGTGAACCTGACGAAATAGCTCCCTGTTATGTATTCCTGGCTTCTGAAGATTCGTCTTATATGACCGGGCAGGTATTGCATCCAAACGGCGGGCGAATTGTAAACACTTAATGAAAGGAATATATGCCTTATAGGAAAAATACAGAATTGCCGGAAAGAGTCAAAGGGTCGCTGCCAAAGCACGCGCAGGATATTTACCGGAAAACTTATAATGCATCGGTAGAACGGTACAAGAATCCTAAAAAACGCCTATCTAAATCGCAGCCAAAAGAACAGGCCGCACACAGAACCGCTTGGAGCGCGGTGAAAAAAAAATATAAAAAAGATAAACAGGGAAATTGGAAATCTAAATAGAAAGGTATTTTATGAATGCAAAATCAGTTGATATTTTGAAATCGTTGGTACAATTGGATATAGACGCTGTTGGCGCGTATTCACAGGCAATCGAACATATCGAAAACACGCATATTTCAGAAAACTTGAATAAATTTATGCGCGACCATCAGCAGCATATAGATAATTTATCAAACATTCTTCGTGTTAATGGCGAGGAAGCACCGGAAATATCCAAAGATTTTAAAGGATTCATTCTCGAAGGTTTTACTTCTTTGAGGAGCATAACTGGAGATGAGGGCACTTTAAAAGCAATGCGCACCAACGAACAATTAACAAACAAAAAATATAAAGAAGCTGTTGAAGACTTATCGCTTGATACAGATGTAATCGCGACCATCGAAAGCAATTACCGAGATGAACAGGAACATTTGAGTTATATCGAAGGCGCTATTGAAGCAAGAATTTGGGAAAAAACCGGAACGAGTTATTAATATTCATTTTGCATAAGGAAAATAAAATGGAAATATTTCAAACTTTAAAAAAAGATCACAAAATAGTTCTCGATCTGCTTGAGAAAATGGAAAACAGCAGTGAAAGAGCAAGAAAGACAAGAGAACAATCGTATTCAAAATTTAAAAAGGAAATTATGCAGCATATGCACGGCGAAGAAAGCACTTTTTATAAATTTCTTCTTCAACATGATGATATGAAAGAATTGGTTTATGAAGCTATTGAAGAGCACAGAACGGTAAGGCTTTCTTTGCCGGATCTGGACTCCAAAGATGTTACAGACGAACAGTGGAAGCCTATTTTAACTGTAGTCGCAGAATTAGTTAAACATCATATTTCTGAAGAAGAGGATGAACTCTTCGAAAAAGCTCAAGAATTTATCGATGAGGAAACCGATCAGCAACTGGTTTCAGAATTTGAGACCGCAAAACAGGAAGCAGAAATAAGTGTTTAAGGCAATAAAGTTATGCGTGAGATATAGGCTGCTTTCGCCTATATCTCTGCTAACTTTTCTTTACAAGCAAAGCTAGCGGAAATTCTCTTAGCATACTTTTTATTTTTGCACAGCTTTCATACCGCTTTTCTGTAAAAACATTTACCCAGATTCCTGAATGCAAAGATAGAGTTGTATCAGCCCAATCGGAATTAAGAGACATTAACAACCTTGGAGCGACTGTGATAACTTTGCTGCCTCGGCAAAAGCAGATGATATGCGAGGATTTTCGGCCGGTAATTTCAAGAGGAATATAGCTAGATTCATTTCCAAAATTTTTATAATATTTTTTTCGAGTTTTCAAACAATGATATATAACGAACATTTTGGCAAGACCGGTATCAAGTTTCTTAAGAGCCTGAACCGCCGACATTGTTTGTATTTCTTTAAATATATTTTTTCTAATCTGATAATTTACAGGTCTGCGATTATCAGGGTCAACGAGGTTTAAGTCCCACAATTCTGTACCTTGATACAAATCAGGAACGCCGGGAGCTGTGTATTTAATTAAAGTTTGAGATAATGAACTGATTTGCGAAGGCTTAAGGATTAATCGTATGAATGATTCAAGGCTTTGGACGAATTTGCGATTTTTTAAAATATTTTTTATAAAATACATCAACGACTCTTCATATTTAGTTTTTATGTTTGTCCAGTTTGTGTGCACTTTTTCTTCACGAACAGCTTTGATCATATAATCTTTAATCCGGCTTTCTTCGAGAGGCCAGGCGCCAACAAGGGTCTGGTACAAAAAATATTCAGTATTTGCTTCGGGTAAATTCCCTAAATGGAATTGTTTGTTTAATTTGAACCAAGTATTTACATTTTTTTGCCATTGCCTGGGTATTTCAGTTATCATATTAATTCGCATACGAACATCTTCGCCTCTTTTGGTATCGTGAGTCGAAGTAGTCAGCATTGTTAAAGGCCAATCATTCTGTATGTTTTCACAAATTTTATGAAAACGGCTGCAAGATGTTCCGAATTGAGAAGGATCGCCTCCTACTTCATTTAATGAAATCAAATGATTATAACAATAGAATGTCGTATCTTCCGCACCTTTTGCCATTACAGGCCCTGTGAGCTGCTGAAGGCGCTGAATAAATTCAAGTTCCGCATCGCCTTTGAGTTTGCCGCAAAGTAAATCGCTAAAAAATTCCCACACTATTTTGTGTATTTCAAGATTTTTTTCTGATGCAGCCGAAATTACATTTTTAATTATATTATTATCTTGTGAGCTTAAAGGTACATCTAACTTATTAATGTATGTTCGGTAAACAGGGAAGACACTAATAATGGCTGAAAGTGCCTGATTTAATTCGGTTGAAGTTAAATCTCGATATTTGATATGAGTCCTTGAAATATTTTCAAGCATTTTTAAAAGCCTGCAAAATTCTCCTCCAAAGTTTTTTTGAAGTGTTAATAGTTTCTTCTTTTGGAGCATTTGCTCAAAAATACGAGTTTCGCCGGTTAATTGACGATATAATTTTAAAAGTTCTTTTTTTGAAGAAGGATTTATAAAAAGGCCATTCAAAAGATTAAGAAAGTCGTAGCCAGTGGTTCCATTAATCGGCCAATCAATAGGAATTTTTTCATCTGAACCGAGAATTTTCTCAACAACAATCCAAATTTTTTCATTTTTCTTTCTGATCTTGTTCAAATAAGCGGCAGGATCACGCAAGCCATCAATGTGATCAATCCGCAATCCATCTATTTGATTTTCCTTCAATAATTTTAAAATTGGTTTGTGCACATACTCAAAGACATCCTGATCTTCAATTCGCAGGCCAATCAGATGATTGATTGTGAAAAAACGCCTATAATTTATTTCTTTATCAGCGGATTCCCAATGTGATAAGAAATAAAACTGCTCATTCAATATCTCATCCATTAATTCCGGTGTTTTATTTATTAATTCGATTTGCTCATCTATATTTTTAATTGTTTTAGTTCTAATTTTTTTTACACTTGATTCATTCAGCGGAAAGCTAGAGTTAAAGTAACTAACGTAATAATCATTTTTTACCCTTTTTATTTTCAGACTGCCGGCTTGCAATTCTTCGAAGTAATGATTTCCGAGGATTGGAAGCAATATTTTATTTTTGAGCTTTTTGTTTGAAGACTGCCAATCGATATCAAAAAAATGCGAATATCTGCTGTCTTTGCCATTTTGTAAAACATCCATCCACAATTTATTTTTATCTGATTTTATGGACATATGATTCGGTACAATATCTAAAATTATGGAAAGATTCTTTTGGTTTGCGATTTTTACTAAATTGTAAAACTCTTTTTCGCCGCCTAATTCTACATTTATTTTTTGATTATCAGTAATGTCATAACCGCTGGTTGAACCGTTTTCGGCCTGGAAAATGGGACTTAAATAAATGTGGCTAATTCCTAGTTTTTCAAGATATGGAATGATTTTTACGCATTGATTAAAACCGAAATCAGGCGTTAATTGAATTCGATAAGTTGCAATTATTGATTTTTGTAACACTTTATTTGCGGCATCTAAATACCATAACACAACGCTCATTAATAGTAATCTTTTCATCCTCTCTATAAAATTGCCCCGGTTTTGTTTCCGCTTCTACGGTATCAATTATTTTTTCCCATTTCGCATTTTCAAAAGGGTCTGTTAATACAAATTCAATTTTATTTTCACTTGCATTGAAGACTATATAAAAATCATCATCTGAAATAGGCTCACCAACTAAATCATTATATCCAAGATGGCCGCTTAAGAAAACAGAGAGGAATTTTGTTTCTATGCCCCAATCTTTTCCCTGCATTTTTTTGCCATCCGGTCTGTGCCAGCTAATATCTTCCATTTCAGCCAATTCACCTTTAAACCAATTTCGACGGCGAAAAACTGTGTGCTCTTTTCTGATGTTTATTAAATTGGCAACAAACTCCATAAATTTTTTATCAGCATTTTCCCAATCATACCACGATATTTCATTATCCTGACAATATGTATTGTTGTTGCCCTGCTTTGTTCTGCCGATTTCATCTCCGCCAAGAATCATTGGAATTCCCTGTGAAAGCAAAAGCGTAGTCATAAAATTCCGTCGCTGCTGATTTCTCAAACTAACAACATTAGGATCATCGCTTGGCCCTTCAGCGCCGCAATTCCAGGATTTATTATCATCAAAACCGTCTTTGTTATCTTCGTTGTTCTGT
Organism: Planctomycetes bacterium GWF2_42_9; assembly: GCA_001825675.1. Classification (GTDB taxonomy): domain Bacteria; phylum Planctomycetota; class Phycisphaerae; order Sedimentisphaerales; family UBA12454; genus UBA12454. Next base: position 8,910 of record MHYA01000125.1, on the reverse strand, counting down.
TCGTTATGTTTATGATTATAACTTACCAAGTCTGTTAATGTAAATCCATCGTGCGCGGTAATAAAATTTATACTGGCAAACGGTCTTCTGCCGGTATCGCCATATAAATCGGAACTACCGCTGAATCTGCGTGCCATTTCGCCAAGATAACCGAGTTCGCCTCGCCAGTAATCACGCATACTATCACGGTATCTTCCATTCCATTCCGACCACTTGGTTGGAAATTTTCCAACCTGATATCCACCTTCGCCTATATCCCAGGGTTCGGCTATTAGTTTAACCTGATTAAGAATCGGGTCCTGGTGTAATACATCAAAAAAGCTGGAAAGTTTGTCAACCATGTGGAGTTCTCTGGCCAATGTAGCAGCAAGATCAAATCTAAAACCATCAATCTGCATATCAACCGTCCAATACCGCAATGAATCCATAACAAGCTGCAACACATTCGGATGACGAAGATTAAGACTGTTTCCTGTTCCGGTATAGTCCATATAATATTCATTATGATCATCAGAAAGACGATAATAAGCTTTATTATCGAATCCTTTAAAAGCCAGCATTGGTCCAAGATGATTACCTTCAGCGGTATGATTGTAAACAACGTCCAATATAACCTCAAATCCTGCGTGGTGAAGATTTTTGACCATTTGCTTGAATTCAGAAACCTGTTCGCCAGAATCTTTTGCGTGTGAATACTCGGCGTGCGGTGCAAAATAACCGATTGAATTGTAACCCCAATAATTTTTTAAGCCTTTTTGAACAAGACCATCATCGTGAATAAAATGATGTACCGGCATTAACTCAATGCTAGTAACTCCAAGATGTTCGAAATATCTGATGGCCGCCGGAGAACCCAAAGCAGCATAAGTACCTCGCATATATTCCGGTATGTCAGGATTTTTAATACTGAAACCTTTAACGTGTGTTTCATAGATGATCATTTCATTGAGCGGAATATTCGGCTTATAAGAATTACTCCAATCAAAAAAAAGATTAATTACTACGGACTTGGGAATAAATGGTGCGCTGTCCGTTTGGTCTGCGGGACTTAATGGGTCAGGTTCTTTATAAGGGAAAAGAGCTTTATTCCATTTTATCGGGCCATTTATAGTTTTTGCGTAAGGGTCTATCAGCAATTTGGATGGATTACAGCGCAAACCATTGGCCGGATCCCAAGGACCATAAACGCGATACCCATACTTTTGACCATTTTTAATTTCTGGCAAATAACAATGCCAGCAATATCCCGTAACTTCCGGCATATTAATTCTTGTCTCTGTTCCATCGTCATCAAAAAGGCAAAGTTCGATGCGTTCGGCAATTTCGGAAAAAACAGAAAAATTAGTTCCGTTTCCATCGAAATAAGCGCCTAAAGGATAAGCATACCCCGGCCAAACTTTTATTTCTTTGTTTTTAATGGCGATAGTCATTTACTATAGAATCCAATAAATCAGATTCAAAGTAAATTAGGAAAATGATTATTCAGATATGGGTTATGAATTAATTTATTAGCGACGGCCCAGAAAAGTAATGAGGCCGTCAAGGATAGTATAAGGATGCGGAGGACAGCCGGGGATATATAAATCGACTTTAATATCCTCGATGCCATTATTTACTTCGGAATGATCATTGAATATTCCGCCTGAAATGGCACAAGCACCAACAGCAATTACGAATTTTGGCGATGGTACGGCATCGTAAGTTTTTTTAAGCGCCTCTTTCATATTTTGCGTTACAGGGCCTGTTACAAGAATTCCATCGGCGTGCCGAGGAGAAGCGACAAATTGAATTCCAAATCTGTCAAGATCAAAAGTCAGTGTTGTCAGAACGTTTGTATCCGCTTCACAGGCATTGCAGCCGCCGGCACTTACCTGTCTTAATTTGAGAGAACGACCGAAAATTCTTTGGCTCTGTTTGTCAAGTGATTGAGCAAGTTTTTTTTCCTTATCGTTTACAAGCAAATCATCGCGATTAGCGGCTGCAAGACGATAATCTTTTGAAAATTCGATTACATCTTTTGGGCATACATTTTGACATTGGCCGCAAAAAACACATTTTCCCAAATCGATATTCAATATTTCTTTTTCGAAAAATATTGCATCAGCGGGACAAGCATCTTTGCACTTGCCGCATTTATCACATTTGTCGTGATGCAGAATATGTCTACCTTTGAATCGTTCAGGCATAACCGGTTCTTTTTTAGGAAACGGATAAGTACGATACCCCTGTTTAATTCGTGCTATTAATGCTTTTATCATAAGTCGTGCCCGCAGTAAGAAAGGTTAAAACTTTTGTTGCACAACGGGAAATCTGAAATTTGCTGATTTCGCAAAACAACAGCGAGTCCCATCCAATTATGAAAAGACGGATCCACAATCTTATAATGCGAAATTCCGCCAGTTGCGTCTGTTATAGCGGTGTGACAAATTTCGCCTCGCCAGCCTTCTGTAATGCCGACAGTAATTTTATTTTTGCCTAAAGGTTTTGGATTTGTTCGTACCGAACCATTCGGCAAAGTATCAAGCTGATTTTGTATAAAAGCAACAGAATGCTGAATTTCTAGCCAGCGTATGTATGCTCTTGCAAAAACATCGTTTGTGTCCCAAGTAGCAACTGGAACCTGCTGGAACTGATAAATTCCGCTGGCGAAATTATAACGGCTGTCATTATCAAGGCCGCTTGCGCGTGCGACGGGCCCGACGATCCCTAAATCTTTTGCGGTCTGTTTTAATAAAATACCAATATCATCAAAACGACTAAGAACTGAAGGAGTCGTGAAAAGACAGTTAACAGCATTTTTGACATCTTTAAATGCAGCGGATAAACGCGAACTCAATTCGTCAATTTGCTGGGGATTCATATCATAAGCAGTACCGCCGGGACAAAGAAAATTGCGTCCGAAACGATTGCCGCAAAGCAAAGCCGTCATATTAAGAAAATCACCGCGAATGCGTCCGCAAAATGATGATGTTGGAAGATAACCGACATCGCCCGCGAGCGCGCCGAGGTCGCCGGTGTGATTGGCAAGTCTTTCCAATTCCAGTGCGATCCCTCTCAAAACCTGCGCTCTGACAGGTACTGAACAAGCGCTTAAAGCCTCAAGATTGCCGCAATAAGTTAATGTATGCCCAATGGTTGTATCGCCTGCAAGCGTCTGCATATATTGTACTGAACGATTGTGCGGCGAACCTTTCATTTTCTGTTCAATGCCTCTATGCTGATAGCCAAGTGAGATTTCCAGATGCAGGACGTTTTCACCATTGCATTGAAAACGGAAATGACCTGGTTCAATAATGCCTGCGTGTACAGGGCCGACGGCAACTTCGTGTATCTCGTTTCCCTGGACACGGAAGAAATCCGTTATGCCGGGCTGAATCTTTGTGTCTGCGGGACGATTCCACGCATCATTATTTGTGTATGATTTATGAAAGCGAATGGGCTTGAGCCAGGGATGCTCTAAAGGCACGATTCCGAACTGCTCGGCTATTTCACGTTCAAACCAATGAGCCTGCGGACAATCAGGCGTTAAGGATTTAAAATTTTCTTTTACTTCTGTTGAAGCAAGATACAAGATGCCCTGCCGATCATCGGCAAGCACAACAATTAATTTCACATTTTCATTCTGCCCCACGCCAAACAATGATGAAATTCGCAGGCCTTGATCGACATTGTTGATAATGACATCTCTAAAATCATTTATAGATAATTGCGGTAAAGAGGCAATATCAGCAGTGTGATAATTATAAATTGCAAGCAGTTGTCGGGTCATTAGAAGCCTCCCAATAAATTAGCAATCGCGTGCAGTACGCTGCTTAATTGAGGCGGAACGTATATTCCAAATGTCAGAGTTATTACAAGCAGGATGCCTGATGGTATTATCGATAATTTTCTTTCGCCATCAACGCTAATTGGCTTTATGTTTCTGCCTTGAGCCATTCTTAAGGCAATCGCGGAAATACCTATAAATATAATCGCCAAAAGAATAAGATAAATTACAACAATCGCATAACGTCCCTGATCAATTACTGCTTTAAGAATCAGGAACTCACTTAAAAATATTCCGAAAGGCGGGAAACCCGTGATCGCAAGGATTCCGGCTACCCAGAAAAGACCTGATGCCGGTATTGATGAAAGTAGGCCGCGAACATCCTGCGCTACTTTAGTTTTGTATGCGGCTAAAATATTGCCTGCAATTAAGAACAAAGCGGTTTTTGTAAGAGAGTGATTTATCGCGTGGAACATCGAAGCGAAAGCCGCGGTTCCGCCAAGGCCGACACCAAGTGCAAGTATGCCCATGTGTTCGACGCTGGAATACGCAAGCATACGTTTATAATCAGCCTGACCAATGATAAACACGGCGGCAAAAAGCATCGATACCAAACCAAATAAAACGAGCAGGTCTTTTGCGAACTCAAGCTGGCCTGCGGCTGCGGTTACTTCAAACGCACGCAAAATGCCAACAAAAGCACAATTCAACAAAGCACCTGAAAGAAGTGCGGAGACTAACGATGGCGATTCGGAATGAGCATCTGGAAGCCAGGTATGCAAAGGAGCAAGACCCATCTTTGTACCATAGCCGACGAGGAAGAAAATGAAGGCAGCTTTAACCCATGGAGTCCATAATTGAGAACCTGATGCGATAAGGTCACTGCGAATCAGAGGGAAAGATACGCCGTTATGTGCGGATGCGGCAATCGCTAAAAAGAAATTGCCTAATAACGAAACCGCAATACCAACCGAACAAATCAAAAGATATTTCCAGGTCGCTTCAAGCGAACGATGATGGCGGTGAAAGTAAATCAGCGGCGCGGTTACAAGCGTTGTCGCTTCCATTGTAACCCAAAGAATGCCGAAGTGCTGGCTTGTAACGACCATCGTCATCATTGCCAAAAACATCAATAAACAGGCTGTAAATACCGCTTCGGGAGCGTTGACAAAAAATCGCTCTTCCTCAAAATCTTTCTGGCTTTCGTGTTTTTCCGTTTTGAGGTAACCAACAGCATAGAAGGATGTCATCAAAAATAAAACGCTTGCGATACTTAAAAATAATTGTGCAATCAAATCAATCGCGAACCAGCCATTTAAGATAGGAACAAATGTTCTCGTCCAGCTTAACGCCATTATCAATGTATGACCAACGGCGGCGGTAACCAGGAGAGTTCTTCGCAGATTATCGCTGCGTATGAGCAGGCTCAATAAAGAAGCGAAAAATGGAATTAAAATCAATGCCCAAATCATCTTTAGTTCCTCAATGAGCTTAACTGGTCTGTATCGATATGATCGAATTGACGGCTGATGTGGAAAATAGCGATACCCATTACAAACACACCTACAAATACATCTAGCAGAGTGCCGAGTTCGATAAGCATCGGCTGCTGACTGGCGATTGCCATACCGAAAGCGTAAATACCATTTTCAAGCACTAAATAACCAAGCACCTGCGTAAGCGCCTTCTTTCGGCTGACGATAAGAAACAGGCCGACAATCAATGTAAAAAATGCGACAGGGATGAGCATTGGAGATTGAATACTGAACGGCATCGGCAGTCTTGTGCTGATCCAATATGAAAAAGCGAGAGCGATAGGCCCGGCAAGAAGAGACATACCGTAACCAACGTAAGGGTCGTCTTCACGCCAAACATTTAATTGTCTTAAAGTTCTCAAAAGCATCAATGGAAAAACAATGCCTTTAAGAATCACACTAATTATTGTAAATATCAGAATATGCAATTCAAAACTATGAATCAGCATTGGAAGTATGCCGAGCGCGACACCCTGGATTGCAACAATACGAATACAAGCACGCAACCTGCTGCTGCCAAGAACAAGCATATTAGTCAGAATAAGCAAAACCATTATAATATCAGTCCGCACGGCTTAATTCCTCAAAGCAAAAACAAGTGAAAGTACCGCAAGTGAGATAGCAGTCAAAAGCAAATTGGGAACATTTAACAATCTTAGTCTTGCCATACAAGATTCAATAATCCCAATAAGAACCGCAACCGTAAAAATCGCGACGATTGTTATTGGCATTGAAAGCCATATCGGCATCGCACTAATCGGCAAAAGCATTCCTACAAATATCGCAGCGAAAATCCACAGCTTCAACGCTGAACCATACAATATAAAACCGAAATCAGGGCCGCTATTATCAAGCACCATAACTTCGTGAATCATAGTAAGCTCAAGATGCGTGTTCGGATCGTCGACGGGAATTCTGGAATTTTCCGCAAGAAGAACGATAATCATTGTCGCCGCCGACAAAAGCAAAGTCGCACAGCCGGCAGTCCACATTTTAGGGTCAACAGCAGAAAATATTCCGGCAAAAGAAATGCTTGAGGTTTGTCGTGCCATCGCGGCCAATGCGATAAACAATGCGGGTTCGGCCAAAGCGGAAAACTGCACTTCTCTGCTTGACCCCATTCCCTCAAAACTTGAACCGGTATCCAAAGCACCAATAACAATAAAGAAACGCATCAATCCGAGAAAATACGCAGCGAGGATCAAATCGCCATTGAAACTGAATAAACTTCTGCTTCCGCCTCCGAGAGGCACAATCATTACTACCAAAATGATTGAAGCGAAACAAACTATCGGAGCTAGCTTGAAAATCATTGATGTTGTTGTGCTGTAAACTGCTCCTTTATGGAATAACCGCCAAAGGTCATAATAAGGCTGAAGAATCGGCAGGCCTTTTCTGCCTGCAAAATTTGCTTTGATACGATTAATGACGCCAAGCAGCATTGGTGCAAGCAGGAAAGCGATAACAGGCTGGATTATTTTTATCAATAATTCTTTCATCGCAGTTTCCATACTAAAAGAATTATTAAAGTAATCGCAATATAGAGAACGTACATCTGCACGACGCCATACTGAACCCATCTCATTTTACTTATGACGGCATCGACCCATTTGAATATCGGGCGATATAAATATTCACTGCTGACATCGGGCGTACTCGATTCGAATTGCGCCTGCTGCGGGAAAAGTTTTGTTATCTTTACAGCTTTACTTTTACTGAACAATACGCTTTTGAACATATCTACAATTGGCTGTGAGAATGACGAGGATGTATACTGTATTCGCGAATTGGCAGCAAGATAACCACAATCCCAGGTTGGAGATTTTGTAACGATATTTTTAGAAAGCAGCTTTTTTCTAATAAGAATAAGAATACCCGCTAAAAGAGCAAAAGTAATAGAAGCGGCGGAAATAATGAACAGTATTATTTTAATTCGGCTGATATGAAAGACCATATCATCTGAATTCAAGGAAACGATTGGCAAAACAGCAGAAATAATTACCGGCAAAATTAAAGGAGAAGCGAAACCAACGACTATGCAAAGCGCGGCCAGGATTGCCATAGCGATATTCATTTCCGCATTTACATCGTGAGCATTCAAGGCCTGCGGTGAACGAGGTTCACCAAGGAACACTATGCCGAATACATTTGCAAACGCCGCTAACGCAAAACCACCTATAACAGCAAGCGAAGCAATTGCAGTAACAGTTGTTACTACTAATTCCACGCCGTCTGTAATCGCGCCAAAGAATGAAGCATAGTATAAAATAAATTCACCTATAAATCCGTTCAACGGCGGAAGGCCGCATATAGCGAGGGCGCCTATTGCGAAAGCACTTGCGGTTTTCGGCATACGTTTGATAAGGCCGCCGAGCAAATCCATATATCGAGTGCCTGTAGTTTGCAGAATCGCACCTGCACCCATAAATAATAAACTTTTGAAAATTGAATGATTGATTGTGTGCATTAGTGCGCCGGCAAAACCGAAGATCGCAAGAACCTGTGAGTCTTGCGCAATACCAACAACGCCAAGGCCGATGCCGATGATTATGATTCCGACATTTTCAATGCTCGAATAAGCGAGCATACGTTTGTAATCGTGTTGAGCAAGTGCGAACAGAACGCCGAGTATTCCTGTAACAGCACCAAGCCCAATCAGCAGCCAGCCCCACCATATTTCTACCGTCGGCAAAATATAAATTGTTCGAATGATACCGTATACACCCATTTTTTTCATCAGGCCTGACATGATCGCAGAAACATTGCTCGGTGCGGCAGGATACACTTCGGGCATCCAAACGTGCAGCGGCATTATTCCGGCTTTTGTACCAAAACCAAGAAGAGCAAGTAAAAAGAGAACCGACACAGGCGAAGAACCTGTCGTTTGGAAAATATTGGTATAATCAAAATTCAATGAGCCGCTGTATTTGCCGAGCATAATGAAGAACGCTAAAAGAAAAGCAGTGCCGAGGTGAGTCGCGATCAAATATATCCAGCCGGCCTGGCGGACTGATTCGTGTTCATCATCAAATGTTACAAGAAAATATGCCGCTAAAGACATAATTTCCCAGGAAACGAGAAACAAAATGCTGTTGCGGGCCATTACTACCATAGCCATACCGACAACAAGCATATTAAAAAAGAAAGTCGCAGAGCCCAATCTGCGATTTTTATACGCTAGCATATAACCACAGCCATAAAGCGAAATGATAGAACTAATAAGCAGAACGGGAATTAAAAATAAAGCTGAAATGCTGTCTAATTCGACATAGAACGAACCATAAGGAACCTGCCAGGGAGCGACAAATGAAATTACATTGCCTGAAATTAAAACTTTCAGGGCGGGTATCAAACTGATTACAGAGCCCACAATAACGCCTGCAGCACCAAATCTTACGCAATGCTTTTCATTTTTAATAAACAAAGCAATTAAACCGGCCAATGCGATAACGCATAAGCCAGTTAAAGCGACTGGCATTTTATGGCGTCTCCTGACTGCTCACAGTTTGATTTATATTATCCAGCTCGCTTTCGATGCGAGATATGTGTGCAAAAATATTTTCCCGTGTATCCTGATTCTTGATTGAGTTTTTCAGGATTGCATCCTGC
>MHYA01000124.1:3279-5149 GCA_001825675.1 Planctomycetes bacterium GWF2_42_9 | reverse complement strand
AAAAATATTATATTTCTTTTCTTTGTAAGCCTGAGTAGCGGACTTTATGCACTCGAAGGGCCGGCAATTCAACAGCATGAACAGCGTATGGAAAATTTGCGCAAGCGAATTTGGGCAGAGCCACGGCTGCGTGCATTGTTTGAAGAACGTGAGCAGTTGCGTTCCAAGGTTAATGAGCTAGGGCGGCGTGATACGCTCGAAGTACAGCAGATGTTGCAACGTATTGAAGAAATAACTCAGAAACTTCGTATGAAGCTTGGCTTATCAGCGCCATGGGAAACAATTTAAACTAGATAGAGCCAATGGAGGGTGGGGTGAAGTTGCATGCGGGTGCATTTTTTTGTTTGTTGCTGTGGAGTGGGTTAGGACTTGCGGCCAGTGGCATGGATCAAGTTATTGTGTCTATTTCTGCAATTAAACAGGTTAAAGAGGCGGATTTAAAAGATATCGCTGAGATTCAGCAGTATGGCTATAAAGCGGCCAATCTACAGCTTCTTGAAGGGCTTGCTGAGACTTTTAATGTGTTGATGAAAGGTCAAGAGAAAGCAAAGCAGTTGTATGAGGTTATGGTGCCCGCGTTCGTGCCGATATCTTCTCTTACGATTCAAGTTTTTTTGCGACAGCATGGTGTTGATTTGGTTGCGCTTTGGCCAAAGGTAGTTCCTACTAAGGCCGATCAGGATATGGCCTTTGCGCAACGGCAGCTGCCAGCAGGTTTTGTTAAAAAGCTTGAGGTAGAGATTGTTTCAAAGATTCGTGCAGTATTTGAGAATATTAAGAATGATGCGGGCAATGTTTTGTTACTGCCTGATGTAAAGGCTGAACGATTAGTGCAGCTGCTTACGCAGACCGCAAAAGATAACCGACGTTTGATGGTGCGCAGCACGGGCAAAGAAGATACCATGGAGCTTGCTAATGCTGGGGGTAATGAAACAATTGCCAATGTCGCACCAGAAATGAGTATATTGCTAGGGGCAATTGCAGTGGTCATCGGTTCATATTTTAGTGAAAAGTCATTAGTGCAGCGCTTAGGAGCCGGAGATAAAACGATCTTTGATTTGCCAATGACTCCGGTGTTGATCCAGGAGATGGTGGGCGAAGCGGCAAGTGGCGTGAGCAAGGATGATGGGATACCGCGGTGCGGCGTTATGTTTACCGAGGAGCCTGAGGGCGGGTTATCACGTGAGACTAATTATAAACAAACTTCGGGTATTTCGGTTATACAGGCGTCGTATGGGCACAATGAAGGCGTGGTAAATAGTATTGTTGCCGTAGATACGTATTATACGATACCTGGCGGTCGGTGGTTTCAAGTGGTTCGGCCTAAGCCGTTTCGCGTGCGTCCTGATGTTAAGAGCGGGATGCTGCATCGAGAAGATAACCCAAAAAGCCTAGCGCGCAGTGGCGCGTTAACCGAAAAAGAAGTGTTGGCCTTGAGCTATTTTGGTACGGCCTTAGAAAAGTTTTATGGGCGGCCTATGGACGTTGAGTTTGTGGTTGATCGACTAAATAAACGTGTGGCGATCGTACAAGCGCGGCCGATTGTGCACCCATTGGAGCAGGCAGTGCCCTGTTATATAACTAAGCCAGAGCCTGAAGCGCTGCGTGGTGAGGTGATTGGTGCGGCAGGTGGTGAAGTACGCATGGTTAACAAGCCCGCGCACTGTTTGGTGGCAAAGACCATCGGCGAGGCGCTCAATCGGTATCAAGCAGAAGGATTTGACCGTACACAGGTACGGTGTGTTTGCATTGGAGAGCATGCACCGGCAACATCGCACGAAGCAACAACGTTTCGTAGCGAAGGTAAGCCGGTACTCTTTGTTGCCAACTACCAGCTGATTGAAGCACTGCTGCAGAAAAGCAAAGCGGT
>MHYA01000124.1:0-3225 GCA_001825675.1 Planctomycetes bacterium GWF2_42_9 | reverse complement strand
AACCCTTGGTTGGGACGTTTATCCGATTCCGGCGATGATGAGTGTCTTGCCGCGACTGAAGAACTTGATAACACAAAAAACAAGCAGCATGTGGAACGTAGCAGTACAACAGGCGGTATTGTTGCAGAATGATGCCTATATTGCAAAAGCACGAGCGCAAATTTTATCAGAAGATAAAAAGCGTGCGGATCGTCAGGGGCTTTTATTACAACGCCTTACTGATGCATTGCGGTACCAACAGGTCGCTGATGAGATAGTCTTTGGATTCTCTTTGCTGAGTTTGCGCAAGGGGCAAAAGATATCCGAAAAACATGGCAAAGATGTAGCAGCGGGGTCATTTGCTGAGTATGCCAGCGCGTACAATATGCTTGCCGAACATGCGGTGACACCAGAGCTGGGTGCAGCATGGAAAGAGTTTGTGGCGAATCAGTTAACGAACGCAACGCAAAAAGATCAAGAGAAGTTCGCGCAGATGATTGCATCGCTGTATAGGCTGGGTGGCTTGGAGATGTGGTTTAATACGGTATTTGCCAAGGGTCACACACTTGACCAGCTCCTAAAGGGCTATTCCTCGCAGGATGAATTATTTTTGCAGGCGCTTGGGAAACAGAAAGGGTTGATCAAAAGTACCAACTTAGAAGGGTTGGCCGATCCTAAAAAGTTTGAAAAAGTCTGGAACAATTTCGTTGATAACATCGTTTCGTACTTTATTTCACCAAGCTCCACAGGGTTTTTTGCGCAATTTAAACAAGCCGGCGAGACTGCCCGGATCTTGGCGCTTGTGGTGATGCGTGATCTAGTAGATCTGTTTGATGATGGGCTCAAAATTATGTCACGGAGTCCTGAGTACCAGATTGTTGCGCAGCCAGATGTAAGTAAGAGTGATACTCAGCGTATTGTTGAGGAGCGGGACAAGGGATTTGTCTTTAAGAAGATGTTGTCAAAGAATTTGGAAGTATTACAGCGTTGGTTAGAGCTTTTTTATTCTATCTATGGCGATGATAAGCGATTTGATTTTTATCTTCTCGTGAAGGCAGAGCAAGCACTACAAGATGTGCATTTGGATTTAAAGTGTGTTGATTGGGGTAAAAAAAAGAAGGATTTTGAGCCTGGTGTTTATAATGTCCAGGAAGGAGTTATTGGCTCTCAAGCTGCCTGGGCGCGAGCACGGCCAAATTCTTTGGAAAATATATTTACCTTTATCCATCAAAGCCAACTTGTACTCCTTGCGGCATTTACGCATGGAATACTGGGAGATGTTTTTGAATTATTGAGTGTGCCGTCTTTGGTAAAAAAAATAGATCAGGTTTTAAAGAAACTTTCTGACCAGAACTGTTGTATTTCTTTGGTCGGTGTTTTATTTAAAGGTAAAGCCCTTACTTTGTCCTATAATTGGCCCCAGCGCAACCATAGCGCGAGTATTGAGGTTCAGTTTGCCTCAACAACTGGTGAAGTTTTTTTTACCTTTTCGATGTTTGGAGATGGTGGTGCTTTTTGGAAACATTATTTAAGCGCACTGGAAGTGAGTTCTTTAGCAAAGGCTATTCTTCCATACGACAAGAGGCTTTCGGAGCGGGGATTTGCCATAACGTGGAAATTTGCTGATGCAGAAGCCAAAAATTTGGTTTCGGTTGCTGCTTGGATTAAAGAGGTAGTTGATAGTGCGCTTAATATTCGGAGCAAAAAAGAAATATTTAATCCTAAGAAAGTTTCTTTGTCTACTTGGACCTTATATACATATTTTCAAGATGAAGGAGACTTTGAGTCAGCGTTAAAAAGTGCTGATAATGAAGCGCTTAACGAATTTATACAGCGGTTATTGAGTGATCCGTTTTACGTAAAACGTTCTATTGAAAGTTCGGATTATAATGAAATTGCGCGTTTAATTGTCCGGGCTTTAAGCGAAGAGCTTACACGGGATCAGACTTCACCTGATACCATGAAGGAGCGTTTGCAGATGCTTCGACCAGGTGATGCTCTATTGGGGAATTACCTGGATTTGTATTATGGAAAATTCTTGTTAGAGCGTGGATTTGAGGGACAATTACCTATTGATTTTATGCGTCATGTGCTTAATCTTTTGCATCTGGATAAGTCTTTTGCTTTTAAAGAATTGTTGAGTTTGTTTGGCAATAATTTTGCGTTGCGAGCTGAGCTTATTAAAGTGTTTCTATTTCTATTTGGAACGGAAGTTAATCAAGAGCTCTTTCTTGCAGTATATCCTTTTATACTAGAAGAGATGGCTACTAATAAGCATGCAGCAGATTTAACTGATGGATTAATTCAAGCCTTAAATTCCATTGATGTGGCGTCGTTTGATACCGAAGACAAGCAAGAATTTTTTAAAGAAATTTTGCGGGGGCCGTTTCTTCGGCGTTTTCAAGATTCTGTTTCTCAGAAAATATTTGATAGTTATATTTTTCCGATGCTAGAACAATCTAATGGAAGTACTGAGAAGATTTTATTAATTCTTGGTGCGCTGTATTCAGACGATAAGGATACTGCTGGATTTAGTAAGCAAGAGAAAGCACTGGCAAATTATACGTTTAAAGAATGGAAGAGTTTGTTCGAGGAGCGAAATGAATTTTTTGTTATGCCAGGCTTAGGCGGCTTGCTCCAAACAGGTTTTATATCTAAAGAAGAAGTGTTGGCGTTTTTCGCACAACAGATTGACACATATTTTACGTGGATAAAAAAAGAGCAACAAAGACAACTCGCTTCTTTTATTGAGCTTCTTACTGTTTTTTTAAAATATGTCCTTTTGGAAGGCAATTCGGAAGAGGCGGTAGAGAAAGCTTTGGATTATTTGAAGCAGCTTTCATCTTTGGGGTTATCTTTTAATGAGGCAACAGTCATAGGTGCTTTGGAAGGATTGTGGGGAGAGTTTCCACGTTTAATGCGTCTTGTAAGGCGTAAATTGCGAAAAGTCGCATTACGTTTTCCTGAAATGTTTTTTAAAAATTATATGAAGTTTTTGCCGATTAAAAATCAAATAGGTTTGTTTGGATCAAGAGATAGAAGCTTTAAAGCGCGTGATTTAATACAAAACATTTCTGCTGACTCTTTACGCTCGTGGCGTGAGACATTGCTTGCTTCTGGTGAATTGAACGAGGCAAACTATGCCGAGGGCGGAAGGGCGTTTTTTGAAGATTTTAATACAAGCCTAGGTTAATAAGTTTTTTATCGTTTCATCAAGGCTGCTTGTATGAGACCACAAAAAAGTGG
>MHYA01000123.1 GCA_001825675.1 Planctomycetes bacterium GWF2_42_9 | reverse complement strand
CTACTGCATCAGTCTCCCAAGGTTTTTTCCCGTCAACGTCATATTGCATTGTCCAGGGAACTCCCAACTGTACTTCCCTGACCGTTTGGCTCAGAGACCCCTCAAAACGGACTTCACTTAATGAATAGTAGCTGTCGCCGCCCCAGTTGCCGCTGGTACTTTTAGCGGTGATTACCACGTATTTTGCTTTTACGCCATTAAAATTACAAGCTGAAAAACCGGGGTCATTAGCAGTACCCGAGGCCTGTGGGAATGTATTATCACCAAGTTTGTACCACGTGTCGCCATCAGGTGAATATTCCACGGCTACGTTGCGAAGGCCGCGATTTATATTGGTAGCTCCATCATTGCAGTTCCAGACCCACATCTGATTAAGTTCACAAACATGATCAAACTTGAACATTATCCAAGCTGGACCTGATGTTGTGCAGGGATCTGCACTGCTGTTACCGGACGTTAATGCTCGCCACATGTCATTAGAGTCTGTCGAATGCAGTAAAAGGGAGCGGTCAAGGCCACTTTTATCTTTTACCAGCGAAGCCGGATAGGCACCGCTGGAATCATTGGATGCTGTTGTTGTTACATCACCCCAGTGAACAGAATTATTTAAAGCCGTTGTAAAGCTGCGAACACGACCCTTCCAGGTAGTGGATGTGGTGGTGTTGACATCATCGATTCGCCAATAGTAAGTCGTGTTTGGGTCAAGGGTGTCAGGGGAATAGCTGCAGCCTGACTGAGTGCCTTTGTACACACCCAATGGGGTACCTGTTGTGGCATTGCTGACATTGCTATAGCTGGTTCCAAAATACACCTGTTGCCCATTGATAGCTGAGGCGAAGCTGCCTGCTGTCCAACTCAAAGTAATATTGGTCGCTATGCTCAGTTCTCCGTTGTTCGGATTCGTGTGAGTAGCATATTTGCTTGTCCCATTGAATCGAACTTCACTAAGCATATAAACATAAGGATATCCCCAGTTACCGTTAACCTCATCAGCGGTAATAACAACGTATTTTGCACTTGTTCCATTGAAATTACAGGCGCTAAAGCCTGTATAGGTATCCGTGCCGGTGGCTTTAGCAAATTCGTACGCCCCCAATGTCGACCACGTAGTTCCATTTGATGAATACTGAACGGTAACGTTTCGCAAACCACGATCTGTGTTTACCCCACTCATGTTTCCATTCCACACCCATATTTCATCAAGTTCGTAAATTTCATCCAGCTCAAATTGAATCCACGCGGGTCCTGCTACGGTAGAAGCGTTGGCAGAAGTATTTGGCTTATTTTTGTTACCAGCAATCCATGTTCCGTATTGTAAAATGTTATGCATCGACCTGGTAGCATCTAATCCCTTGCCATTCACCAACTCTGATGCCGGATTATTGCCGTAATTGTTATCGGATTCCGTTGTTGTGATTGTGTCACCGTCAATCACGGCTGCATGGATCGGAAACGCAACACATGCCAATACCATCATTTCAAATAATACCATCTTTACCTTCTTCATGTTCAGACCTTTCTAAAAAGTGGGTAAGCGATTTGTAGTATTGAGCAACACACTCAACACCAAATACCCATCTTTTAAATTTTCAAATTACGTCAGAACAAACTTAAGGTTGCAACTCAAGCAGGCAGGGCCATTCCAGTTGGCAATTTCTTCAAAAAAGATGCTCAGGCCGACTGACGGCCTGCACAGATACTATGTTGAAAAATTACTATTTTAGAAATAGTTCTATTACCGGAACAGAAACATTAGGTCGCTGAATCGGAAGACTCAGCGTTACAGTTGATTTTGCTAGCTTTTCCTGCGATGATATTTGGGCCTTATACCAGTCAGTTAATCCTATCTTGATTTCTGAACTATCATGCAACAATTGGGCATATTCAATCCGTTCCGATAATCCATCCAGGTGTAAATGAATATTAGGCCAGGAGTAAATGTGCACATACAGTCGATTAATCTTGGGGTTGTATGTATAGACGCAGTTTTGTGGGGGCATCAGATTATTTGGAGCAGCCGTACACCCATGAATTGAACGGCTATGTTGTTTCATCCATTTTCCAATTCCCGATAAGCGATCCAATGCTCGTTCATCAAACTCACCTCTGCCGGTAGGCCCTACATTGAGTAATACGCTGCCCCCCTTGCTAACTGTATTGATTATAGATTGTATAAGTTGCTCCACAGATTTCCATGTTGTTTCATCTCGGTGATAACCCCACGATCCGCTGAATGTAAAACATGTTATCCATGGTACTCGCTGTCCTTTAAATTCAAGCCAAGATCGAGGCTCGTACTGCTCGGGAGTGCGGAAATCCCACCCGTTTTGTAAATCATCAATATCTAATCTGTCATTCACTGCGGCTTGTGGCGCAATTTCACGTACAAGTCTGAGCAGATTATCACTATCCCAGTCCAATCTGCCTTTTCCGACCCACACATCTTCTGTATGTGAAGAGGCAGTTAGTTTCTTTGGATAACTATAATCAAAAAACAAGAGATCAATAGGAGCATATCGGGTAAGCAGCTCTCGGACTTGTTGATGCATGTACTTTATATATCGCATTTGGTCGCGTTTTGCATTTAGACGGTTGCGTTCAGGATGATTTGACAATGGATGCACAGAGTCGATCACAAAATCAGGATGATGCCAATCAATTAATGAATAATAAATACCGGTTCGCAAGCCTTCACTTCGAAACGCTTCCACCATAGGCGTAAGTACATCTTTACCCCACGGTGTATTTGTTGACTTATAATCAGTAGTATCAGTGTTCCACAGGCAAAAACCATCGTGATGCTTGGCAGTGACACAAAAGAATTTCATGCCAGCATTGCTAGCGGCTTTAGCCCACAAAATTGGATTATATAAATCGGGATCGAAGTGCTTAAAATATTTTTTATATTCATCATTTGAAATGTTTTCAAGCTTTTGTACCCATTCATGTCTGGCTGCCACACTGTATAAACCCCAATGAATGAATATTCCGAATCTATCTTCCATAAGCTTTTGAGATCGTGTAAATTCGTTTGTGTAAACTTCTTGCTTATTCGTAAGGGGCATAGTTTTTTTATCCTGTTAAATTTTTAGTGAAGAATACAAGGGCACATTAATTTCTTGCCATTACACAATACAATAATATCGCTGCATGTAGAACTTTGTCGGTAATTGAATTTATAATGTTTCCCTCTCCAGCATCGTTCAATTTCAACCGTTTTCCAGGATGAAGGAAGATTAGGTTTGATTTCCAATCCATCTAAGGTGGGCTTAATACCCAAAAGACCTTCACATACCACAAGGTATAACCATGCTGGTGCGCCTGTGCTTATAATGCCACTCGATAGACCAGGGCTGACCGAGTGTGGACCATGCCAGTAATTTGGGAACCACAGCGGTACCGATTTGGTAATTTCAGTGCAATCTTCCTCCCTGAGGGGCAGGACTTTCCTGATGATACCCAAAGCTTCGTCGGGCCTACCGGCAAGGGCTTCAGCCATAGCTAGCATCATTGCACCATGCACATAAACTGAGCCATTTTCACCGGTTCCTGGCTGTTTTACTGTTTCTCTTCCGATCTCAGGACGCCAATGCAAAAATGGTGGACCATAAAGGATTGGACCAATATTGGTTTTAAGATGTTCATCAATCGATTTAAGTAAGATGCCCATTCTATCGGGAGGAACTACCCCAGCAAGTATTGCCCAAGCCTGCATCAGCAAACTTATTTGGGCATCATTATCTTTCGAGGAACAAAAGCGAATACCTGAATCAGTAATGCCGCGTATGTACCACATGCCATCCCAAGCATTCTGATTGACAGCATCAGTTAGTTCAGCAGAAAGGTTTTCTAATTCATAAGCGATATCGTTTCGACTTAGTTTTCTAAGCAGTGGAGCAAAATGTTTTATCGCGTATACACATGCAACACTTGTCCATGGTGATTCACCAATGCCTTTCTTACCTGCCTCTTCAAGTGGATCGCTCCAATCTCCATCAAGCATAAGCACCATTCCATGCCTTCCGCGGTGGTTAATAAGCCATTTGACAGAATTTATTAGGCAATCTATTACACATAATGTTTTTGTGTCATTCGCACATTTTATTTTATTATTAAAAAAGTCCAGATCACCGGTTTCGGCGGCATAGCGAGCGGCAACAGTAACGGCCCAGACAGCAATATCATTGTGTCTTTGATACAAACTGTGGTGATTTTTTCCTAGTTCGACAAATCTTTGCGATGAGCGAGATAGAAAACCGTCTGCTTTGGCTAATTGACAGAGTTTAGCTAAATATGATTTTGCCAGGGATGGATCGAACATCATCCATGCCCAAGCATCCTGAAGATTATTTCGCCAATTATGCATGAAACTGAATCTCGAAGATATTACCTGTCGGTGAAGTTGTATGCGGGTCCACTTGTTTACAAGTTCATCAAGAGCTGGCTCATTGGTTTTGATAAAGTTAGCTGTAAGTTGTGCATAAAAATCCTTACATTTTACATGCGCGTCCTGCCATACGTCACAATGAGCATAATTTTTAGCGTCGTTTACGGCAGTGTCAAAGTCATTCGCTATACCCAATACAAAATTCAGGTGATAATCGCAATTCGGAGCTAATTCAATTTCATAACTCAATGCCTGAACCATTGGGGTAGCATGAGCATTAAGGTTGGGCAACTTGCCAATACGCCAACTTAATGCGTTTTCGAAAACCATATCCGCTCCCAAGAAAGCCTCCCTTGAGCCGCAAAAGCTTACAGGTAAGCGATCAGCAAGATAGTAGGATACATATTTAAATTGTGGTGTGCCATAATAATATTTCTGTGCAAAAATAGCTCCCAATTTTGCATCAAATTGTGTACATTCCAATTGATTACCATTGCTGATACCTGAAAGTTCTGTCAAATATGAACCTATCAAAGATAAGTTGCGAGTGCGTGAAGACGTATTCCGCAGTACTAAACAACTCATTTCAGCGTGCGTGTAAGGATTTATGAAGAATGTAAGCTTGCTTATAATATCATGATTCTTTACGAGGAATTGCGTTGAACCTGCTGAATGGCGACATCTGAACTCATCTTGGTCTTTTTGATAAAATCCACCGTTTAGCGACCAGAATAGACCGGTGTTATTATCACGGAGAGAATAATTTCTAGCTTGGCAAATTAAGTTAGCCATTTCGCAACAATAAAAGAGCGAGCCACGACCTCGTTGTGAAATTATAGAATGCAGATGGCCATCTGTGCTGTACAAGTAGTTTTCCCAAGGGCGAGGCGTTTCGGGCGTTGTTAAAATATAATCGCCGGTATCGTCCATGTACCCCCATTTCGATATAAACTTAGTATTTTTTCCTTCGGTCCCCAACTGATTCATAATTTTAACCTTTTCCACAAATGATCCATGTCGAAAGCCTCATCGATTGAATAATGAAGTGGTCTGTGGAATTTTGCCAGTCTCGTGCTAAATACAAGGCGTATGGCTTGGCCCGCAACCACGTGTATATTGTATACCATAATGTCCAAGGGTCAATAAAAATCATAAAAAACAGAGTTCTAGATACAGTGGTGTCGACTCCGATTTGGTTACGGGATATTATATGTCATAATATCCTACAAAAGATAAGTATTGTAAATAATTACTCTTATAAATTTAAGATTGCTCTAAACTATGAGATTTAAAGAATTTATATGAAACAAACAAAAATAAAAAATTTGGGAGTGCAAAATCTATAAGACTTTACAAAATAATTATTGAATTTGTAATTGACATATAATCGGTCAGTAGGTACATTGTATACCGTATACGAAACAGGATGTTGTAGATTGCAATCACGAAAGGCATTTAGATAATGGAAAACAGTGCAGGGGTTTTAGAGGTACCCACGATACAAGAGAAGACTTACGAGCACCTTAGACGAATGATTGTTTGTGGGGAATTATCTGCAGGCAGTCGAATAAAGGAAAGTGTACTTGCGCATAAGCTCGGTGCAAGCCGAGTTCCAATTCGAGAATCGCTTATAAGGTTAAGATCGGAGGGCCTTGTTGTGTGTAGGCCGAGATTTGGGTACACAGTAAAGAAGTATTCACGAAAAGATGTCGTTGAACTTTATGAGTTACGTGGAGCGATTGAAGGATTGGCTGTACGTTTGGCATCTGAACGTGCAACAGATGTGGAAATTGCTAAATGCGAAGAAATTCATCGGGAATTCGAAGCGACTTTGGATAGATTCCTAGCTATGTCCGATGGCACAGAAGAAAAAACGGAATTAAATAATCAACTTGCTTCGCTTGATGAACGCTTTCACCGTAGTCTTTTGCGCATTAGCGATAACAGCAGAGTAGAAGGGCTGTTTGCAATTTTACATGATGAAAAAATTTGCTTGTCGCTTGCTGCCGTAAGAAATTACACAAACAATTTTGGTGAGGCGCACATCCTCAAGGAAACATTACAATCACATAATGATGTGCTTCTCGCTATAAAGTGTCGCGATGCAGAATCTGCTGAAAAAGAAATGCGCAGGCATATCAAAATGGCGTTAAAAACAATTATGGCCGAATTTGAAAAAATGAGATGAAAAATTCAGGAGGTTGCAGTATGCAAAATGTTGTCAAGTCAAAGATGACAAAAGGATTTACGCTGGTAGAGCTTCTTGTGGTTATTTCCATTATTGCAGTTCTGTTGAGCATTCTAATGCCTTCGCTGAATAGGGCACGTTCGCAGGCTAAACAGATTACATGTCTGAATTTAACAAAACAGTTCGGTACGATGGTATTGCTCTATACCCAAGATAACGATGGCAAATATTTGTTGGGTCGCTGGTATAATAAGGGGCAGTTTGACAAGACTAATAGCTGGTATAGTAATCTTACGCCTTATTTCGATTCTTCTAAGAAATCAACAGATGTTTGGAATTTGGAAGATTACGACGCGATGACAAAATACAATAATATATGGCTTAAAAAATTGCAATGTCCAGCCGAAAGAAATGTTGATACTAAAACCGCAATGGGACAGGGTCTAAAGAAACTTACATACGCATATATGATTGGTGCGCACGCACAAGCATACAATCAGGGTTTTGGCTTGGCGGATTGGGCTACCGGTCAGAGCAGATCAGTCGCCGAGCTTAAAAGGGCGTCTGAGACCCTGGTATTTATGGATTCTCGCGATACTGAATATTTTTATTCGACGATGTATCAGCGATTATATGCGGCCAAGTATCCTGACGGAATGAGGCAAGCAGACTGGATGTTTCCGGAACGCCATCCTGCTGGATATTTGGCAACATTCGCTGATGGACACAGCGCACCGGTTGATACAAAAAAAATTCAAGATTCTGAGCAAAAGTTTATTAATGATTGGATCTGGCGGGCGAAGTAGTTGTATTTCTATGTAATAATCAATATAGCAAAAGTTTTTGGAGGAGATTACCATGGTTAATAATTCAAAGTATTTGGTTCTATGCTGTTTCTTCACTATATTGTTCTCATCCTTGTCTCCGGCTAAAATTGCACTTAAGCAAGATTTCCAGAGTTTTTCAGTTGGCCAAATACCTACTCAAGGAGTTGGTTCATTAATTGATGCTAATGGGTTGTGGCAACCTAAATCAGCTGCTAGTAGTGGCGATCCTTCAATACAGTTCGATCCCGATGATCTAAATAACAAGTGCTTAAGAATAAGTTATGGAAGCGGGAATAAGAACACAAAAGCTGCGTCAAATTTTGCGCCTATAAACCAAGACGAACCTTATGTCCTTTCATGGTCAGAGTATTTCAAACAACAAGCCGGAGTATACGATGTTGGGTCCAGTTATATCTATGCT
Source organism: Planctomycetes bacterium GWF2_42_9 (assembly GCA_001825675.1). Taxonomy (GTDB): domain Bacteria; phylum Planctomycetota; class Phycisphaerae; order Sedimentisphaerales; family UBA12454; genus UBA12454. The sequence goes on along the minus strand of MHYA01000123.1, from coordinate 10,331 downwards.
GATGCCAATGCAAGCTTAAGCCCTGCTGATCCGCCGAAGGGTATTTATTTCACTAATTATACCCAGGGCGGGCTGTTTTATTGGAGCGGTCCACTGGATGCGGAGACACAGGGTAATGGCTCACCGGCCGATTGTAATGATAAGTGGGTTGATTTTAAATTGCATGTCAAGACATGGGATGCAGGAGATGGGTTTGGCTTGTTCGATGTATACTGGAAACGACATGGAACCAAAACATGTAGTGATACCTGGAATAGAATTGAATATGATTGGCGGTTTAATTCAACAGGAATGCATGACGGCCTTAATGCAATGTATTTTGTTCCTCGTAAAATAAGTGGAATTGTCAACTATTTCAATAATGTTAGTATAGCTACGGAACCGGTTGATTGTCAGAGCAGAATAATTCTCGGTCAGAATTTTTCTGGTGATCTGACGGGTGATTGCCGAGTCGATGTTAACGATATGTATGCAATGGCAAACTCGTGGCTCAATTCTTCGAATGTGACGGCCGAGCCGTTATGGAATATTGGAAAATGGGATGCGAATACAGTGCCTGAAACGACCTCATTGGGTATTCGACTATGGCGCTGGGCGGCACCCTATGGTTATACTGCAACAATTAGCGACGGTATCTGTCAGATAGAAGATGTAACTGACCCCACAAAAGCTGTATGGATTAGAACAGATTTCAATTTCAATTCAAAAATTCCGACGTTGACTGAAACAAGATTCAAAATGGTAGATAATGCCAATTATTTAGCTGGGTTCATTGTCACTGAAACCCAATATGGCTATTGCCAATTTTATTTGTATCCATATTATTTCAGGAGTGCCAATCCCTACGCTGACAATAATGGTTTCATAAGAATGCGAATACTCACATCAGTAGCAAATGGGCACCTGAACGATGCTACCTTGTATTGGCAAAATGAGAATACAGGAAAATGGGACAAAATCGTCACGGCTGCTTGTGCGACAGATGTATTTGCTGCTACGGGACAGACTTCTGATATGATTGGTCTTGGTGATTACAGCGGCGCATGGATTGGTGATTATCATTATGATTACTTGTATATTTCGCAAGATTCGGCTACTGTAACCAATTTTGTTAAATCCATTGAGGCTCAGGAAAAGGACATTAATGACAATGGCAGCGTCGATTTTATGGATTTTGCCCAAATGGCCTCACAGTGGTTATTGAGTTATTGAGCAATAAGTTTAAGAAGTGGACATATATGTTGGGTGTGTTGCCCGATACTATACGCGTGAAAGATATTTTTCGGAGGTGGAGTATGTTTTACAGAAGTTTGTGGACGTTAATTTTGGTTGTTATTGTATTTGTGGCCGTGGGTGCTCAGGCTGCGGTAATCGGCTATGATGGTTTCGAGAACCACACGGTCGGTACGCCGCTCTTTGACAGCATTGAAATAGAAGGTCAAATGCCGGACATTGGAACCGAGTGGATGCTTTCCTGGGTACAACAGAACAAGACGAGCTATGTGACAAGTGATGTAGCCTATAGCGGCACACAGGCACAGTCGCTTCGCCGCGTACCTGGCTCGGGGCAAGGTCTCTTTACTGGTTTTGGAACGGGTGTTTCCATTAATGTCGATCACCAGTATGTTTTCTCAGGCTATACTATGCGTGCCAATGATACCTATGCTGCGGATAATGCAGGGTCAGCTTTTTTCAGTGCTGGCCCTTCCTCTGCGACTGGAGCTGTCGAGAACTGGCTGGGTGGCTGGAACTATAACGGTAACGCTACTCTCAATGGTACCACCCTTGACGTGCTTCAAGTAAGGAACGGAGCCAGCTATACCAATGTAATTCCAGGAAATGCTTATAAGATGATTGCTGGGGATTGGTACAAGTTTGAAATGATAGTCAGTATCGGTGCAAGGGACAATACTACCGGCCTTCGTCCACTCACCTATGATGCCTACTTCACAGATGTGACTGCGGGTGGTTCAAGGACGCTGGTTGCTTCAAGCTTTAACGGAGCGAGCAAACTTAGTGACGCCGGAATTGCGCACGGCTGGGAAATTAATACAGGCGCAACAGCAGTAGGATCCGGGAATTCTTGGAACCAGGTCTACTTTGACGACCTCAAGATCACCGAGGTACCTGAACCAGCAACTGTTTCGCTTCTTGGACTTGGTGGTATTGCATTAATCCGCCGTTTCCGCAAATGAAAGGTTGGTATTTTTTTGCATTGTTTTCTTTAAACTGGTGATGCGGATTTTAGTCCGCATCACTTTTTTTCAAATCCGGTGAAAATGTTGGCACGTTTAATTCAGATGTCAATACCTTCTCATAAACTCTGCGTTGTATAGAACGGCTTTTTTATTCTAAGAGTGAATGGGCACTTTTTGTGGAAATTCTTGATTATAGCTGCATAGTTTTTTTCATTATTGTTGTTCTTTTGGTAGGCGGCTTCTTTGCAAAGAACGAAAAGACCACAAATGCATTTTTGTTAGGCGGCGGCAAAATACCATGGTGGGCCGCAAGTGTTTCTTGTGCGATGTCGATTATGAGCACTGTTTCAGTCGTGGGAATACCTGGTGAGGCTTATAACAACGGATTGCGTTATACTATTATCGAGCTTTTTGTTCCTTTTACTGGACTCGCTTTTTTTTATCTTTTTATTCGTTTTTACTTTATGGTAAAAACGTATACACCCTATATGTACCTGGAACAAAGGTTTGATGCTCGAATCCGGGGCATTATTAGTGTTGTTTTCTTTTTAATGCGAATGTCATATTTATCTCTGGTCTTGTTTTCATGTGCAATGGTTTTCAAAGGTATTGCAGAGTGGAACATTCAGATAACTATTTTGTGTATTGGAATTATGGCTATTGCATATTGCGGCATGGGCGGACTTAAAGCTGTAATTTGGGTAAATACGATAAAATTCTTTGCCCTCTATTCCGGAATTCTTGTAACAGTTATTATTTGCCTGAGTCAAGTTTCTGGTGGATTATTTGGTGTTATCAAATACGCATTTGAAAATGAGAGGGGATTTTCATTAAACTCAGATTTTTTTTCCTTTGATCCTCATGTGCGCATGACGTTATGGCTGTTACTATTCAGTGCAATTGCGCAATATATGTTTCTCACCAGCGCGGACCAGATTACCATTCAACAGTTACTAAGCACAAATTCGTACAAAAAAGCGAAAAATTCATTTTTAGGTTCTATTCTCATAATGATTCCGCTGGTAACGATTTTGTGGTTTCTTGGATTATGTATGTTTGCCTACTTTGGCCAAAATCCTGTATCAGGCGGTAATCCTCCCGGAGATGTGGCTTTGTTCAGGTTTATAAGATGCAATTTGCCTTCGCCTTTGCCTGGTTTGATAGTGGCGACATTGTTAGCTACAGCAATTTCAACAAGTGGATCTGCGCTTACTGCTTTGAGTACAGTTGCAATAAAAGATTTTTATTTGAGATTTTTACGCCCCAATGCTAACGAACAAATACAAGTAAAGGCAAGTCGCATACTGGTCATTTTTATAGGTCTCTGCGCCATAGGGTTATCGATGCTTATTAGCATTATTTCACGCACTCTTGGTGAGACTGTTTTTGAAGCAGCGAGTATTTGGATGGCCGCAAGCACGGTTATCGCGCCGGTATTTTTTATTGGTGTAGTTTTTCCAAGGTGCAACGGCAGGCATGCTCTTATTGGCATATTGCTTGGATGGCTTGTTACTGGGGCTATGGTATTATGGTATATAAGAAGTAAATGTATGGGTAATCCTATAAGCTTTATGGCTATTTCAGTTCCCGGATTCATTACTGTTTTATTTACGGGTTTTTTGGCACAGATTTGTGCGAAAGCGAATTATCCTCATAAGAATAGTGATTTAACTATTTGGACGTTAAAAACCAAATCATAAGCGGCCATGCCCTTTGCTTTTAAACGCGGGTGCCGTGAAATTTGATAGCTTGGCAGACGAACGCAGATGTTAATATGCGTTGTAGTGAGTGCCGGAATTTGAGATATCAGCAAAGCTTTTGTTGTATATGATAAGTGAGGGTAAATGCATAGTAATACTAATAAATTATTTGATTTAGGTGGACGTGTTGCGATAGTTACAGGTGGTGCGGGTTGGCTTGGTTCGGCACTCAGTGAAGGATTGGCACAGTCCGGGGCCAAGGTGTGCGTTGTAGATTTTAATCAGGATTACTTGGATCAAATGAGAAGCCGCTTTGAAAACAATGGTGTAAAAGCCGAGTTCATCAATGCCGATACGATGCAGGAATCTGGATTGAAAAGGTGCCTTGATGCCGTTGCATCCGGCTTTGGAAGACTCGATATACTTGTAAATTGTGCATATACAGGACCTTCGCCTGAAATTGATGAGGCGACTTTTGAAGATTTTGATAAAGGTTTGCATAATGGTGTTAGTGCTTACGGTATAGCAGCCCAGACCGCCGTAAAACACATGCGCAAGATAGGTGGTGGCAGTATAATAAATATCGGCAGTATGTACGGCATGGTCACAGGATACCCGGAGGTGTACGCTGGGGTGACAAAGCCAACTTCAATTGTCTACCAGGCAGGCAAAGCTGCGGTAATTCAAATGACAAAATATATGGCGGTTTACTGGGCAAAAGATCACATCAGGGTCAATTGCATAAGTCCGGGTCCTTTCCTGCAACGTGATATTCCCGTTAAACTGCCGCTGTTTGCTGCACGAATCTCGCAAAAAGTTCCCATGGGGAGATTCGGCCAGCCCCATGAGATTAAAGGTGCTGCGGTATTTTTGGCGTCAGATGCTTCAAGTTTTATTACCGGACAGAATATTGTAATAGATGGCGGTTGGACAAGCTGGTGACCGCTTAATTATATGGTGTATCCCTGCAATTCCAGAGTAGCCCTATTATCTCACCAACAGTGAATTGGCAGTCCACTCAGAGGCCACTCACAGTCGACTCAACTTTTACGCTTTTTTTACGCTTTCGGGTGTTTTTGGAAAGAGGTCTTGGCAAGACTGAAATGGAAGTCATTGAAACCGTAAGGGGTTAAAAAAAGCGGGCGATCGGATTCGAACCGACGACGTCCAGCTTGGGAAGCTGACATTCTACCACTGAATTACGCCCGCAAATCATTTATTTACAAACACTTACAAAACACCACTATGCGGCGAGGTCATTTTGTGCCAGTTTTTGTGCCAGTTTGGTGCAAAATTCCACCACTGCCGTAATATATTTACCAAATTATGAACAAATTGCCAGAAGTTTTCACGAGGATTAAGATTTTTTGTGGCAGTTTGTGGCAGTAGCCAACAAGTTTGTATCGGATGCCTGGTTATATAATTGCTCTGGTAAAGGTCGCAAAATGCGTATTGTGCCACTAAGGCCCAAAACAGTTGCCATTCTCAAGGAATATATGCAAGAACATGCTCTCCTCAGAGAAGACTGTCTCAACCAGCCACTTTTCTCAAACCGCTATGGTCAGCGTTTGTCCTGCTCCGGTAAGATATCTTTGCCTCGTGGAAGTCCAATAGGCAACTCTTGGATTGGTTGCGTTCTCTTTGAAATTCAATGATGGAAATTATGTGCAGTTGAAAAACGCTAAACCTTTAGCATTCCACAGCCACGTATCACCAACTGCACATAATCTTCTACTGTACAAATGCCAAGCATACGCATTATCTCTTGGGTGCTATGACCATCAAGAGCCAACTTCACTGCACGGTATCGGTCTCGCTGTTTGGCATTGATTTCTTTTGATGCTCTTAATTTGAGCGTCTCTACATCCTCGGCATTACGACATACTATCTGCATATGGCAATCCCTTTCATCTTTATTGTGAAAGTATGCCATACTATTTGACGAGGGCGCAAGTCCTATTTTGCTGGCGCGCGAAAATTTCCCCAATGCGTATAAGGCGTCGATCAAGGATGCCGATTTCCATGACATTCGAAAGACGTGTATCACCGAATGGCTTGAACAGGGGCTTGGACCTCATGAAGTACAAAAGTTGGCAGGGCACTCTGATATTAACACCACGATGGATTATTATGTTGAGGTACGAGAGTCTCTAATTGACCGGGCGCGCAAGGCAAGTGAGAAAAGTCTCAAGGGCAATTTCCGTGCAAAATCCGTGCGCGAGCGGAAAAAACGCAATTCTGGCGAAAAATCTGATCTCAAAAATCGCATAAGTCCAACTAAAACAAGAACTTAAGACAAGGGTGAAAGACGGGATTCGAACCCGCGACCCCTAGAACCACAACACGCTTAGATCGGACTTAGGCCAAAATCCTGCAATTTGCCGTAAACTCGTTAGCTATAATGAGCTATGACACGCGATAAATTGCAAGTTAATTGCAAATTCAATGCACCAGATTCCACCGGATTGCATGTCATTGCACCTGATTGCGAGTAATTACTTCGCGATAGCATTTGTCGGAATAATAGTTTTTCTCGAAACGTAACTGTTGGTATCGAATGTATGTTTTAGATTCAGTGCGGGAACTGCATGTGTAGCACTACGCGCTTGCACCAAACATTGTAGCTGTATTGCAACGTAGCAGATAATCGTAAGTTATGATTTCAACGTGGATTATAAAATTTTGTGTGGCATCTAGAACGTGTAACCTTTGGTTCCGTAGTCAAGTCAGGCTGGCTAGCAATTTAGCCATAACCTTTGTGCTCTTATATACTTAGGTTTTGAGGTTATTGCAAGTCATTTTACGCCATTGCATGCTATTTTACGCTATTTTATGTAGTTTACACGCTGGCAGTGAGTAGGCTGCTCACGTACAGTAATGAAAAAGAATATTGCATAATAGGTGTAAAAAAAGAGCCACATAAAGTCGACCATGGCAATCCTATATTGTGGCCCTGCCGGGTCATGAATGCAACAATCGCCGTAACCAAATCAGCATGGCATTTCTAATATATTTCAGCTGACTTATGCCCCTTTGGCGTAAATAATAGTTGATATTTCTGGATAGATTGCAGAGAATTGTTATGGGCTGTTTTTAGGCATATTTTGGGGGCCGCAGCCAAAGACTGTTGCAGCTTGCTGTATAACATCTGTGTTGGAATGTATACATACTAGTGGTCTGATGAAAACTGAAAGACTAGATTCCCGCCTCCGTGGGAAGACAAGTCATTTTTGTGCTCAGAGTAAGATAACAGAGCACTAGCATAAGAGAGTGCAGCGGAGAATGCTAATCAATGAGAACTGAAAGGGAAAGGAAATGTCAACGTTGGTCTTACCCAGCATTATAAACACATGTTCAAAACAGAATAATAATGAAATTCGTCACTTATGCGAGAGAGAATTACAAATAAGCCCGTCTATTATTGAAATTACGAGAAATTATTCTGTTATAGAAGCAGATGGGTTAAAGTATTGTCTCACCTGTAATGAGAAAAAAGTACCAGGTGATTATGAATATGTGGTGTTAGTAAATAAAAGACCGACACAGGATGTAATTTCAAACGGGATTTTACAATGTAAGCGTTGGATAAAACATCCCAAAATGGTTTCGGCAACAACTGACGAGATAATTCGATCATGGCGAAATGATTTCAGTTTCATTGAAGAAAATGTTAAGGACAATATCCTTGGTTTGAGAACTCCGCAGATTTGTGCAATACATTGCGTGTTGTCACATTTGAAAATTGCCGATGAAATTGGGACTGTCGTGTTGCCGACAGGAACTGGAAAAACCGAGGTCATGATCTCTGTACTTGTGGCACATCAATGCGGAAAATTGCTGGTATGTGTTCCATCAGACAATCTACGAGAGCAGTTATTTTCAAAATTCATTTTTTTAGGGTTGCTTAAGCAATTTAAAATTGTCGGCAGTAGATCATTGTATCCTAGAGTTGGAATAGTTCGCAGCAAATTCAAATCTATTCAAGAGCTAGATACGTTTGCTATGGGTTGCAATGTAATTGTAACCACAATGCACATACTTTCTGGAATGGCTGTCGAGTTACAAGCTAAATTGGCAAAAGGATGTTCACACGTCTTTATTGATGAAGCACACCACATTAAAGCAGAATCATGGTCAACTGTCGTGACACAGTTTCCAAAGCAAAAAGTGGTTCAATTCACGGCCACTCCCTTTAGAAATGATCAAAAACGTTTAGATGGTAAAATCATTTACAAGTTTCCTTTGAAAAAAGCACAGGAAGGTGGCTATTTTACCAAAATTGAGTTTTTGCCAATTAGAGAATACGACGATTCAAAATCTGACCAGATAATTGCAGACAAAGCTGTTGCGAAATTAAAAGAAAACATTGGGAAAGGATTCAAACATATCTTAATGGCTCGCTGTAAAAATCAAACTAGAGCTGCCGAAGTTTTCGAATATTATAAAAAACATCAACAACTTAGTCCCGTTCTATTACATTGTAAAGTACCCAACCGAAAAAAAATCTTAGAAGATATAAGAAATAAAACTCATGGCATTATTGTTTGTGTAGATATGCTAGGAGAGGGTTTCGATCTGCCAGAACTCAAAATCGCGGCATTTCACGACATCAGAAAGAGCTTGCCAGTGACGTTGCAATTTGCGGGCCGATTTACACGGACCAAGTACGATGCCGATCTTGGCAATGCTTGTTTCATTGCAAATCTGGCGAATGTGGATGTAATCGAAGAGTTGGATGAATTGTATGCACAGGATTCTGATTGGAACAGTTTGCTTCCAGTACTGAGTGATAAGCAAATAAAAGCGGAATTTAGTTTTCAAGAAATTATCTCAGGATTCAAAAATCTGAACGCTTCGTCAATGCCGTTACAAAATTTGAAACCAGCATTGAGTACGGTTGTCTACAAGAGTGATCATATTAAATGGTATCCGGACAACTTTAAAGCAGGGTTGCCGGATCCTAATAAATACTTGCATTTGTTCCATGATATTAATTCGGAAAAAAACATTTTAATAATTATTTATGCAATCCAATCCGAAATCGAATGGGGCAATTTCAAAGATACCACTCAACTCGAATGGCATCTAATAATTGCATTTTGGGAGCCCAAGAACAAGCTGTTGTTTATTCATGGCTCTGATAAGAGTAGCTTGTATACAGAACTTGCGAATAGTTTGGTTGGCAAAAATTCGAAAATAATTAACAAAATGGATGTGTTTAAAGCATTCCATAATTTAAGTCGCGTCACGTTGCAAAATGTTGGTATGAAAGAATTTTTGGGAAAAGCCATTCGGTTTAGATTGAGTGCTGGCGCGGATGTTGGCCCAGCCTTAAGTGTTGCAGAGACACAGAGAGGCCAAAAGGCATTTGTATTTGGAATCGGTTATGAACATGGCCAGAAAGTATCTTTGGGTTGCTCCTATAAAGGGAGAATATGGAGCCATGTGAAAGGTGACCTGAACCAGCTGATAACATGGTGTACGGGGTTAGGCAATAAACTCTCAAATAATAGTGCTGACCCCAATCAAATTTTAAGAGAAACACTAATTCCAGAGTTGATTACGTCCAGACCCCAACAACAGCCGTTTTGTATTGCATGGCCAGTTGAAGTTTACACAGAATCAGAAACACGGCACATTTTTTCAATTGATGGGAGAAAATATGATCTCTCTCGGTGCGAATTGCAGTTGGTTTCTGCTTCAACCACAGGTGCTTTGAAATTCAGTGTGGTTACCGATAACGAAACAGTGGAATTTGAAATCCGATTGTTTGCGGAAAATGAAAATGGTACAATAACACCGAACTATAAAGTTAATGGTATTCACAAAAAGAATGTTCAAGTTACAGTTGGTAGCAAGACCTTTCCGGCAGATCGTTTTTTTTATGATTATCCGCCGACGATTTGGTTTGTAGATGGGTCTTCACTTACAGGAAATGAGTATGTACAACTCAAGCAGGCAATGCGGCCGTATCCCAAGGATAGGCTTGTCGTTTGGGACTGGTCCGGTGTGGACTTAACCAAAGAGTCGCAAGGTGTTTTGCCTCCAAAAACTGATTCCATTCAATACAAAGTGGTTCAAAACTTGCTCAAAGACGATGTGGATATCATTTATGATGATGATTACAGCGGTGAAATTGCTGATGTAATCACAATTAAGCAACTTAGTGATAAATTGTTGGTCAAGTTTTATCATCTGAAATATGCAAAGAAAGGTTTGGTCAGCAATATGATTGAAAACTTGTATGAGGTTTGCGGCCAAACCCAAAAATCAATACATTGGAAGCACAAAGCTAGCAACGACCTTATAAATCATCTGCTAAGACGTGAACCCAAAAGATAACGTAAGATAAGTTTCGCTTTTTTGTAAGTCGATATAGTAAGTCCTCCATTTGGACGATTGTTTTGTTGTAAATAAAACCCTAATGGAGGAC
>MHYA01000122.1:30288-46948 GCA_001825675.1 Planctomycetes bacterium GWF2_42_9 | reverse complement strand
AAAACGATGATGAAACCGAACTTGTCTCAAATTAGACAGATTTTCTTTCTCGTATTTATGCCTTTCCGCAACAGAAACTAATTAAAAGGCAAAAAATCAAATGATGGAGGTGTTTTTGGGCCAAATTGTGCTTGCATATCAGTTTATCAGTACAAAAATCGAACTATAGAAATTATAAAGCGACATAATGGGTCTTTATGTAGCCGAGACCTGCCAACCATAAACATGTGCAGATCATTTATCAATCTTCGGTGAAAGGGCTCCCGTTCATCTGGACAATTTGAGCGTGGAAATTATCCCGGAACAGACGACACTCTGCTTTTTGGCCTAGGCAGCTTAATGGCAAGAAAATGCAAGGCGTGAAATTTAGAGGATCAACAAGTTCATAAGTAAATTTGCCGCAGCCAAACATTTTCGGTATTGTCTTAAGCTTTGGTTTCGATATTGGAGAGAGATCTTATGTGTAAACGAGTGATTTTTTCGTTTTTCATTCTGGTATGTTCGCAAGTCAGTATAGCAAAGATAGTGCTTCCTAAAATATTCGGCGACAATATGGTTTTGCAGCAGAATAGCAGTGTCTGCATCTGGGGCTGGGCAGGAAAGGGTGAAATCATCACTATCAATGCAAGCTGGGCTGGCTGCGCTAGCAGTAAGGCGATTGTTGACGCAAATGGTAAATGGCAAACAAGAGTTAAGACTCCAGTTGCGGGCGGTCCCTATCGCCTTGATGTCGCGTGCGGTCAGGACATGGTCCATTTTAAAAATGTCATGGCTGGTGAGGTCTGGCTCTGTTCGGGGCAGTCCAATATGAGAATGCCTCTGGAAGGCTGGTTGAGCCAAAATCAACCTATACGGAATAGTGCTCGAGCAATCGCCCAGGCCAATTATCCTGATATGCGACTTTTTGGCATGAATAGCTACACCGCAGAGCAACCTGTGTGGGATTGTAATGGTCAATGGCAGGTTTGTATGCCAGCCACTGTAAAGGATTTTTCAGCTGTCGCGTATTTTTTTGGTCGCGATCTGCAAAAAAAATTAAACGTGCCGGTTGGCCTAATCCTCGCTGCATGGGGTGCAACACCGGCTGAGGCATGGACAAGCAGAGAAACACTTCAAAATGATCCTGACCTAAAAGCCATTTTAGCAAGGGCCTATCAGAGTGACGTACCTCCGCAGCGCAGGCCATGTTATATTTATAATGGGATGATAAACCCCATCGCTCGCTATGGGATCAGAGGCGCAACATGGTACCAGGGTGAAAGTAATGTTGAACGTGCCTACGAATATAGAAGATTGTTCCAAGGGCTGATTAAGAATTGGCGTGGAGTCTGGGAGGAAAAGGATTTTCCATTCCTGTTTGTGCAATTGGCAAACTACGGCCCCGTATTGTCAACACCTGGAGAGAGCGATTGGGCCGAGTTGAGGGAAGCGCAAAACGTGGCGTTGTCGGGGCCAAATACCGGAATGGCAGTAACGATAGATATCGGAGACAGTAATAGTATCCACCCCGAAAACAAGCAGGACGTGGGCAAGAGGCTTGCCTTGTGGGCACTGGCAAAAACCTACGACCGAAATATCGAGTATTCCGGACCAATGTACAAGTCCATGAGCGTCAGAGGGAATAAGATAATCCTGTATTTCGACCACGTTTATGGCGGACTTGTGGCTGGAAACAGTGACAAACTACATGGTTTTGCAATCGCAGGTGCCGATAAGGAATTTACCTGGGCTGATGCTACGATCCAGGGAGAGACCGTAATCGTCTATTCAGCTGAGGTACCTGAACCTGTTGCTGTTCGATATGCCTGGGCTAAGAACCCGATATGTAATCTACGAAATAAGTCGGGGTTGCCCGCTTCACCATTCAGAACGGATAATTGGCCTCTAACGACCCAAAAAAGCTTTAATCCTGAATAAAAATCGTGCAATCGACCAATCAGCATGAAACCACTCAGAGTTTATAGGAGCCTTCGGAAAGCCATTGCATCAATATTATACAGTATTTTAAATCAGTTTGGAACCAAGCTTGAATTATGATATCAAATTTCATAATAAGCTATTTAATGTTGCTTCTCCCGAGCTAAAATGATATAAGTAACTATTATTACGGCCACAGGTATTTAGTTAGGGAGTTTAAAACGTGCAAGTACAACAGCTAAAAAGGTCTGGAAAGACGCTATATGAGACCGTCGAGTCACGCATATACGACGATATTGTCAGGAGCAATTTTCAACCGGGACAGAGGCTGTCATCGCCTGACGTAATCGCAACGCAATTCAATGTAAGCGAAGGAACGGTTCGACACGCGCTGCAACGACTAGCCGCAAAAAAAATAATCGTGCGTAAGCCGCGATCAGGAACATTTGTAAATACAGATTTCAGAGAGTTGAATAAAACTTCCGAATTGACCTCTGAAAACCAAGGCAGATGTACCGACAACATTGTTTTATTAGTTCCTCGTGTCGAATGTCCAGATTGGGCCAATTTGGCAGGTGGCTTATATGATGCAGTAAGCAAAAACGGACTCGATCTTAGTATCGCGAATACTGAAAACGATCCTAACCAGTATGAAAAACTGATAGACCGGCATCTTAAAGCCAATGTTTTTGGTTTGGCGTTTGCGACGGGGTCAATTCCGCAGTTGAAACTTGAAACACTGCTTATGCTCCAAAAAAGTGGGATGCCGATCGTTTGTCTATTTGGAACGTTAGGGGGTTTCGGGTGGCCAACAATCTTGTCTGATATCGGTTCACAGGCATACATTGCTACAAAGCACCTTTGTGAAATCGGCAGAAAAAAAATCGCCTACGTGGGCAGCAGTCGTCCGCTTGGAGTATTAGCATCGGAGTCAACAGTAACACAAAACGGTTACATGCGGGCACTGCTTGAATTCGGCCGAGCATATAATCCGGAGTTACAGTTTTTTATTGACGATTGGAGTGAATATTCAGTCTGTGCCAAAAAGGAAGAGGAATTATCACAAAGGCTTGAAAGCTGGCTGGCTTCTCGAGATCTGGATGCTGTTTTCTGTACAAGTGATCACACCGCTTATCCTGCAATCGCGGCACTAAGGCGATTAGATAAAAAAGTTCCTGGCGATGTGGCGGTTGTTGGGTGCGGAAATCTTGGTAAATATCATCAATCCATCTCTTGCGAATTGAGTACGGTCGACATTTGCATCGGCGAGATTGCAGCAAAGGCTTGCGAACTACTTATTGCAATGCGCAAGGGTGAAAAGATACCAGAAAATCTCGTTATTCCGATACAGGGGCGATTACTTATAGGCCAGTCGACAGTCAGGAGTTAATCACAGCTATTTGCAACGGAGAACTAATATAGATGTTTATGCAGCCAGTGGATTGGGTAATTGTTGCCTGTTTAGGCCTTTTCGTATTAATACTTGCATTTCGCACACAAAAATACACCAGGAGTGTGGCTGATTTTTTATCCGCGAACCGTTGCGCGGGCAGGTATATGCTGGCCACCGCCGAAAACATGGCTATGGTCGGCGCAATTTCGATATTAGCAACATTTCAAATGTACTATTACGGTGGTCTGGGTTCTGTGTGGTGGAGCCTAATATTCATGCCCGTAGGCCTGTTTTTGTGCATGGTAGGCTGGGTCATCTACCGATTTAGAGAAACCAGAGCCATGACACTTGCGCAGTTTTTTGAGATACGTTATAGCCGCAGCTTCCGGATTTTCATTGCAATAATCATAGTTGCAACGGGTATAGTGAATTTCGGGGTATTTCCAGCAATAGGAGCAAGGTTTTTTGTCAATTTCTGCGGCTTTGATGAAAGTTTAAAGATAGCTGGTCTATTAATTCCCAGTTTTCCGCTTGTAATGATCGTGCTACTTTTGATTTCCTTATGTTTTGCGGTACTCGGTGGCCAGATCGCAATAATGGTAACCGACTTTGTGCAAGGAATATTCAGCAACTTTGTGTTTCTGCTCGTCGTGGTGTATTTGATAAAATATTTCGGCTGGACACAAATTTCAGAAGCACTTTCACAAATGCCCGAAAATCAATCGATGATCAACCCATTCAAAGGCGGACGAATCGACTCTTTCAACGTGTGGTTTTTCATGATGTGGCTTTTCATGGTGGTTTATGGGTCGATGGCTTGGCAGGGAAGCCAGGGATTTAATTCTGCTGCAATAAACGCCCATGAAGCTAAAATGGGAAAAATACTTGGCAATTGGCGAGCAAATACTCAAACAGTGTTGTGGGTTATGCTTGCGTTATGCGCATTTACACTAATGCATCATTCGAACTTTTCTGCTCAAGCTGGGCCAGTCAACAGCTTGCTTAATGGGGTTGAAAATGAGAAAGTACGATCTCAGTTGATAGTGCCTATGGCGCTGGCCAATGTACTCCCGCCAGGATTGTTTGGCGCTTTGGTTGCAGCAATGTTTGCTGGTTTTATCAGTGTACACCAGACATATATGCATTCATGGGCAAGCATCTTTATACAGGACATTTATCTGCCTTTGAAAAAGCAGCCCCTTACACCAAAACAACACCTGCGTGTATTAAGATTATCGATTCTGGGTGTTACAATCTTTATTTTGATATGGAGCCTGGTATTCAAACAGACCGAGTACATTATGATGTACATGCAAATGACCGGGGCCATTTATCTTGGCGGAGCAGGTGCGGTAATCATTGGAGGTTTATACTGGAAGCGTGGTACTACAGCGGCCGCATGGTCGGCAACAATCACAGGCTGTATTCTTGCGACAACGGGCATTGTAATTCGACAGATGAACCCCGAATTTCCTCTTGACGGAATGAAGATATCTTTCATAACAGCATTGATATCCTTATCAGTATATCTGCTGGTTTCGCTTCTGTGTTTGGGCGGAACTTTTGATCTCGATAAGATGCTGCACCGGGGGAAATACGCGATTGAAAAAGGCGCTGAGCCAGAGGTCTCGAAAAAGGCTGAGGCTGGGCGCAAATCCAAATGGGTGCATGTCTTGTCTCGTCTTGGCTTAAGTGAGGAGTTTAATAAAAAAGACAGGCTGATCTGGTTCAGCAGTTTTGCATGGGGAGCGTTCTGGTCCGTAGTATTTGTTTTGGGAACCATCTACAACATCCTTTTCGATGTACCCGATCATATCTGGTTGAAGTTTTGGTACTTCTGGATTCTGCTGGGTATATCGTTGTGCATACTAGTAACTGCTTGGCTGACCTGGGGAGGTATTTTGGATATGAAAAAAATGTACTTTATGCTCGATAAGATGAAAAGAGATGTTTCTGATGACGGCAGAGTACAAGACGAGCACCAAAATTTCCTTCAAGAAGCAAACAAATCTTAATTTGTACTCTGTAGAAAAGGTCTGAAAGTCACTCGGGATCAAATTGCGAATACATTTAAATCAGGGGCTCATTCAAGCCCGTGACTATGAAATCTTGCTCACTATGCAGGCTAAAAGAAAACAGGATTTTCCACACGGATATTAGTAAACGATGCAGCAGTCGATTTGAATTTTACTTAGAACCCAGCCAGACGACAGCGTTATGGATTATGGGACGTCAGCCGGTTTCCCATTAAAATGATCAATTTATCTACGCCATATATTTTTCAAAGTGGCCTAGCAGGTCTAAAATCATGTTTACGCCTTAAAAAGTGAATATGTTATTAATTGAGTAGCTAAATGACATATTAAACGCTTCTGCTAAGTTTTTTTATGTTATGTCACAGTTTTTTGTTGAATTTGTTATATTTTTAAGTTAATGTATTATTCGTTATAAGGCTTTCGGGCAGTTGTAGCTATTTCAAGAAATGGCAGGAGTTTTTGAAACAAATGGAACTAAACCTTTGTACATCTTTAAGAATCAATTTTGCAGCACATTATTGTCCTAATCGAATTTCCGGCCAATGTGGCCGTAATTTAGTTTTTTTTAATTATGTGAGGAGAGAAAAATGAAGAAGATGTTGAGTTGTATGATCTTGGCAATTGCTGGAACTGGTTTCTGTTCAGTTGCAATGGGAACGGTGTTGCTGTCCGATGATTTTGAAGGAGCGACAGCGGCAGCGTTTCCGACGTTGTCGGCTGATGCTGATCCGATAGCAACTGCAGGTACATGGACTGTTGTTGAACAGAGATCGGGGATCTCAGATTCTTTTGCGGATATCCAAGTGACGAATAATGCTGCTCCCGGCGCTCCTGTGGGCGGCGGCAGCAATTATTTGGGAGTTCAGCGTTATACCAGCGGTTATGCGAATATTCATGGCAATCTTGCAACGGCGGCAACTGGAACAGTCACGCTTGATTACGATATGTATGTAGTCGCTAACAATGTGCAGACGTCAGCGGGACCACGTATATGGTTTCGGGATACCACCGGCACAACGGGAACTGCAGGTCTAACCAGTTCAGATTATGCGTTCGAATTAGCATCAGATTTTTATCAGCCTAATGGCGCTTCCGGTCAACTGTGGCATTATAACAGTGTCGCAACTGGTAACCCCACCCGCACTATTCTCGGTGCATACGGACTGAATCAGTGGGTTCATGTCCGTTATGTGTTCGATCTGGTTGCTCAGAATTACAATCTAACCGTTGGCGCCACCACTTATTCGAATTTGAGCTTTATAAAGCCTCTGACACAAATCCAACAGGTGGCATGGCAGTGTGGGCAGGCTTCGTCGCCGGCAGCCCCAAATTTTTATCTCGATAACGTAATTTTGACCCCGGAGCCGATGACACTAGCGTTATTGGGTTTGGGCAGTTTTGCATTGCTGAGAAAAAAATAATCAGAACGAAAAACTGCGATCCATTGGGCAATTCTTGATGGATCGCAGTTACTGAATTGAAAGCCCGTTGTTTCGGGTAAATATTTTGAGGCGATAAACAGGAGTAGGTTATGAGAAGAATCAGAGTGTTTGCGTTGGTGCTGGTCGGATTGCTGATTTCATCCAGCCAGGGGAGAACAGTATTTCAGGATAATTTTGAAACAGGGGTGGTTGCTGTGACACAGCCCAGCACCGCTGACGCGGATCCTGTTGCAACAACAGGCTCATGGGCTATCACGGAGCAGCGCACAGGACAGCCAGATTCACTGGTCGATGTGCAGGTGATAAACAATGCCACTCCAGGGTCTCAGGGCGGCAGCAATTATCTTGCTGTAGAACGTAATGTTTATGCGATGGCACATGCTAATCTTTCGGAGGTAATAAAAGACGCTCATTTAACTATCGAAGCGGATTTATATGTTACCAGCAATGCTGATCCTTATGCCGGTGCGAGGATATGGGTCAGGAACGGTTCAAACACGACAATTGGCGACGGTACAGAAATCTGCTCAGATTATTTTTTGGCCAACGGTCAATTGCGACATTATACGAGTCCAACTACATATACTCTTGTTGATACGTATGCAATGAATCAGTGGATCCATGTCGTATATGTTTTTGATCTGGTAAGTCAGACCTATAATCTTACAGTTGCGGGTACCACATACAGCGGTCTTAACTTTGCGAACTCGCAAACTCAGGTAGTGCAGGTCACATGGCAAGGTGCTGCGTCAGGTGCTAAGTTCTATATTGATAACCTGACAGCAACAACCGATATGGCTGGTGCACCAGAGCCAAAGGTCGTATTGTTCCAGGATAATTTCGAGTATGCTACTGCCGTAACCTGGCCGGATGCTGCCACGGATGCCGATCCTGTTGCCCAGAAAGGCGCATGGTCGGAAGTAATGGAGCAGGGTGGGACTACAGGGACTGGTGCCGACAACAAAATCGGTGTGCAGGTATCGAACAACGTCAGTCCAGGACCTTCCGAAGGCGATAAATATTTGACAGTCAATCGTATTACTTATGGGTGGATACGAGGTAATCTGGCGTCGCCAGGCGGGCCCGAACTTGTAAGTATAGAATTCGACGTATATGTAACGCCCAATGCGAGTGCGTACGCGGGCCCTCGAATCTGGATACGCAACGCGACGGATAATTCATGGGCTGGTCCTGAACTGTCATCGGATCTGTTTCAGGCAAATGGCCAGCTCTGGCATTACACCAATTCCAGTGGTGCAAGGACCATATTGGGCGCTTATGCGATGAGCACTTGGCTGCACGTTAAATATACATTCAATTTTGCAAATCAAACCTATGACTTGAGAGTTGGCGGTACGACGTATGCAGGCCTGGGATTTGTAACAACGCAGGATCAAATCAAACAGATCGCTTTTCAAGGTGCAGGTGCTGGAGCCCTGTTTTTTATTGACAATTTAGCTGTAAAAACTGCCGCTATTATTTGTAATACGTATCCACGCGGCGACTTTAACAGGGACTGCAAAGTCGATTTCCTGGACCTTGCCGAATTCACTGGAAGTTGGTTAGACTGCAATCTTGATCCAATTTCGTTGTGCGGACAAAACTAAGTTGAATCGAGAAAGAATCGAAAAAATGAACTCTGACAGGAGTAAATATATGAAAAAGATAAGTACAGTTTTAGTTCTGCTGGTCTTTGCGATATTGTTCACGGGCGTGACCAGAGCACAGATAATTTTCCAGGATAATTTCGAAGGTGTTAACGCGCTTACGCTTCCTCAGGCTGACCCGAATACGGATTTTGATCCTAATGCGGTTATTGGCGCATGGAAATTGGGCGAAGATCCTAATGCGGGTATTCAGGTCATCAACAACGCGGTGCCTGGAGCTTATGCTGGTCAAAAGTATTTAATGATGAGCAGGACTGCGGCAATTACAGATGCCGGTGGCGGGGTTGTAGCGGACACAAATTTTGTTGGAATGCCCGGGGCCGAGAATAGTCTTGTGGCTACATTCGCATTTAACAATGGCAAAGGCGAGCACTGGATTTATGTCGTTAACGGGCAGGACCCTGATATGACGTATAATACGATTGTTGTTTTTCTGAAACTGATGCCAACAGGCCAGATTGTAAATATGTATTTTGGCTCAGAAGAACAAACAAATCTGACCCATTCCATTGGGGAATGGAATCAAATGCGTCTGGTTTTGAATTTTAGTACGAAAACCTATGATCTTTATCTTAACGGCCAGGTCAAGACCGGATTGAATTTTAATACGCCGATTGGTAACACAGAAAGCGCAACGCGGATCAGATTTTACAATCTGCCAACTGTGCTGCCTGCAACATTTTATTTAGATAATGTTTTAGCTGAGGCGGGCACCCCTGCTTGTTCGAACATAATAGCAGCCGATTTGAACGGGGATTGCCGAGTCAATCTTGTTGATTTTGCCCGTATTGCCAGCCGATGGTTGGAATGCTATCTGGACCCCATCGAGGAATGTAATTAATCTTGATTACTTGGGGGCTGCTCAGAAGCAGCTCCCAAGTAAACTTTTAAAATTGGAAATTGCAGTTCAAGGAGAATTAGAATGCAATTATCGTCTACGGGGGCTAATATGAAAAACGACAAAAATGTGTATAGAGGTTTCACCCTTGTTGAACTTCTGGTGGTGATATCGATTATTGCATTATTACTGTCTATTCTGATGCCAGCTCTCAACAAAGCAAGAGAAGCCGGCCGGCGTGTTGTTTGCGGAAGTAATTTGAAACAGGTTGGGCTGGCCATACCGCTTTATGTGGAAAATAACCGCGGCTATTTTCCGACACATCGTGTAACCTTGAACAACAATAATTTAGTGCCGACAAATTCATTTGAGCGACTCCTTCCATATTTAGCCAGTACGGATCAAGCAAGGAACTTGCCAGATATAAGGCTCTATGACGAATTCAGCCGTACTTATCGAACGGTGAAAAAGCTATCCCTATTATTATGTCCAACCGATAGAACCCCGTTTCCCGGTTTTGTTCTGGCGACCAGTTATGGTGTGAATGTGTCCAACAAGCAGATATTCGATATGGGATATGGTATGGCGTTCATGGATGCGCAACAAGAATTTTTGAAAAACATGCCATATTCTCGAAGGCTCTCCGAGTTACGCAGGCCATCTGATGCATTGTTTGCTACTGATGCAAGCTGGGATTATATAATGTATTATCCGTCGCTTTCGCCCGTTACTGCTTATGATGTTGAATATCGGCATGGAAAAGGAGTTAATAATTGGACCGCAACCAGCACAACCAATTATAAGGCAAGCGGTGCGTCAGCAATATGGGCTGACGGGCATGTTGATTACAGGCAATATCCCCTTCTTAAGGAATCATGCAGAGTAAGATGAGGCGCCACATCCGATGAATCAGCTTGAGCTATTCAGCTATCACAGAGAGGCATAGTAGGTATGGGAATTGGTGTACGCAGATTAATTGGCGCAGCTAGCATCATTTTGTTGATGTGCAGTTCTTTTTCATTGTGTCAGACCATTGTTTTTGAAGATGACTTTGAAAGCCCAGTTGTAAGTTACAATGAATATCCTGCTGAAGAACAAGATAATGATCCGCAAGCACAAACCGGGACATGGTCAGAGATCTACGAAACGAATCTTGAAGATGTGCAGATCTCACGAGACAATACTAACCCTGAGCCTGGTCCAAGTCAAAACCTTCAGTACGCCGCATTTTTCAGAGATGGCTACACATGGGCACGAGGTAATTTTTCCTCTATCCCAGATTCACGGTATTTAACGATATCCTTTGATTTATTTGTTCCGAGCAACGTTAGCGGAAATTTTGGGATGCGTTTCTGGGTCCGGGATTCAACGGACAATAACTTTTTGAGCAGGGTGATATGCGGCGACTACTTTCGAGCAAATGGAGTTATATCACATTACAACTCTGCATCCGGGCAAAATACCTGCGGCAACTTCGCAACTGATCAATGGGTCCACGTAACATACGTTTTTGATTTCGAATACCACAATTACAGGCTTACAATCGGGCAGACTACATATTATAACCTCTCATTCTGGAACAATGAGGATGGATTTGTTTCACAGGCCAGGCAATTGACTTTTCAGTGTCCGGTTGCAGGAAGTGAATTTTACCTGGATAATATCGCAGCTGAAAAGGTGGTTAGTCCCGGCAATAATACGGCATATATAAGTACCGCGGATAACCAATGGGTGTTGTGGTTACCTATGGATTCCGAGGCAAGCATTTCGGCTGCAATCGATGCGCTTGCAAAGGATTTTCATTGCGGTCGTCTCCTATGGCGTGGAGCTCAAGACGAAATATGGGCACAATCACAATATTTTCGCAAGCAGAACCGCTTTTACTATGATCTTTTCAAGTGGATAGGCAATTTAGTTTCTTTAGGTACTAACGAATCAGCAAAAAGTGCAGCACGCCGCAATAACATGGAAATATGGGCTATTTATGGCTTGTTCGAATTTCGAGGAGAAGCGGATACGCCAGGATTTTATCCCTATCCTGATCAGGATTATATTTCAATCGAGCATCCAGAATGGATGCCGGTAAATAAATACGGGACACGTCGGCAGTGCGGCCCCATTGCCTTTTGTTATCCAGAAGCCAGGTCTTATTTAGTGAATTTGCTAAAAGATTTTTTGATAAGTAAAGATTATGACGGTGTAAGTTTTTATACATATACTGAAAATTATGACATCCGCTACCAAGACGAATTTGGTTACAATGAACCCATCGTGCAGGAATTTAAGAGACGTCACAGGGTAGATATACGCACCCAACCTTTTGATAAGCAAGCATGGGCACGCTTGCAAGGTGAATACGTAACTCAATTTTTCCGTGAACTTAAAAGCGAGCTATCCCCACAAGGTAAGAGAGTTGCCGTCTGGCTTAACCAAGATGACCCTAACAAGCCGAATTACTGGAGCGCTTCGCCATTAACCATTACCGCAGGCAACATCCATATGGATTGGCAGCAGTGGGTGAACGAAGGCATCGTAGACGAACTGATGATGAACTGGCTGTTTGCTCCAAGTACGCTCGAGGAGGTGACCAATTATTGCAAAAACACCAGTACGTGTGTCTCAGCGGGATTAACTTATGGCAGTTTGCCGGAGGGAGTTGACCGGATCCTGGGAGCCGGCAGCGGAGTTGAATCAGGTTATGGTTATGAAAATGCCGTCGGCTATTCAATCGAAAACACGCCTGGCGAACCGCTAAGCTCATTGTACGGAACAGATAAATATGCCAAACGACGGGTGCTTTATTTAATCCAAAAAGACACTCTCGCAGCAAATGTTAGTGATATAACGCCTGTTTTGAACGATCCGGATGTCTATGTTCGCCGCGGCGCATTGCGGGCGTTGGAAAAAATAAGGAATTCTACTGCAATACCGTATATGGAAGCCGCCTTAAATGACTCAGAAAATTCAGTACGGTGTCAGGCGGCTGTTTGTCTTGGGAATTTGCGGGGGCCGGAAACTCTTCGCAATATATTAGAAACAGTTGCTAGTCATGGCACGTTTCAGTACGATTTTGAGGCTGTCAGACACAGTCTTTTGGCCATGAAAGCCCAGAGCGCATTCAGTGCGGATGAAATAAATACATTCATTTGGGCACTGACCCACACTAACTCCGAAGTGCGGCACGCAGCTCTGCGGAATCTTTATCAAATTGATTGCGGCAGTATGCCTCAACTCAAACCGTACATGCTCAACATTCTTGCAAATGACCCTGATGTATATGCACGCGAATTAGCTGTAATGGCGTTGAATCGTTATGGTTCGGATTCGGAAGTTGTGAACGCCCTGAGACTATGTTTTAACCAGGAAACTGATGAAGTTGTACAGGTTCGAGCCGCGAATTTTCAGACAGCCGAAGACCTTGAGGCCAAGTTCAGGCGATATGGTGATTTGTGCACGCGAAACGATTTTGATTGGGGCTGGCGAGAAATCGGAAATCGAATGCTGGGGCTGGGGACAACCGGAGATTCAGTCTTACAGGATTTAATGCTGCAAAAAGAAGATGCGCGGTTGGCTGAACTGGCGTGGAAAGTTAAATTTCTTTCTGAACAACCTTATGCCTACAGCTTTGTAACTGAAGAGCAGGATGCAATTGTACATCAAAATCGCCCGTTAACTCATCAATGGAAGCAGACGCTCTTTCATGACGACTTTGAAAATGTAAATGCCGCTCAAAGTTATCCCGCATCCGGTGATTTTGATCCGTCTGCCGGGTACGGATCATGGATACAAATATTGGAAAGCAGCCAAAGTGATATACGGGTTTCGCGTGAAAAGGGAATTGATCCGATAGAAAGACGAAACCATTTGACTGTACACTGCCAGTCTTCGGAGAATATGATTCGCGGCAATTTTATTGGGGACGCAGTAAATTACAGCATCTATCCGCAGATAATTATCAGCTTCTTTTTCTATTCGCCCCTCGAAAGCACAGGCGGCATGGACTTTGTGCTTCGAAACACAAGTGATATTGGTACAGACAAAGTCGTTCTCCAATGTTCGTTGATGCCAGATGGGACGGTAGTGGAGCAAAGTAGTTCTGGTTCAAGAGTTATACCGGCACTTGAATTTCGTAAGGGCCAGTGGGAGCGGGCTATTTTTGTTATTAATTTTTCTAAAGGATCGTACGATTTGCACTTGGCCGATCAGGATGTTTTAAATCTTCCGTTGTATTCATCACAGAACTGGGCTGAGCAGCTGGTATTTTCACAGCAGGCCAGTGGGTCCATTTTTCATCTTGATAACATCGATGTAATAGCGAGAGGTACTTGCGTTTCATACTCAGAACAGGATTTAAATGGCGATTGCAGGGTTAATATGCAGGATTATGCAATCCTTTTGGAATCCTGGCTACAATGTAATCTTGATCCGTCCGAAAGATGCTTTCAATAGGTACAGCATGGTTTGTGGAGCAACAGGAGATGTTTAAAAGATTCGGCATTATTTTTTTAGTAATAGTATCACTTTTGCAGGCTCAACGGAGTTTTGCGGCTCGGGCAATTCCCGTCAAAACCGATTTACCTATAAATGCTCAGCCAGGTCCTCGACCTGTAGAGATAATTCGTTCAGCAAGGATACAAACTCCACCACCGCAGGTCACATTCAAAGATTTGCGGGGCTGGACGCTGGGCGTAGAGGGAGACGGACAAGTTACGTTGGAACTATCAACAGAACAATTAATTTGGCATGATCGAGTTGCAAAACTTACTTATGCATACGGGCATAAAAAAAATGCAGATTCATCTGGTACTCATATCGATCCGGAAACAGGTCGAGTACTGAATGATTCTAAGTTAACCGGCGGCACGTCGGCCACAATATGCCCCCCCAAACCTGTGATTATTACAGATGAATTTGACACTGTTGCTTTTTGGATATACGGAGGATGGTATCGAATTGCTCAAAGTGGTGATAAAAATCCTCCTAAACTGTACCTAAACCTTAAAGATTCATCAGGGTTAGAATTCCAGATCAGTATGGGGCCAATTACTTCTGGTAACTGGAGCATTGAAAATGGATTTTTAAGACCAGAGCAAAGGGCAAAAATGCGTTTTCCAGTTACTCTTGAATCAATAATTTTCAAAGAGTTGGACCTGGACGGTGCCAGTCGGATGTACTTAGATTCAATCACCTTTTATAAACAGCATCGTGGTCCTCAACACCAGGATTTCAGAATTGATAATAAAACAGTTCCGACTTCCGATGACGGCATGCTTCCCACGCCGCCGTTAAAGGTAAATGCTTCTCTTGAGCAACAAGGCAATAATTTTGTATTTACTGCGACAAAAAATGCGTTCAAGGTGCAATATACAATTGACCCTGCTAAGGGTTTCTTGAACGGTATTTATGTGAGTTACAGTAACGGACAGGTTTTTCAACCGATGGCAAACGGTACGCTTGAGGCGAATATTAATGCCGAGCACATATCATTAAAAAACGGCAATTTGATTGGAAGCAAATTGATCGGCGATACAGTTTGTGTCCAATGGCAGGATATCTCAAATCCAAAGCTTGTATGGAGCGGCAGCTATAAGTTGCGCGGCCTTACACTCAGTGTTGATGTCAATTGCAATGGTGGGGCTGCGCAAGGGCTGCGATTCGGTTCTATAAGCGGCCTAGACAAAATTCGCGGGGTATTTGTTCCGTATCTTGTTCTTAATCGAATCAGCCACTTGTCGACGAAAGGGCCTCTTATAGGATGTGGTAACGGGGTTTTTATTTCCATTTTGCCAGATCTTTATAATAGCAATTTTTCGAACCTTATTAATACTCCCAGTGCATCCAAGGGTGAATTAAGTTTGATGACAGGCACGGATTATACACCACTGACAAATGGCAAGTGCAACGATTTGCGCGAACGCATATTACTGACTGTTTCAGATGAATTCAGCGATGTATTGCCGAATGCGCGTAATCCAGTTTCACCTAACCGCGAAAAATTAGCACCATACATGTACGTCCACAGTTATTGCATGCATCAGAATTTTTTCGAGACTTTGAAACGCTACGGGCTGGATAATATTATTGCAGGCCACCATAATTTATATTTATCCGAAACAGGGCCGGGCTATAGTTCGATTTCCTGCAGATGGCGGACTCGAGCTGATTTGCCTATGATGCAATGGCAGGATTATCGCCAAGCGATAAAGGATTTGGATTTCATGTTCAGTACATACAGCTATTTCCCAAATGTTCATCCTCTCAATGAGTTTTGGTGTGAAAATAAGATTGCACTAAAATCGTCTGGGGAATGGCAAAAGGGCTGGTGGTATGGAAATTATGCACTCAAAATGAGTGATGCTGTCGGAATTGCTCGCTCGGTAGGTCAGATGGTAAAAGAATTATATCCAGCCGATTCTACCTTCCTTGATATTCACAGCGTTATCGGGCCTTCAGCTATGGATTTTGAAGCTGGTGCGCAGGGTGCAGGAATGGCCAGGTCGCTGATATCAGGTAATCGTGACGCAATTGCGGAAACTCGCAAATGGCACACAACCGTAATAAGCGAAGGGTATCACCGCTGGCTATATGCTGGTATTACTGACATGGACTATGCAAGTTTATTGCATCCGCCTGAGTTGAAGTCTTCGTCAGATCTTTACCTGCTGGTTGATTTTGACCTGCTTAAGATCCACCCTTTCGAGCATGGAATGGGAATGAGTTTTGAGCCAAAATACTTCCTGGAAGAGGAAGGCTCGGAATGGAAAGCCTTGCTGGCGGATGATGGGAAAGGAACAGCACCCATTGGTTTATATAAGTTTATTTCAGCAAGCCTGGCTTATGGTCATATGGCAGTAGTGGGGTATGATTACATGCCGCCGCTGCCACGGATAATCCAATTGTACAGCCTAATGCAAGGACCACAACGAGAATACCTTACCGACAATGTCAGCCTGATCGAATATCATGATGGTGAAAAATTTGTTTCAACCAGTCAGGCGCTTATGGAAAACAGCATTGAAAACAGACGGGTGCATATTCGTTATTTACGGGGTATGGACATATTTGTAAATTTCAATGCTACCAATAATTGGCAAGTTACGAATGAAGGCATAGAGTATACCTTGCCGCCTTATGGTTGGGTTATTTGCAAGCCAAATGCGATACTAGCTTTCAGTGCTATTATGAACGGTAAGCGGGTCGATTATACCCAAACGGCTGATTATATATATTTCAATACGGGCGAGCAGTATTTCGCCCAGGGGCCGGTCGGAGTAAAAGGTGCCGTTTATATAAAAAAGCAAGTCGGGCAGGCACGCGTCATCCCCTGCGGAAGCCTGGGGAAATGGGAGAAATTTTGGCATCCTGAT
>MHYA01000122.1:21055-30206 GCA_001825675.1 Planctomycetes bacterium GWF2_42_9 | reverse complement strand
GCCGATAAAACCAAAGTAACAGGAAAGTCTTTGGATAGCAGCGAGGTTGCAATTGGCAGTGAAATATTGGATCAGAATCGCCTCCGGCTTAAACCAACAGCTAACATTGTTGATTATTATCTTGAGTAATTGAGGAATTAATGAGTACTGATATTATGAATAAGGCAAAAACGTCATTCAATGCATTGCATATTGAATCGCAATATCCTATTCCAAAGAAAATTGGTATTATCCAAAATTTTCTTGGTGAGCACTATTTCCATAAGAACGGTTTTATGTATTCAAACTGGTTCTGGAAAGATGATGAATTAAGACCTTTTGAAGAAGAAGATTTTGAAAAATATAATATACCTGCCCACCGGGACAATTATACCAAATCCGGTTTTTGGTGCGGTGAAAACAGCCCGATGGTTTCGGGTACTTTCTTATATTCCCAGTCGCTGAGATACCAGATTACAGGTGAACCGCAGGCTCTTGAGTACGCCCGCAAGGCTTTTGGTTCGTTAAAGTTAATTTTTGCTCTGACAGAAGCAACTGGCGAAAGGGGATTTATCGGCAAACCGTATGATTGGAAAGCCACTGATGAAACCAGCCCCGATCAGTACATATGCGTGATGCACGGATTATGGGAATACAGAAAAATCGCTGATATCAGTTCGCGACACCATATTGACCGATTACTTGTCGAAATGGCCAACTGGTGGCGCAAGAAGGATTATACCCTTACCTATTTTCATGTCGTATGGCCGATTCTGCCGCACCATGCACCAGCTATGGCATGTTTACAATCTATGGCATATAAGGTGAGTGGGGATCAGACTCATTTTAATGAATGCTGTCGTTTACTCAATCTCGCAGAAGGGTGGCCGACGTGGATTGATCGCAATCGGCGTGAACTTGCGATTCCGACCGGCTGGCCACCTGAGAAAAAAGGCGTCAGATGGCCCGACAAAGTGCATGGCCTGGAATATGATCCCTCACGAAGAGATTATCTGCTTTTCTGTGCCGAAGTCGGAGAACTATGGCTAACTACTATTTGTGCTGATTACTTCATGAAGCAGGAGAGTTCTTTTGCTCCTTTGATCAAAAATGCCATTGGCAGACACTATAAATACATGCAATTTGGTTTACGAGAAGATTTGCTCACTTTATATAACATTCAAGTCGACCTTGATCGCGACATATGGAAATCTGTAACAAAAAAAGGAATGCCATTTAAGTTAGGAGTTTTCCAATTCACAAATGAGATGTGCTGGCAAGATTTTGCAGGTCGTCTTCCGGATGTCTGCATTATTGGACATCAACATGCCCCTGAATTTTGCCCTGGCGCTCTGGGTTTGGCAAAGCGGATGCTGAAGGCGTTAGATGACCGGCGCATGCACTGGTTTGTCGATCCTGACGGCAAACAGTCCAATGATCCAAATGAAGGTAAGATTCATGTCTTAAGCTCCGATGTGCCAGTGTTCACTCTTTTAAGTTATTGGCGTGCGAAATATCACGGGATCAATTTGGAATAGGTAAAATGAAGAAGAATACATATTTATTGATTGTTTTGACTTACTGCTCCGTTGTGTCTGCTGCAAGCACTACTGTTTCTAATTTTGCCGAATTTCAGGAAGCTATAAGTCGGCATGATACGCCAATACATCTGAACGCAGCCTCTTTTCAGATGACTGGCCAGCTCCTTATCACATACGATTGCGTCATTGACACAGTTTATTCCGGTGATGTTACAATTGATGGTATGAACAGTTACGGTCTTACAATTCAAGATTGTAACGTGATGATCGGTAACTCTGGCGGGCAGCACATCTTAACGTGGACAAGAGGCGGAGGCGGTCTATCGCATGGAGTTATTGTTCAATCAACTCAGCGACCGACCGACGTTAAAATGTACCACTGTAAAATTACCATGGCGCGGGGCAACGGTCTGAGCATTATGCCTTCTACTAGTTTAACCGCATCAACAGTTACTGTTAGCTGCTATAACTGCCAATCCAACAGCAATGTATATGACGGGTTTTCTCTAAAAAATATAACCGGTGCCCACAATCAACAATGGCAAACCCTCAATCTGATAGAATGTTCCGCGACTGGTAATGATCCCGGCGGCATCAGTAACGGCGCAGGTGACGGTGTTACAGCTCATGATGTGAAACAGATAATTAATCTTGTTGGCGGAAGTTATTACAGTAACGGCAAAATGGGCGCAGTGCCAACGCTGGGCTCAATAATGTATGCCAAAGGAGTGACATTTTATGATAACAACAAAGTTACACAAATAGGCAACGTGAACGTCGCTCTTGGATGCAAAGTATATCTTGAGGATTGTACGTTTAAACAGCTTAACGGTGCCGCTGATTTTATAGCTCACATTTTTATCGACAGCAATTCCAATAATTTTGTACATATTAAAAATTGTCAGTTTACCGGAACGCCGCAAGACAAAGGCGGTGTTTATGTTGAAGCTACCGGAGGCACTTGTATTATTGAAGGTTGTGTTTTCGCCAATAACTACCAGATTTCGCGAGAAACAGTTCGTACCCGTGCAGGTGTAAATCTAATACTTCGCAACAATGTATTCTACGATTTGGCTAAAGGTGTGATCCTGTTAAACACTGACCCGATTGTACAAAATAATGTGTTCTCAAAAATCAGTCAGTACGCAATAAGTACGGGGGATTTACAGTATTCACGAGGTCTTGCAAACGGCCACAACCTCTTTCATCAGGTGGACAGCAATCATTTCTTTTATGATTTCCTGAGTCAGAATTATGAGGATCAAAGCCATTCAAGCGATCTGAATAATCTAGACCCGCGTTTTGTTGATCCTCTATCACATGATTTTAGACTGCTGCATGGTTCACCTTGTCTTAATGCCGGCGAAACGACACTTGGCGGGAGATCGACGAATATTGGTTCATGGCAGTGGCAGCCAGAGGATAAACTTAAGCCCGTAACGTTGTTTTTTGATAATTTTGAGAATGTCAGTCCTATTGAGAAATATCCAGATCCCCTCAGTGATAATGATCCTCAGGCGCAGAATGGGACATGGCAAATCGAGGAACAGGTCGGCAGTGATTTCCAGGTTACAAATGATCTGACTGGAAGTGAATTTCCTCCAACCGCTTACCTGGCGATCAACACCGGAACGTCCAATACGCTTAGAGCTAATTTTATCGAAAATTCTTTATATTATAACGATTATCCGTGCATGCCGATTCAATTTAACTTTTTTGTTGATCCAGGCAGCAGCTTTGAGGTCAGGCTTCGTAACAGTAAAGACAGTCAGTTTGACAAGATTGTACTTGCTTGCAATTTCAATTCTGACGGTTCAGTGCTGCGGAATGTTGGTTCGCAATTTGTAGACACCGGCTTGCGTTTTCAACAAGGCATATGGAATACAGCGCTATTCGTTGTGTACCCTGCAGCGAAAACATATGATCTGTACATTGGAACGGCAGATTCAGGAATATTCCCGTTTAGCGCAGAGTCGCAGATGACCGACATTGCTCTTTCGGTCGATCCTGTTGTTGCTCAAATGGTTTTTTCGAAGCATGTTGAAAATTCCATTGCGCTGATTGATAATGTTCAGGCCCAGGTGGTTCCAGTTTGTCAGCAATGGCCGCAGGTCGACCTTAATCGCGATTGTGTTGTGGATCTCAATGACCTGAGCATTTTCGCCTATGAATGGCTACTTTGATTTTAGAAAGGAGCATCAAAATTAACTCATTACTGTCATTAGTAAAAGACCCCAATTTGATTTATATGCCTTCGGATCGGGCTGTGATAAAACCAAAACGCCTTTGGAATGGCAAGGATTTATCAACCCTTCAAAGTGGTTCCGGCGGCATACCATTTGCCTCCACGATTCTGCCAGGTATCGGGTGCATTGAATATCATAATAGTGAACATTGGCTTGAAAACCGCTACCTATTTGATGTCGGTTTTGGTTTCAATCTTTATGATGAGCAGAATAATTGTATTGTCATGTCATTTGACTCATCAAGTCATCTGTTTACCCCATTCTGCATGCACAGTGAATTTACATTCAACGATGGTTGCAATCGTCTTATACAGAATGTCACAGCGATCGATGATATTTTTGTTTGCAGATTTAATTTGGCCAAACCCGGCAAGTACCATGTCGTTACGTTTACCGGTCGCCCATGGCTTCGGTTCCGGTCAGAGAGAATGGAAAACAAGGTTTTGTTCAAAATCATTGACGGTGCATACAAAAATACAAATATCGCCCTGCATGCGTCATTTGCGCCCGAGGCGAAGCGGGCTGTTTGCACGCAAGGAACAGTTTTGTCGTGCCAGTTTCATGATGAGTATGATGGTTTGTCCGCTTATCTAATCATTGGTATAGATGATAATTACGAGCGTTTGATACAACGCATGGATAATAGCGTGAGTAATCCTAATGCCCTTTTCATCAGATCACGATTGCAATGGGAGAAATTTTTTGAGGAATCTGTTCCCGATGTTTCGCAAATGGATAAACTCTGGAAGCAGAATCTTGCATGGACATCATTCTACTTTAAATCCAATTTGATTTGTCACGATGAAAATGGTGTTATACCCTGGCATTCAGTTGGATGCGGAAAAGGTTCTTTTACAGGTTGTCCTCTTGAGAACACTCAATACCACATAATCGGGGAACTTCACTTAAAAGATCATTCTATGGTTTTTAATGAAATTCGTTCCAGGGACAAGGATCACCCAACCATGTCTCTTACGCAATCCAGCACATGGGCGCACCAACTTTTTAATTCATACGTGCATCGTCTTGTCTATATCAAAACTGGAAACCAGGAGATGATGCAAAAAGGTCTAGTCGCAATTGAGGAAAGCATCGACAAAGTTTTGGAAAACAGGGATAAAGGTGATGGGTTGTTTTGGGTGGGATGCCATCTCCATACGCCCATGGGATTTGACAATTCCTCCAGATGGGATCGTGCATTTAGCCCAAATACTCCATTCGAATGGGATAGTTTAAACCCGCTTCTTCCTTTTGGCATTAAAGCTGTAGAAGCATCCAGTTTTCTGTTCGATGCCTTGCAAACAGTGGCGTTTTTCCGAAGAGAGTTGGGAGATACACAAACCGCAACGCGATGGCAGAATACGGCATTGCAGATTGCTCAAAGTATCCGCGGCAAACATTGGAGCCCCAAATACCGTTTCTTTGTTGATTTGGTCGGTGAGGAAGATACGCCATCGGACATTCTATCCCTGGCAGGAACTGCTCCGCTTTGGGCTGGTATCGCAACTATTGAGCAAGCCGAATACGTGGCACAGGCAATTGCGGATCCTTTGTTCTTCCGTGGAAAATATGGTCCCACATCCCACGCAAAAAATAGTCCAGCTTATTGTGATTATTGGCGAGGAGATGTTTGCCTCCGACTCAATTGGCTGGCTTATCACGGATTAAGACGATATGGATATGATAAATTAGCCTCATGGATTCTTAGTGCCAGCATGCAACGCTCCCAAGATCATCACTTCGATGGTGCTGAAATGTGGAATCCCGATACAGGTGTAGGTTACTGGACGCAATCTTCAGAAATGGGATTATTGGTTGATATGATGATGACAGAAGCAAATCGAGGTCATGTGCTATCTGATTCTCCAAAAATTAAAATAAGTAAGAAGTCCTTTCCAGAATCTATCTCAACAGGAAAGTGAATGAGTCAAAAACTGTATTGCTTATTGGTATTGCGATCCGTATATGATATGGACCAGTGCTAGACAATAGCTGAATAACAATCGGCCAGAGTGATTGTGCTTCACAAAAATTGCGGCACAAGTGCAAATCTGCTCAATGTTATAAGTTTTTTTATTCTTCGATGCAAAAAGTGATTCATTATTAGGTACTTATAAGGCGGCATGAACTAAATCTTAGCAAGAGAATTACGCAATATCAGACGCGTCACATTAGTCAAGATAGTCCAACAACTTGTTATGGCTGTGAGCAACATGGACTTTTGTAGTCCTTGCCGATTTGTTTCAACTATTCAGATATTTTTTTTAATTTTGGAAATCATACTTTGAAGGAGTATCAAATGCGGGCCGCTATTTTGTTTTTATTATGTACATGCAGCGTTATATATGCAGTTGATTTGCAAGCTGCTGTAAAGTTCGATAAGAATGGCTACATGCTTGTAGATGGGCAGCCGCAATTCCCTGTCAGTATCTATGTCGCTTTCTATCCTGAATGGTTGGATACCGATCCTAATAAAATTGAGGCTAATCTGAATGATATGCGCAATAGTCCTTTCGATTTTATGATTAATTACGGCAGCGGAAAAGGTTCTGCTGAACAAATTAGACGATATTATGAACAACTGAAACGTTACAATCTCAAGGAGTTTTTTGATCTGACCAAATATTACAATGAAATGGATGTTGCTGAATGGAAAATGGATTTTGATGGGACCGATGAGGAGGCCATCAGTAGGACGGTTAAGTCGCTGAAGGATTGCACATCTTTGATAGGCTGGTACATTTTCGATGAAAATCCGAAAAAGCCAGAACTTGTTACCAGGCATTATCAACTCATAAAAGAAATTGATCCCAATCATCCAGCATTCGTTCTGAGTAATGAAGAAACTGCTGAAGAACATAGGGAGTATCTTGCGGGATGCGATATTTTTGGTGTGGATTGTTATCCTGTTGCCGGCAAGTCTATGATCAGTGTTGCCGATCGAGTTGATTCCATGATGGAGGCAGTTAATCATTCTCGCTCAGCTTGGTTCGTTACGCAGACTTTTGGCTGGTATCTGTATAAGAATCCTGGGGCTCGAGAAGAGGGCTTTCGGATATCTCCACAGGCTATCGCTAACGGAACAGATCGTCCTCCAACACCTGAGGAGATCAGGTGCATGTCATATCTGGCCATTGTTCATGGCGCAACCGGCCTGAGTTATTATTATCATAAAGATATTATGCTTTCATACGACGCTCCGGTCAGGTGGGCTGCTGTTAAAGCTATCGCAAAAGATATAAAGGATATTTCACCAATACTGACTGCACAAACCATAAAGATAGATCCTAAGCTGCTATACAAAAACAGATTAAGCGCTGATAATATTTCAGTTCATTGGATGGCTAAAAAATATCAAGACAGAATGTACCTTATCTTGGTTAATACCAGTCGTGATTTACAAAGTAGCTTTTTTAATAGAATGCCGTGGAAATTCACCAATGCGAATGTCATTCAGGGCGATTGCTTCGCTTATGGCTCCGACGGCCTGTTGCTTGTAATTCTTGATGGATTGGAGACAGCAGTTATTGAACTGCAGCAGTAATCATATATAAAGGAGAATTAGCTATGAAAATATTATCAGTGTTTGCAGCCATAATGATGTTGCTTCTGCCGTCAATTGTATTTGCTTCGTCAGAAAACACCATTTGTAAATTTGACGAAAAAGGCTTTCTTATTTTAGATGGTCGTAAACAATTCCCAATAGGAATATTTGTCTCATTTTCACCTGCATGGATCGACAGTGATCCCAATACCCTTGAAGAAAGCCTTAAGGACATACAGACTAGCCCATTTAATTTTATGATTAATTACAGCAGTCGAAGTGGCACCCTGGACCAGAAGAAACGCTATTACAATCAGGTCTCCAAACATAATCTGTGGGAATTTTTCGGTGTTGAAAAATATTTCAAAGAGATTGGACACGACGGATGGCAAATACAATTTGAAGGTACTGAACAGGAAGTCATTACTAAAACAATTAGTGAATTGAAGGAGCTGCCAGGTATTCTTGGCTGGTATATATGGGACGAACTTCCTCAGGACGCAAATTTGGTGCGTGACCATCATGTTTGGGCTAAAGCTGCCGATAGTAGTCGTCCAACATTGATTTTATCTTCGCAACACGAAACATATGAACTTAAGCAATATGCTGATTCAGGCGATATATTCGGCATTGACCGCTATCCTCTTCCCTCACGTGGTGACATTACTCTGGTCGCAGATGTAATGGACAATCTTACTTCGGCGACTCCGTCTAATAAACCTCTCTGGCTTACAGTTCAGGGGTTCGGGGATTATGTTTATGGCGACGCTCGTAATGGTGTAAAAGTTGGACCAAGTACCCTTCGTGGTCACTTACGAGGTCCTACACCGGCTGAAATGCGTTGCATGACTTATTTGAGCTTGGTGCATGGCGCTAAAGGAATTATTTTTTACTATTATAAGGATTTTCAGGTTTCGTATGATAAAAATACGCGATGGCCGGCGGTTAAGGCCATCGCCTCGGATGTAAAACAGATTGAACCAATTTTGCTTGCAGAAAAATTTTCTTCTAAATTAGTTCACGCCAATAATATTAATATTCATTGGATGGCCAAATATTTAAATGGGAAAATCTATATCGTTGCTGTAAACGCAAGTCGCGAAGTGCAGAACATACTGTTTAAATTTTCAAAACCGGTCCATGTTTCAAATATAATGCAAGGCCATTCA
Source organism: Planctomycetes bacterium GWF2_42_9 (assembly GCA_001825675.1). GTDB lineage: Bacteria > Planctomycetota > Phycisphaerae > Sedimentisphaerales > UBA12454 > UBA12454. Next base: position 21,727 of record MHYA01000122.1, on the reverse strand, counting down.
TTCAATTACGCCAATGACAAGGAAATGGTTTTAATCATGGATGGCTATAATAGTATAGTATTAGAGTTGACGGAAGTTTCTGATAATCAATAACTCTAAAGGTTAGTTTTAGATAACGTATGCCCTTGCATACTTAATAATATCATCTCCTTGACTAGGTTCGATTGTTTTCAGCAAATTGCACCTTGGAAATCGGTTTTTGGTAAAAAAATATTATTTTGAAGGAGCAAATCATGATCAGTCTATTGAAAAGGTACTTAGTTCTATTCGTTCTGCTATTATCGTTTATGGATGACAATGTACGAGCAAACGCGGTTGTTTTCAGCAATGGATTTGAACTGCCGGCGATAGTGGGTTCAAACCAAGAATATCCGATAGTTGGTTCGGACATGGATCCATCTGTTTCAGGTGGGGTTGGAAGCTTCAGCGAGATACAGGAAACTTCTTCGGACAATATTCAGGTTGCAAACGATTTAAGTTCACCGGAGCCCGGATTGAAACAAGGTGCACAGTACCTCGGATTAACAAGGCCGGTTGGCGGCTACACATGGCTTAGGTGCAATTTCGCTACTACCGCAGATAATAGATATCTTCGAGTAGCATTTGAGACGTGTGTAATAGGCAGCACTGATTCAGCAAGAGGCCTGCGTTTATGGGTTAGGAACGCTACGG
>MHYA01000122.1:20731-21017 GCA_001825675.1 Planctomycetes bacterium GWF2_42_9 | reverse complement strand
GTTTAAGTGGTACATTCACTCGTGACACATGGATTCATGTGTCACGAGTGAATGTACCACTTAAACTGTAAGTGGTACATTCACTCGTGACACATGGATTCATGTTGTTTATCTTTTTGACTTTACTGCAAAAACCTATGATTTAACCATAAATGGAACAAGATACAAAAGTTTAACTTTTTATGATAATGGCGGTGGTTCAAAAATGGGGACTGCTAAACAGGTGGTTTTTCAATGTCCCGCAAATAATAGTGTATTTTTTGTTGACGATATCCACTGTAAAAAA
>MHYA01000122.1:11890-20711 GCA_001825675.1 Planctomycetes bacterium GWF2_42_9 | reverse complement strand
ATCAGTGGGCATTATGGACACCCACAGACAGCCCTAAAGCAATTGATGCGGCGTTGACTACTTCTGTAAGAGACTGGGACATAGACCGTGTTTTATGGCGTGGTCTTCAGGATGAAATATGGGATTCAGAACATCTCTTTCGCAAATATAATTACTTTTTTTCTTCAATGTTCGAATGGGTCGCCTCGAATCAAATTGAAGGTGGTGTGAACAGCACTGCTAATTCAGTAGCCAAAAAGAACGGACTGGATATTTATTTAGTATATGGCATGTTTGAATTCAGAGCGCAAGCGGATATTGGCGGGTGTTCGTCTTTTCCATATATCAATGAGGACAGGTTTTCCGTTGAGCATCCCGAATGGAAGCCGGTTAACAAGTATGGGACGCGAATTCAGGCAGGACCGATGGAGTTTTGCTACCCCGAAGCAAGAGCTTATTTAGTCAATCAGCTTACTGATTGGGTCGTGGATAAAGGTTATGATGGCGTGACCCTATACACCTATACTGAGAACTTTGGATTGCGTTATCTTGATGAATTTGGTTATAATAAACCGATTGTTGATGAGTTTAAGTCTCGATACGGAGTTGATATTCGTTACGAGATTTTTAACAAAACCAACTGGGCAAAATTGCGAGGCGAATATGTGACTCAATTTTTAAATGAACTGCATCAGTCTTTCGCTGCGGTAGGTAAAAAAGTTTGTGTGTTCCTAAACGAAGACGATCCGACCAAGCCGCAGTATTGGCCTGCAACTCCATATACCACCACAGCGGGCAATATATATATGGATTGGCAGACATGGTGCCGAGAAGGTTATGTTGATGAAATAGCACCACATTATCGATCTGACGGCAGCATGACTGTTGTGAATACTGTTGTAAATTACTGCTGGACACTGGGCAACGCGCCCAATGTCAAAATTTCTCATATGTCGACTTATGGCACGCTCCCTGCAAACGTTGTACGGAATATTGGACTTGGGAATGGCGTAGAATCAGGTTATACGTATGAAAATCATATTGGTTATGGTGATGAAAATTCTCCCACAGAGCCAATTAACTCATTGGCGAGTACTGATGTATATGCCAGACGTAGAGCCGTTTATTCGGCAGAGCACGGTGAGATCACTCCAACAGTGGCTCAGATGTCGCCATTGGTAGACGATTCGGATATTTATGTTCAACGCGGCGCTATTCGTGCGCTTGCCGCAATGGGATATGCCAGCGGCGTTCCATATATTGAAAGCGCACTCAGCAATTCGGAGAATTCTGTCAGAAATCAAGCGGCGGTATCGCTTGGCATATTGAATGACTCAGGTACTGTTGATGCGGTATTGGATGCTATGGGCTCGGGAGGCACCTGGCAATATGATTTTATGGCAGCAACGAGTTTTCTGCAGCAAGCAAAAGCCGCGGATCTCATTACCACAGCGAATGTTACTCATTTTCAGTCTCACCTGACGGATACTGATGTCAAAAAACGACGAGCTATGGCAAGAAATCTTTATTCAATTGACGGCAGTACCTGGCCATCGTTAGAAAGCACACTTGCAGACCGGGCAAAATATGATACGGATCCATGGACAAGAGAACTATGCGTACTGGCATTAAAAAGATATCCCTACACTACTGCCAGAGGTGATGTTTTAAGGCAAATTTTCGAGACCGATCCCGACCCTGCCGTTGTTGCCAGAACAACTGATTATGCGCGAGAGCCTAATATTATAGCGCGATTCCATAGATATGGCGATATTTGTACTCGATCCGATGCTCAATGGGGCTGGCGACAGCTGGCTGGGGATTTCCTGCTGTACATACCAAACGCAACAACTGATTTGCAGAATATGATTACTCAGTCGGATGATAGACGTCTTGCTGAAATTGCTTGGCGATCTTTATATCAGCGTCAGGCTCGAGGCGCATATTCTTTTCAAACCGAGGCGAATGACGTTCTTTTTAATAATGAGTATCCTTACGGTTGGAAAACAATCGACCTGTTTAAGGATGATTTTGAATCTCCTGATGTTGGGTATACTCCTTATCCATGGACTTCCGGTGATTTGGACCCGGCTGCCAGTGTGGGCGCCTGGTCACAAATTACGGAGTCACTGAATTACAAGATTCAGTTATCAAGATATAATGAGCCAGGAGCCAACGAAAAGGGACAATTTATTGGAATGACCCGAAATTCAGATACATGGCTTCGCGGCAACTTCAGAACTGACAACTCGCATTATACAAATCTTGACAATAGAATGCGTGTCAGCTTTGATGTTTACTATCCTTCTTCCACTTCTGGAGATATGATTTTATATCTCCGTAACAGTACTGATAATAATTGGGACAAGACAATTATGCAGATTAAGTTTACTTCCAACGGTACTGTTGAGCGTTATAGCGCAGGCAACTGGGTCGATACCGGCCTTGATATCAGCCTGGATATCTGGCACAAAGTGGTCTGTATAGTTGATTTTAGAAATCAGGTATATGATATTCATGTTGCAGATAAAAATTTAATGTCAATTCCATTTGACTCAACTCAGGCATGGGCTCAGCAGATTGCGTTTACAGGCCTTACGGAAAATGCGATCTGCTATCTTGATGACGTAGATGTTGAACTGAATTATAAAACTGTATTTCAAGACAATTTTGAAAACCCTGATGTAAGCTCTTCAGAGTACCCTACGACAGGAATAGATCAGGACCCCACAATGCCGCAGAGTGGGACATGGGTGCAGATAACCGAGACAAACAACTATGATATCCAACTTACACAAGAAGCGAGCTCACCTGAGCCGGGCTCCCATGAGCTTGAGCAGTATCTTGCTGTAACCAGGACTTCGGCATCTTTCCTGCGGGGAAATTTTGAATCAGCGGTAAATGGAAATAATTTTGCCGTTTATTTCGATATGTGGGTTGATAATGTTGACGGCTCGGCGACTAAAGGTCTTACATTAAAGTTGAGAAACAATACGGATAATGACCTAAGCACAAACACCGTGTGTCAGGAGATATTCAGAGCAGACGGCACTATTTCACATTATGCCAATGGCTCGACATATTCTCAAATAGGTACATTTACCACTGATACATGGCACCGGGTTTGTTACATTTTCAACTTTGGATCTCTGACTTATTCACTGAGTATTGATGGAATTATTGTCGGCAGCAATCTGGGATTTTATGATAACGGTTCGGGTAGTTACATGGCTGCAGCCGCTCAGATTCTATTTTATGCCACCGCAAACGGTTCTGTATTCTATCTTGATGATATTTGGTGTGCACAGTTGTAGCAGGTCAGTTGTTATTTGATGGTATGGGACCCGCAGCTTTTTTTGTTCTGCGGGTTCCGTTATGATTATGTATGGTGAATATTAACCAGGTTATGATTAAATTTAAGAATGAGTAAATCATGAAGATCACAGACGTAAAAACGGTTTTGCTTACAGGCCCATGCACTAACGATCCTTTTCTGTCTAAAGCCAGAAAGCGAAGGAGCGCCGCGTTCATTGAATTATATACTGATACGGAATTTATCGGCCTTGGCGAAACCTATGCCGGATATTTTGCTCCAGAAATGGTTGCTGAGATTGTTGAATTTTTCAAGCCGATACTTGTCGGGCAGAATGTTGATAATATCTCGGAACTTTGGCAACGTATGTATCATTGCGGCAATTTCTGGTGCAGAGTCGGTTTGGGGCTGACTGTACTCAATGGCATTGAGGCGGCATTATGGGATTTGAAAGGAAAAATGCTTGGATTGCCTGTGTATGAACTGCTTGGCGGACTAAAGCATGACAAGCTTTTCTGTTATGCTACTGGCGGTCCCAGCAATTATCCCAAAGATGAGCTAGCCGGAAAAATCGATCATTATCTTGGTCTCGGCTTCCGTGGTTTTAAACTTGGCGCGGGCAGTTTTTCTGAAGATGGTTTTTATATCGCATCAAATGCTGCTGGAGCAGCTGAATTCGAGGCGGACAAGATAGCATTTATTCGGCAGCATGTCGGCAAGGATATTGCTATTATGATGGATGGCCACATGGGAAACAGTCCGATAACCACGTGGACTCTGCCAATTGCACAGGCTGTTATGAAAGCTCTTGAGCCATATAATCTGTTCTTTTTTGAAGAACCGCTGCATTATACCGACCCATGGGGGTATTCGGAATTGTGTAAGAGCACAACAATTCCGATCGCCGGAGGTGAATGCCTCACCGGAATGTATGAGTGGCGGGTTTTCGCAGAGCGTGACGCCTTTGATATCGGTCAGCCTGATGCATCATTTACCGGCGGACTGGGTGAATTTATGAAAGTTGCCGCAATGCTCGAAAGCAGAGGGCGCAAGATTGCCACGCATAGTTGGGGGGCGGGCGGTTCTTTAATGCAGAATATACATTGTGGTTTTGCGTGCGGTAATACGACTGTACTTGAAATTGCGCCGAACTATGCCGGACTGCACAGCGAAATAATATGTGAGCCATTAGTTCTTCATGAAGGATTTGTCTTGCCGCCACAAATGCCGGGACTCGGAATCAAATTGACCAATGATATTAAAAATAAATATAAGTTTGTCCGCGGCAGTGGTGAATTTAACACTGTGCCTGGCAAAATATTAGTTGATTAGGAGATTTATGTTAAAAGTACTTGTAGATATGAATGTTCATTTGCCCAGCCTTGAAAAGCTTCGGGCGATTGAGAACGTATCAGTTCATACGATAGAGCCAGCAGAAAAAGCTCGTGTGATTCCTGCTGCAGAAGTACAAGATGTTGATTTTCTGTTCTGCACATGTCCGCCGAGCAATTTAGATGACATGAAAAAGCTCAAAATTGTGCAAATTGCCTCGGCAGGTTATACACAGCTCCTCGGACTTGATCTGCCCAAGCGTAACATAAAAGCTTGCAATGCTGCCGGTGTAAATGATATTCCAATAGCTCAGTGGAATATCGCGATGATGATCAATCTTTTGCGTAATGTGCGAGGTATGATACGCAATCAGGAAGTTGGTATTTGGGATCGATCAGCTTGTTTCCAACGTGATATTCGAGGACTCACGCTGGGTATCTGGGGATATGGCGGTATTGGCCGCGAAACAGCACGGCTTGCCAAAGCAATGGGACTGAAAGTGTATGTACTTGATTTTAATGTGGGTCCCCGGCCGGCCATGTATGTTGTAGCAGGAACTGGCGATCCGCAGGGCGTCTTGCCGGATAAAGTATTTTTGCCGGCACAACAAAAAGAGTTTTTAAGCGGCCTTGATTTTCTTATGCTTTCAATGCCGCTGACAAAGAAAACTGAAGGGATTATTGGCGATGAACAGCTTTCCATGCTTCAGCCGCATGCTTTTTTATTGAATCCTGCTCGTGGACCGCTTATACGTGAATCGTCATTATTGAATGCTCTTCGCAAGGGCTTGATCGCCGGCGCAGCGATTGACACGCACTATTACTATCCGATGCCCGCCGACCATCCCTTATGGAAATTTCCGAACGTAATAATGACACCTCATATTAGCGGTAGTACGGCAAGTCCGAATTTTCTGCCACTATTATGGGACATTGTTACTCAGAATGTGTATAGATTTCAGACAGGCCAACCGCTGCTCAATGAACTTAGTACAACCCAGCTCGCAGGTGGATAATTAGTTTAGAAATTGGCAAGTCTGAGTTGGTTTCAGCCCACCAGAGATCGGTTGGGATTAATCCTTGGTCATAGGTATTTTTTATTTACTGAACAGATCAAAGTGCTATAAAGGTTAACGATATGCCAGAAAGAAAAATCGAATTTGATATCAGCAAATTCTCAAAAATCAAAGAAGACGGACAGAAGTTTTGGGACGGCAACCTTCAACGGCCTTTAATTCAGGCCTATCTTTCCGGGAAAGGGGCCCAGCGGCAACTATCTTTAAAAACAGAAAGCGAAATATTATCATTTTTTGATGAAAAACTTTCAAGCGAAGGATTTGTTGATATTTGGGGGTACAAGCTATCTGACCTGGTGTTTATGGGTGACGGTTTTCCATTTATCCGGCCATTATTGGGTTCTTCGGCGATGGCGGTTTATAACGATTGTAACTATGTTGTTGATGCTAACACAATTTGGTTTGAGCCGTCACGAAGTCTCAATCTTAAAGATGTACAGCTTCGATATAATTTCGATAATATTTGGTTTAAGAGAACACTGGAAATCTATGCTACTGCCTGTAAAAGATGGAACGGAAGCGTTCAGCCGGTTATTACAAATATTGGTGGCGTATTTGATATTCTTGCAATGATTATTCCTTCGGAACAGATTGTGTACGCTATGTATGATCAGCCGGAAGAGATAAAACGATTAACATGGCAGATACACAACATCTGGTGGCAGTATTACGATGAATTGTCGAAAGCCATATTGCCCTACAGTATTGGTTACATGGATTTCTGGTTACCAATTCCTTGTCAGAAACCATCGTTTATTTTACAATGTGATTTTTGTTGTCTTCTATCTAAAAAACTTTTTGATGAATTTGTTAAGCCGGAACTTGAACAATCATGTCGTCGCTTAGGAGGTGCCATGTATCATCTGGATGGACCAGGGGCAATCAGACATTTGGATTCATTGTTAAGCATCGATAACCTTAAAGTTATTCAGTGGGTTCCGGGCGATGGACAGAAGGATGTTACAGAATGGCCTGAGCTTTACAAAAAAGTTCGTGATGCCGGAAAACAACTGTTTATCACTGGTGAAGGAAACTGCGAAAATTTTGATAAAATAGTAGAAATTCTTGGATCGAGCGAAGGATTGTGCTATATAGCATCTGGAGATGTGAGAGAGCATGCTAAATTCGAAGAATGGTTGAAGGGTTATGGTGTTTTCTAAGAGCCTCTAACAAAATGAAAGTTTTTTATATATTTTGCCGATGTCATAAGTAGTCGATTGTTTAAGTTGGTTTCTCTGTAACTCATGCAAAAACACACATCAAATGCTAATTTCATCTATGTCTTTATTTACGTCGCCGAAAATTCTTGTAAGCACGGTCATAATTTGCCTTTCTTATTTATTCAACGTTTGCAGTTTTGTGCTTCACTGCAGATTCATAGCAAGCCGCCAGCACCTTTTGACTCTGTAAGCCGATGGCTGCACTATTTGATGCTTTGCGTTTTTCAAGGATAGCAGCACTGAATTCTTCAATCTCAGCCTTATATGTATTAACGGGCTTCGGCGCTATCACGATCGCTTCACCACTTGCCCTTGCCTGCTGTGCATCATAGCCGCTCGTCTCGCCTTCGAGGTATGCCACCATTTCACCGGCACCGCCCTGCCCAATAGTCCCCCTGGCGATAATACTGCCTTTGGAACCATAAAGCTCCAGCATATTCTTGCTGCTGTTGTCAGGGATGCAGAAGAATGTGTCAACGGTACCTATCACGCCATTCTTGAATTCCAACATCGCGACAGCACTATCCTCTGACTTGTACTTGTGAACGCTATTGCGGATAAAACAGGATATGCTTTTTACCGGCCCGAAAAACATCTCTAGCAAATCAATGCAATGACCACCCATATCCATCAATGAGCCGCCACCACCCTGCTTTGGGTCCTGCCGCCACGCACCTTTTATTGGCGGATACCAGCACGAAAGCTGCGCACGCGCATAGACCGGTTTGCCAAGTTTGCCGTCTTTTATTAATTGTAAAGCGGCCTGATGCTGAGATTGAAAACGCATCATAAAAGCTGTACCAAGCTGTACCCTTGCTTGCTTGCAGGCGTCAATCATCTTCTGTGTTTCTTTAATGGTCATACCCAGCGGCTTTTCACACAGCACATGCTTTTTCGCCTTTGCACAGGCTAAAACCTGTTCATAGTGCATGTTGGCAGGCGTAGCGATATATACCGCCTGAATATCAGACGCAAGCAATTCATCAATACTGCCTGCTGCGGATGCGTTAAACTGTTTAGCCACTTCTTCGTTCGCATTCGCATTGATATCATATACAGATACCAGCTCGGCATTACTCGCCGCAACAATACCCTCAGGTATCGTCCGCCTACGAGCAATTCCACCAGAACCCAAAACGCCCCATCTGACTTTTGCCATAGCCATAATCCTTACTTCTTAAGATGCTTTACGAGGTTTGAAACAATCTCATTGAGCACAGCCTCACCGATTTTGGCACTTGCCCCCTTGGGATCACCCATCACACCAACTTTCATATCCGGCCGCTGGCTTATATGCGGGATACGGCAACATCCGTCAAGCAGTCCCTTCGTACTCGTTGCGTCATCACTTACCTGGTACTTGTCAGGATCAGTTATAAGCTCCCTGTGCACAGCCGGTTTATCCAGGACATATTTTTTTCTCACTAGTTCAGGCTTAATGCACAATATCATCGAAGTCTCGATAATATCGGCATGATAATTATGTTCCTGCATGGATTTTTGCCATGTTGGTGACATGCTCCATATACCGACAACCTCAATTACCAGCTTGGAATAGGCTTTTTCAAGCCGCAGAAACATTTTCAAGGATTCCTGGATATCCCTGAGATTCTCCGAACCTCCGTGCCCAAGTATCAAGACGATACGCTTAAATCCCATTTCTGCATAAGACCGGCATATCTCTCGCACATACAAGCCCAACACTTGCGAAGTTACGTTGACAGTTCCCGGCAGTTCCCCACCGCTGAATGTGTACGGTATTGCCGGCACAACAATACATCCTGCTTTTTGGGCAACGTTATGCGCAACATATTCAGCCGTGAGAGTATCAGTGCTTAAAGGCAGATGGTAACCATGCTGCTCCGTGCAACCCATCGGCAGCAATACTGTTTTGACAGTCCT
>MHYA01000122.1:2506-11826 GCA_001825675.1 Planctomycetes bacterium GWF2_42_9 | reverse complement strand
ATAAGCCGATTCCTTTAAGCCTGCTTTTTGCCCTTAAGTTTTTTTGCCGTGTTACGAATACCTGCGATAGCATCATCAAGTTGCTGTTTTGTTAAACGCGGATGCATCGGCAGGTTCATTTGACGTTTATAGAAGAATTCTTCTGCAACCGGACAATTGCCGGTGATGCCCAGCTTTTTCAAACCTGCAAAATGGTACGTGGGTTGATAGTGCAAAATCCCCTGTACACCCTCTTCACGATATAGCACACGCATAAACTCATCACGGTCATAGAGTTTCGGATCAATGCACAATGTGTACAAGTGGAATACATGTTTGCAATTGGGATCTTCCCATGTACCAAAGACTCCCTCGACACCCTTGATGCCGTTATTGATATATCTGCCGTTTTCCTGCCGTTTGGCCGTGAGCATATCAAGTTTTTTTATCTGTTCCCGCCCTACCGCCGCCTGAATCTCGTTCATACGGTAATTATTGCCCCAGAAGCCAGCAACATCTTCAACATCAAAATGCGACGGCACCCAGTAATCGCTATATTTGCCGTCAACAACCTTGTGCAAGGTATGTTCGCCGAAAGTGAAATCGGTTATCGCCGGATCCCAGCGATTGAGATTCATGCAGCGGAGCATTTCAATAGGTCGTACCCACTCATCACGATTTGTCGTGATCATGCCGCCCTCGCCACAGGTGGTCATATTCTTAAGAGAATGGAAGCTGAATACGCCTACATCGCCGACCGATCCAGCTTTTTTGCCTTTGTACTCGGCTATCGGGGCATGTGCACAATCTTCCAGCACATATAAATTATGCTTTTTGGCAATATCCATGATTGGGTCCATATCGCACATCTGGCCGCCATAATGAACAACATATATGGCCTTGGTCTTCTTGGTAACTTTCCGGGCGATATCCACGGGATCGATATTGAATGTCCTCGGATCAATATCAGCATAGACCGGTGTTACTTTTTCTTTGAGCACTACCAGAGATGTGGCAATAAAAGTATTGGGCGTGACAATTACTTCGTCGCCCTCTTTAAGCCTGAATAGCTGCGTACACAAATGCATGCCCGTAGTACAGTTCGATACCGCAAAGGCATGCTTTACACCGTGAGCCTTTGCAAATTCATCCTGGAAAAACTTTACCTGCGGCCCCATTGTCAGCGAATCCTGCGTCATCGATTGGAGCACAGCGTTTTTCTCGCATTCATCATATATAGAGCCAAAAAACGAATAAGGCACCTTGAGCTTAACACCATCACCTGTGGCATAACTGGATGTAATACCGCCTTCGGAATCTTCGCCGGTCGTGTGTACTTTCTTATCTTCCGCCATCTTACTATCCTCTCGCATTAAATATTGACTATTTTATGTTAATTGATAATATATCGTTATTCTGAAATGTACATTAGGAGTTTTGTTTTGTCAACTGATAAATTAAAAAATATCAAGCTCGCGGCTAACGGCACCCAAGCCCTTATTTTGCGGATAGTTAGAGATCACAGCCCGATTTCGCGTACCGGGATCGTCGATAAAACCGGCCAGCCACATGCGGCTGTTTCGCGGTCAACGGCACTTCTGCTTGAAAAACGCATCCTCACGGAAGAAGCCCGACGCGATACAAACGGCCCAAGAAGAAAACGGGGTCTGCAACTAAATGGCGATTATGGTTACGTGCTTTCGGTCGAATACGGACCGGACCGAATCGAAGGCATTGTTATGAATACCGCTTACGAAACGGTTGAAAAGTTTGCAATTGAAACCGATCTTGCATCTTTATCACAGGCGGCAATTATTAACCAAATGACCAAATGTCTCGAACAACTCCAGGCCAAAGCTCGCAATTGCGGTATATGCCTGGGTATCGCAGCAGTCGACCCGGGAATCATTGACGACATCAAAGGCACTTCCATCATGGCTAGCACCATCGAAGACTGGAAAAACGTTCCAGTTGTTGAAATACTTGAGAAGCACTTTAAATCGCCGGTTAAACTACTGAGCACCGGGATTTCAAAAATCCGCGCTGTAGACAGGCTGGAACTAAATAATTCCGTTCAAAATTTCATATACATCGAATACGGTAAAGGCATCGCATGCGGCCTCAAACTCAACGGCACTTATATTTCGGGGCAAGGCAATCTCGCAGGCGAACTCGGACACCTCAGGGTCACCGACGCACAAATTCCATGCAGTTGCGGCGGCGTTGGATGCCTTGAGGCATTGGCCAGCCTTTCAGCCTTGGCTAAAAATGCTTCACTGGCCATTGCCGGCAAAAGCAGTACACTGGCTGGACAAAAGCAAATATCGGGCATGGATGTACTTCGGGCTGCGGCACAACATGATCGACTGGCATCACGAATCGTAGACGAGGCATTTGAAAAAATCGGCACTGCTGTGGCGGGATTGGTAAATATCCTCAGCCCCAAAATGGTCTTGTTCGACAGCATAATAGAGCAGGCCGGTCCCGAAACCGTAACAATGCTGCTGCGGACCTTGCAGAAAAGTGTACTTATCTCTCACCAGTCCCAGCTTGAAACAAAGATTAGCGTAATCAAATCACACCTTGGAGCACTTGGCGGCGCAGCAGCGATTTTGGATGATTGCATAACCGCTTAGATTAGAGACAAAACATGAAAAAGCACATAGTTACAAAAAAAAATATCATCGATAGTTTGCGATCACTGAGCCTCGTTCGTGGCGATACCGTTATCGTCCATAGCGCCTTGAGCAGTTTTGGAAAAGTCAGCGGCGGCCCCGACACTATTATTGATGCCCTGCTTCACACAGTTGGACCGCAAGGTACTCTCGTTATGCCGACATTTGGCTCTTCGGATGCTGTTTTCGATAACAAAAAGAGCGGCACAAATCTCGGTATTGTTACGCAGACTTTTTGGAAAAGGCGTGGTGTCCTGCGGAGCCGTCATCCATTTGCTTCCGTAGCCGCTATCGGGCCCAATGCAAAAACCTTAATCGATGGACACGAAAATGCCCTAACTGCACACGGCACAGGTACCCCATATTATAAATTATCGCAAATCAACGGCAAGATACTCCTGCTCGGTGTCGATCAGGACAGGAATACCTTCCTTCATACAATAGAAGAAGTCGCCAAAGCAGCGTACTTACGGCCAATTACCGGAACATACCTTGACAAGGCCGGCCGTGCGGTTAAGAAGACCTGGCCCTATTTCCCCGGTCCGCATCGTGACTTCATAGGACTCCAATCGTTCTTGCGATCAGCTGGTCTGGTCAAGAACGCCTACATAGGAACTTGTAAGGCAACGCTAATGGAAGCCGCCCCACTGCTTGAGACACTGCTGCGAGAAATTCAGAAAAATCCCAATTTGTTCCTTTCCGCAAACCCCAATCTGCCGGATGGAACTCGCCAAAAGGCTCAAGTATTGCGATCAAAAATGACTGATGCAACCTTCACACTGGCAGCTGATTCTCAATCAGCCGGAACTTATATCGAAGAAATTATTGATAATCTCAAAGCAGCCGGTATCGACCATCTCATGCTTTCCACAATAAACCATGTCCCCTGGCAAGCAATAGCCGCCGACAAACGCAAATGGTATCTCACGGGACTCAAAAACGCAGGGATCAAAATTGCTGCATTACGAGTAACAACTGCCGATAAAAAGCTTCAGCAAACACTTGCCGAAATTAAAACTAATTCGCTGATTGTGCCAAGCACTGTACCTCTTGAAAAAGTTAAAAAGCATATCCCTCCCAAAACTAATGTAATGGTTGAAAACACAGGAATACCAGGCAAAGATATGGTTGCATGTTTGCTCCGTTTGCAGCAGTATAAGCTTAAAGCCATGACGGCATTCAACCCGCTGGAATTCGTGAAAATCGGCGAAAACCCTTTGCTTACCACCTATACCAGGACAAGTATTAAAAGCATGATGGGTGCGATATTCGTAAATGACGGATTTGCCTCAGGCAAATTTACTCAGCTAGAAAATGGATTGGCAGAAATCAAAGAGCTTATTTCCATTCTGCTGTGCAGGTCCTTTTCGGGCCTGTTTATCCTGCAGGCACCCGACCCTTCGCAGTTCACGCCGACAGCAAACAAATTCTTCCAAATGTATGACGAGGTCAGATGAAAGTCATAGATTTAAGCATCCACTTCATGGAAGGCAGTGAGATTGCAATCAATCGCCAGCCCAACCCTCCTGCATATTGTGGCCATGAATGCCACGCATGGGATTTACATATAAAATCTCATACTGGAACATATTTTGAGACATCCTCACACGTTTTTCGTGATGGCAAAAACACCTCCGACGTCCCCATAAGAGATCTCGTCCTGTCTGGTTATTGCATGCGAGTCCATAACGATGATAAATGTATAACAGCCGAACATTTCGAAAAGCATTTGGGAAATATCGCTCCAGATGCCGCGGTTCTTATAGATATTGGAAATGACCACACCAAACACTTCTCAAGAGATGCCGCACAATGGATGGCCGCACGCAAAATCAAACTTATGGGTTCAAATACTCAGCATTACGATACGGGCTTTGTAAATCCGACAGGCTTTTTCGTTGACCTGTTCACAGCCCAAATCCCCATTGTAGCAGGCTTAACAAATCTTGACCAATTACCCCAAAGCGAATTTCAGGTGATTGCTCTCCCGCTCAAAATCGAAAACATTTGCACAGTCCCATGTCGCGTCATTGCGATAACGGCCTGACCCAGTACATAAAGAAATTCCTGATCCATGATCGTGACCGGCTCTACACCGAAACATTCAAAGACATCCTCAAAGCTGGCGACATGCTCACAAACCGCCGCCGAGCACCTTATAAAGCGTCAATAAATTGACAAGCTTAACCTGGCGGAGGTCTATTAACACTTGTTGTGCACTATAGAGAGATCGCTGCGAATCCAAAACCAACAAATGATTGTCTATGCCGCTTAAATAACGTGCTTCGGAAAGCTTATAGCTCGCTGAAGAGGCGTCTACAAGTGACTCTTGCGCCGCTAGCTGGTAACCGACAGTTCCTCGTTGAGCAAGAGCATCGGCAACTTCTCTAAAAGCCATTTGTATCGCTTTCTCGTATTGAGCCACAAAGATATCACGGTCGGCTTTACTTGCTTTTAAGTTAGCCCGGTTTCTGCCGGCATCGAAAATGGGCAGCGTGATCTGGGGTATAAAGCTCCATGTATCGGATCCGGATTTGAATAAGCCGGACAACTCGTCACTGGTCGTTCCAATGCTGGTGGTCATAGTGATCCTGGGGAAAAATGCCGCTCGTGCGGCGCCGATATTAGCATTGGCGGCTTTAAGTTGGTGCTCGGCTTCTAAAACATCTGGCCGAAGTTGGAGAACTTCAGATGGTAAAGCGGCGGTAAAATCCTTCATCGGCGCAACTGCTGCCAGGCTATCGGGCAACAATTCTTGGGGCACTGATGTACCTGCAAGAAGATCGAGCAAATTTTTGTCTTGCGCCACTTGGCTTGTGTATGTGGCTATATCCACGCGGGCCGAGTCCACACGGGTTTGTGCCTGACGTAGATCTATTTCGGAAGAACTTCCTATCTCATAACGACGCTTGATCAGATCATACGATTTCTGTTGCGCTGCCAAAGTGTCCTGGGCAAGCTTGAGACGCTCACGGTCGGCAGCAACCAGCAGGTATGCATTGGCCGTCTCGGAAACCAGTGATATCTGCGTATTGCGCCGGGCCTGCTCGGTGGCAAAGTACAATTCAAGTGCCTGCTCTTTAAGGCTTCGGATACGCCCGAAAATGTCCAGTTCCCAGACACTTATGCCGAGATTAACATTGTACAAATCGGTAGTCAAAGGCTTTCCGGTCCCCGATAAGATGCCTGGTACCCGCTCTCTGCTTGCGGTGCCGGAAGCATTCACAGTCGGAAATAATTCAGCTCGCTGAATCTGGTATATCGCTCGTGTTCTTTCGATATTCAGCACAGCTACTCGCAGATCGCGATTGTTGATCAATGTCAGATCGATAACCTTACGCAACTTCTCATCGGTAAAGAAATTCTGCCATTGTATGGCAGCGGCATTCGGCTCGCCGGCCTTGATAGCATCCTTCTGATAAGCGTCGCCGCTCGGCCATTCCGGAGGAACAGGCGACTCGGGACGTGTGTACTTCGGCGTCAGGTTGCACCCGCCCGACACGGCGACAATTCCAGCCAGCATGAGATATAAAAACTTATACATTTCAGCGATCTCCTGACGCATCGATCTTAGCAGTTGCGGCCGCTTGAAGACGGCGGTTTTTACCAAAAGTTTTTTCGATCACCACATAAAATAGCGGAGCAAAAATTGTTACTAGGATAGTGCCGGTGATCATTCCACCAAGCACTGAAGTACCGATCGCGTTCATAGCTCCTGCTCCTGCGCCCGTGTTCAACGCAAGCGGAAGTACACCAAATCCGAAAGCCAGTGAAGTCATGACAATCGGACGCAATCGTAATTTAGCGCCTTCCAACGTTGCCTCGGTAAGCCCCATCCCTTCGTCCACCCGGGCCTTTGCGAACTGAACTATCAGGATCGCATTTTTGGTTGCTAGGCCCAGTGTCGTTAGAATTCCGATTTGAAAATAGACATCATTGGGCAAACCGCGAATACTTGAGCCGATCACGCCGCCGATAACTCCCAGCGGCAGCGCCAGAAGTATCGAAACGGGAATAGGCCAGCTCTCATACAATGCCGCCAGACAGAGAAATATCACCAGAATTGAAAATGCGTATAACGGTGCAGTCTGGGCACCAGCCTGCCGTTCCTGGTAAGAAAGCCCCGTCCAGTCATATCCGAGACCCTGGGGCAACTGCTTGATGAATCTTTCCATCGCCTGCATAGCTTGACCGGAACTCTTCCCCGGGGCCGCCTCACCTACGATATTTATCGAAGGAAAACCATTGAATCGCTCAAGCTTCGGAGAGCCGGAAGTCCAGTGCCCCGACGCAAACGAAGTAAATGGAACCATCTTGCCGGCGTTGTTTCTCATATAAAGTTTTTCCAGATCGCCTGGCAGCATACGGTACGGAGCGTCAGCCTGGGCATAAACACGCTTGACACGTCCGCCTTGAATAAAGTCGTTAACGTACGCACTGCCGAACGAAGCAGAGATGGTGTTGTGAATGGATGTAATAGGCACTCCCAACGCGCCCGCCTTGGCCCAATCCACATCGATCCGGTATTCCGGCACATCTTCCAAACCGTTGGGACGCACCTTGGTCAATACAGGGTCACTTGAAGCCATGCCCAGAAGTTGGTTACGGGCGGCCATCAATTGGCTGTGGCCAAGACCGCCTCGATCAAGCAACTGAAAATCAAATCCTTTTGCCATACCCAGTTCAATTACTGCCGGCGGCGCAAAAGCAAATACCATCGCGTTTCGCATCTGCGAAAAAGCACCCATCGCCCTGCCGGCTACTGCGTTGACCTTCAGGTCAGCACGATCGCGGAGTTCCCATGCTTTGAGTTTCACAAATGCAAGCCCTGCGTTCTGTCCCCGGCCGGAGAAGTTTGTGCCCGAAATCGTCATGCAGGATTCAACCGCCTCTTTCTCATGCTCGAGAAAATAATCTTTGACACCAGTCATTATCGTTTCTGTCTGTTCCAGTGTCGAATTGGCCGGAAGCATGGCCTGCACCAGCATAATTCCCTGATCTTCATCCGGAAGATAAGCTGTGGGCATCCTCTTGAAGAGGAACCCAAGTGCAACAACTATTAGCAGAAAAATGAACCCGTAGCGGATCTTATGGCAAAGCGATTGGGCCACTATTCTGAGATATCGATTGCTGATCATCGAAAATACGCGGTCAAACCATTCGAAGAACGGTCGCAGTAACCAGCCCCCACCCTCGGCAGGTTTATGTCCCTTGCCCACCGGCTTGAGAAATGAAACGCACAGCACCGGCGTCAAGATCAATGCCACCAGCACCGAAAGTAACATCGATGCCATGATAGTTACTGAAAACTGGCGATAGATAACACCTGTCGACCCGCCGAAAAATACCATCGGACCAAACACAGCCGCAAGGACCAACCCGATGCCGATCAACGCACTGGTTATCTGGTCCATAGACTTTCGAGTTGCCTCCCTGGGCGAAAGCCCTTCCTCGCTCATGATTCGTTCCACATTCTCCACCACCACGATCGCGTCGTCCACCAGCAGACCGATAGCCAAAACCATGGCAAACATGGTGAGCATATTAATAGAGAAACCAAATAGCCCCAGCACCGCAAACGTACCCAGAATCACAACTGGTACTGCTATGGTCGGGATCAGCGTTGCCCGCATGTTTCCCATGAACAGATACATCACAAGAAAAACTAATAAGATAGCCTCAAAAAGAGTTTTGATCACCTCATGAATGGCAACCTTGATGAACGGCGTGGTATCGTAAGGATAAATAATCTTCATACCGGAAGGAAAAAACTGGCTCAGTTCATCCAGCTTGGCCCTGACCGCGTCAGCCGTATCCAGCGCATTAGCTCCTGCCGCCTGCCGAATTGCCAAAGCCGCCGAAGGTTTACCGTTATTATAGACTTTGACGTCGTACGCTTCTGTTCCCAGTTCCGTGCGACCCACATCCTTCACCCGCACGATAGAACCATCCGCGTTTGTGCGCAGAGGCACTGCGGCAAATTCATCGGGCGTCTTGAGCATACTCTGGACGATAATGGAGGCGTTAAGCCGCTGGCCTTCAACTGCTGGCGCACCGCCGAACTGCCCCGCTGAAACTTCCACATTGTACGCCCGAAGTGCGGTTGTTACATCTTGAACCGTCATCTGATAATTGGTCAGCTTGTCTGGGTTAAGCCAGATTCGCATTGCATATTGGCCGCCGAAGACGCCCACTTCACCCACGCCCGGCACCCGCGAGAGTACCTTCTCAAGGCTCGATTGTGCATAGTCCCGCAAGTCGGTTCCATCCATGCTCCCGTCTTCTGAGATCAGGCCCACCACCATGAGGTAGTTACGAGTTGACTTGCTCACCTTAACGCCCTGACGCTGCACCACCTCAGGCAGACTAGCCATGGCCAGTTGCAGCTTATTCTGCACCTGCGACCACGCCAGGTCAGGGTCGGTACCCGGCGCAAAGGTCAATTCAACGCGCGCAGCACCGGCCGAATCACTGCTGGCAGAAAGATACAGCATCTTATCGAAGCCGGTCATCTTCTGCTCTATTATCTGCGTAACGCTGTTCTCAACCGTCTCCGCCGACGCTCCGGGATAAAACGCTTCGATAGCGATCGACGGAGGAGCGATTGGTGGAAATTGGGAGATCGGCAGGTTGTAGATCGCAAGCCCGCCCGCCACCATCATAATG
>MHYA01000122.1:0-2493 GCA_001825675.1 Planctomycetes bacterium GWF2_42_9 | reverse complement strand
AGAAAAAATCTCGATAACATCTTGCCTCTCCGTTAATTCGATTTTACAGCCGGTTGGATTGTCGTAACTGCCGCAGGAAGCTCTTTTTGACCGGCATCGAATGGAACAACCTTTACAGAAGAACCGGGCCTCACTTTTTGAATACCTTCGACGATCATACGATCACCGGGTTTAAGACCAGACGAAACGAGCCATTTGTCCCCGATGGCACGATCCAATGTGAGCATTTGCTGCTGTACATTGCTTTGAGCATCCACGATCAGCGCGATTGGTTCACCTTTCGGGTTGCGGGAAATTCCCTGCTGCGGAACAAGTATCGCCTGCTCGTTGACACCTTCTTCAACAACTGCACGCACATACATTCCCGGCAAAAGTATCTGATCCGGATTCGAAAACAGCATTCGCAAAACAAAAGATCCCGTACCCGGATCAACGGTAACGTCGGAAAACTTTAAAGTGCCTTCCAGTGGGTAAGAGCTGCCGTCTTCTAGAAGCAGTTTGACTTTTGCTCTTTTGGCCATGTCTTGTTTGAGATGACCATTTGTCAAGTTTCGTTTCAGACGAAGGAGACTCGCGTTGGACTGTGTAACATCTACGTACACAGGATCAAGCTGTTGGATAACGGCCAAAGGCGAGGGCTGATTAGCCGTTACAAGCGCACCGATTGTAACAGATGACTTGCCAATACGCCCGGAAATCGGTGCGGTAATACTGGTGTAAGCCAGGTTGATGCGCGCCGTTTCAACCGCCGCTTTGTTCACCTCAAGTTCTGCCTCTGCCTGCTGCAGGGTGGCTACGGTATCATCATAATCCTGCTGACTGACAGCTTTGATCGTCACAAGTTCCTTGTACCTCGACGCCCTCAGCCGTAGCGAAGTCAGACTGGCTTCAACCCTGGCAAGGGCCGCTTTGGCGCCGGTATAGGCTGCTTCATACATAGCAGGGTCGATGTTATAGAGCGTCTCACCTGCTTTGACATCACCACCCTCTTCGAACATGCGTTTCTGAATTATGCCGCTCACCTGCGGCCGCACTTCGGCGACAAGGTAGGCGCTGGTGTGGCCGGGTAATTCCGCGGTGATCGTGACACGTTCAGATTTTACTTCCACCACGGCCACTTCGGGATTACCGCCTTGGAGCTCTGGGCCGGCTTTCTTGTTATCTTTACAGCCACCCAGTAACAGAGCGACAACTAAAAAACCAGCAGCAGCGATATACTTGCGTTTTTGCGCATTCCACAACAAATTATTCATATTTTTTTCCTCTTCAACAGTGGGGATATACTCAAATACTAATTGATTCCGGTAAAATGAGGTTTGATAAATGCTACTATGCTTTTTGCATCCTTTCCAGGATTAATATCCTGGATATCAGCAATATGATTATTGTACCCGAACAACAGCGAAAGAGTGTACAAAGCGGATTTGTCCGGATCGACTTTTATAAATTCTTGTTGCGCTGTTCCTGTTTTGATTATATTGCGTAATAATTCCACAACCATTTGCATCTTCTGTTTTCTATTATTAGCTATTTCGGCGTGCTCAAATAATTTTATCAATGCCCTGTTCTCAATTCCAAAATCAAAGAAGCACTTTGAAAACAGCTCTATTTTTTCGAGAGCACTGCCCTGTTTTGTTACTTCTGTTACAGAGATATAAAACTTTTCAAACAGAGAATCACCGACATAACGTATTATTTCTTCTTTAGCAGGAAAGTAAATGTAAAGGGTTCCAATAGCCATTCCTGCTTTATCTGCAACTTGCTGCATGGTGAAGCCGTCGAATCCATATTCTTTAAATAAAACGACAGCGGCATCATAGATTGCTGATCGATTGAATTTCCGAACCATCTCCTGTTTTTTTTCTCGCAAGTTCGGCATCATAATCGCCTTTCAGATTAAAGAATACCAATTTATCATAATGAATTAACGTTCATAATGTCAATAAGATTCAAAATTAATTTCTTTTTAAACATTGGTTTTTCTGGATATCCGATAACTTTTTAATGGATATACAGTTGTTTTTACCCCCTGACACCCCCCAAACGAACTCAGGTTTGAGACCAAAATTGCTGTTGTCTTTTGGATCAGGTATTTCGGATGGCTACACTTTTCGCGTGAGCGTCAAGTCCTTCCACCTGGGCAAATTTTATTATGTCCTCTGAAGCGGCTTCTAATTCCGCCCGAGTATAGGATATTATGCTGGTGGATTTGACAAAATCATTCGCGCTGAGAGGACTAAACCATGCCGCACTCCGTCCAGACGGCAATGTATGACTTGGTCCTGCCCAGTAATCCCCCACCGCCACCGGCGTGTAATCGCCGATGAATATCGCCCCCGCATTGCGTATTTTGCGGGCAATGGACTGCGAATCCGGGCCGCATTGTATCTGGAGGTGTTCGGCGGCAAACTCATTTGCGAACTCGACCGCCTTTGTAAGCGAGTCATAGACTATCACCGCCGCGGATTGTTTCAAACAATTAAGGGCTGCTTC
>MHYA01000121.1:45494-46056 GCA_001825675.1 Planctomycetes bacterium GWF2_42_9 | reverse complement strand
CAAAAACTTCCGCTATCTTCAGATACCCAGCATGGCCGTCAAAATACGCCAGTGCCGCCCCATTATTATGACGATAACAGACCTCCCCAAGATTTGCCTTTTCAACAATCGTATCTTTATACTTATTCCAGTATGTCGGTTTGGCTCTTTCATAACGAGCCTGATAATAATTATTATCGATGAACATCATTTTTTCCGCAGGCGTTTTAATATTTGCCTGACTATTGCCATAGTAACCTCCGCTCGGCCACCACGTTGAATCCGTAGCCAGATCGTTATTGCCTCTCCATTGCTCAACATTGTAGCCGTAGCTTATAATAACTTCCCAACCCTCTTTTGCTTTAAGAAAACTGGTATATGCTTTCTGATTAGCGAATTTCTGGGACGGGCAGCGAAGTTCTTGCGGGAATATAAAAGCATCGTCCCAACCGCCGTCATTGATTGTAACTCTTGCAGAAATGGAAAGATTTTTTCTAAACTCTTTGTTTTCGCACCATCTTTCATCCCAGGTATAGGCTGCGCCTGTAGCCGGATTATTTCCAGAGTGCGGTTGTGAAAATGG
>MHYA01000121.1:34576-45481 GCA_001825675.1 Planctomycetes bacterium GWF2_42_9 | reverse complement strand
GCATAAGCCATATTGGCCATTCCGAAAGTCTTGCCGAGAAGAGTCGTGCAAACCACTCGCCTGCCCGTTTCTCTTGCCTTGTTCAACGCAGGCATCAGAACTGCAAGCAGCATTGCGATAATTGAAATAACAACCAGAAGTTCTACAAGCGTAAACCCCGTACGTCTTCTCATAGCCAGTCCTTTCTATAAAACTAACTTTTATTTTCGCTAAGGGGCCGCTGGCCGACCCCTTAACGAATCTGTGATATATTATTTTCTTCTAATGAGCAAACCGCCTAGTGTCAGCAGAAGCATAGTTGCCGGCTCCGGTATACCATTAGCATATACATCCTGAACATCGGCTGCCGTCAAACATCTGTCGCCCCAGATAGCAACTTCATCCAATGCGCCCATAAAGAAATCTTTATTCGGCCATGTCTGATTGCCAATCTGCAAAACTGCGTCCTTCCAGCCGGCGTCATCCCATATATTATTCAATCCCTGATGATTGAAACCTGTTACGTTAGCTATAAGTTGGCCGTTGATGTATTTTTTCAGAGCTGTACCGTCATAAGTCAGAGCAAAATGATACCAGGTATCCATTGCACCGGTGGTGCCGATATCTTTTTGAAATGCTGAAGAACCGTAAGGCCAGAAATAATCGTGCTTCCATCCCGGAACGCCCAATTCGATTTCATAGTTTGGACAGGAAATCAATCTCTGGTATCCGCTTCCGCCGCCGGCATTCATACTAACTGTATCTTCATCCTGACGAATCCACATAGAAAAACTGAAATAGCCTCCGAGATTTTTCAGCGAATCGCTTTTCGCAACGACAACACTATTAAAATTCGATCCATTCGGAGTACTAAACAGCAACGCGCCGGAGCCTGTACCATTTGTGCCTTTGCTGGCAATCCACGCCGGCTTGGTTGTTCCTGTAAGCGGAACAGCAGGGTTGCCCGCTTGAGTGGCCGCATAAAGCATACCCGTATTTGCATTACCGCTCTGGTCGAAAGCGTAATCGCCCGAACCTTCATCGAAGCTCCAATAAGCTCGCAGACCAGTAGACAAATCCGCCCTGACAGCAACAGTAGTACACAATAAAATCATCATAACAAACATCAACTTCTTCATTTTCATTCCTCCACAAAAAACATTAGTTATTTCATTGTTATAAAAAATTTTCAATTACAACCAGCCGGGTCATTGCATTCAAGCCAGACATCCGCCAAAACATCGATATCGCCGAAATCTGTTTCGCAATCGCCGTTGAAATCGGTCGCAATATTTCCGCCGTATTTATTTTGATATTCGTAGCAAGTATAAGCACTGATTGCCTGACGAGGCTCCTTGCTCAAGAATATTTCTTCATAAGTTGGATAAGGCGTATTAGCATTGTTGCAGTATGCTTCGACATAAAAACTTTTGCCTGCCATCGCGCTTGTCGCTGTGAAACTTGCCGATGGCGATACCCAATTACCGAACGGAACATCATAAGTATAGCTTCCCTTGATCGGGCCTATAAGTCTTTCCTGCAAAGACAATATCAAGCCCCAATCTGTTCCTTCTGTACCGGTTGGAGCAGATTGACCGGCAGCGAGCCAGTAAACTTTCACAACCATATTTGGTTCGTCATCAGGCCATTCGAGCCACCCGCCGTCATAGCCCGAAGCGTTGATACTTGCTATGTAGTCGACGTAATATGTTTGCCCCGCAGTGATTGTTTCGCTGGTTACTTTTTGCGCGATGCTTTCTGTGAACCACGCGGCAACTCTGCCCTTCGCAGGCTGCCCAGCAGGCGCCCACAACATACACTGCAATCCATAATAATAATCATCATTACTGCTTGCATCCCATCCGGGTATTGAATTCATTGTGTAATGACCGACATAACTGAACAGATCAAGCCAGCCGTCTTCATTATTTGTACCCATCGGTAAAGATGAATAATCTTCAAAGTCGCCGTTTGTCAGCAGATTGGCTCTCGGCCAGACAGCCGGTTTTGTTTTGCTCAACGATGCTTTTCCGATAACACCATAACCATCGACAGTCATAACATAGCCGCCAAGTGATGGTGCGCCATAACTGAATTTAACTCTAAGATACTTTCCTGCAGCCGCCGCTGTTCCTGTATAACTTGCTGTGATTGTACGCCATGTAAGATTTTCAGGATTGACGAAATTAACCTCGGCGATTTGAGTGCCTATTGCGTCGGTTGGATTCGTTACATACTCAAGCGTTGCCTTAATCATACCCAGATAAGCGCCGCCCGTACCGCCAACTGTCGCGGACAGATAATATATTTGCCCGTTTACGATTGTTTCAGATGTAATTGTCTGCTGCATTACTGTATTAACATCTATGTATGCCGCAACCGAACCGCCCGCAGACTCATAAGAATACCAAAGACCTACAAGGCCGTTTCTGTCAACGTTAAATATACCTGCCGCAGCCGTATCCGTTGTCGCCGGTACAAAAGCCCAGCCGGTCGGACTGCCTGCCGCTGTATCAGCATTAGAAGGAACGCTGTCAATATCAGCATAGAAATCAGAATTTACCAGCATTTCATTTGAATATGTGATCGGCTCAATACCTGTGGCCATCCAATTTTGCGCGACTACGGTATAATCCTCAAAATTTATTTTGCAATCGGCATTTAAATCGCCTGTCGATGCGCCTTCAGCTCTCACCTTCGCTTCGCAGGTAAGATAGCTGTCGATGTTAATTGTTACATAATCAAACCATCCGAATGCCGTGCCTCTGGCGCCGCCGCTTCCCTGCTCAACGAAACACTCGGCCAGAAATACTTTATTGTCTGCCGGATACAAGGCTTCAGTTGCCGTGTAAGTCGATTGCAATTCATACCACGTTTGATTCGCCGCGATTGACTGGCTCAA
This sequence comes from Planctomycetes bacterium GWF2_42_9, assembly GCA_001825675.1. Taxonomy (GTDB): domain Bacteria; phylum Planctomycetota; class Phycisphaerae; order Sedimentisphaerales; family UBA12454; genus UBA12454. The sequence goes on along the minus strand of MHYA01000121.1, from coordinate 42,600 downwards.
CGTTGTAATCAGAGTTTTATTATTTGGATCGTTGACATCGGCCGCGTAAATTTTTACACCGACAATATTGCCGACCGCGCTTTCGCCGCCAAGTCTTGTTTTGAATTTGTATATCGTGTTTTTGTGTATTCTCGGATGAATGCCATACTCGCCGTTTTTCGGCTGAACAAGATTATCGCCGATTGTTATAAATGCCGCATATTCGACAGATAACGAATTACCATCCCAAAGACCCGCGTTTGCTAATCCGTAATAAGTAGCATCACTTAATGACCCTTTCATTTGCCAATTAAATGATGGAAGATAGCTGTTTGCAGCAGCGGTCGCCTTTTCGCCGGAAGATAATTTTATTGTATCCTTCAAAGCTATGAACGTCGGATCCCAGACATAAGGCGATGAGCCTGTTTCATATATTGCTTTTTGCCACGGGCCTGTAAAATCGCCGCTTTGAATCGCCGCTATTTGAGAGGCTGAAAGTGCCTCATCAAAAAATGCAATATCATCCAGTGCGCCAATAAAAACATCTTTATCATAGTCTGTTTGAGCGCCGAATTTAAGATATTGCCACGAAGCCCACGTATTGGGCAGTGTTTTATTGGTGCTTGTAAACGTGCCGTCATAATCGACTGCGCCATTGATATATCTTTTCAGATTTGTACCGTCATAAACCAAAGCATAGTGATACCACGTGCCTGTTGCTTGTGTTGAGCCGATTTCTCTCTGCCACGAATCCGCGTTGCCGTATGCGGGCACTGCGCCATAAGGCCAAAAATAATCATACATCCACGTAGGCACGCCAAGTTCGATTTCAAACTTTGGACAAGAAATAACTCTTTGATAACCGCCCCCGCCGCCAATATTAATTGCCGGATCATTTACATACTGTTTAATCCAATATGCTATCGTCCATTTGGTGCCGATATTATTCACCGAAGCAGGCCGTGCTGTTTTAGTATAAATGTAATTCCAGTTCTGGTTGCTCGCATCGGGATAACTGCCGTTGGGCATTGTGTTAAGCTCGACTGCATACCCATATCCGCTGTGCGATATCCATCGTGGCTCTGTATTATTAGTGGCAACTCCGCCTACTTTGCCTTGAACCGAAGTGATGGCCCAAAATGCTGCGTCATTGCCGTAACCGGAACTATCCGCCGCATCAGAACCGCTGCCTTCATCAAATCTCCACAATCCAACTATGTCAGCTTGTACCGTTGAAAAAATAATCAATACCACCGACATCAAAAAAATATATTTACCTTGAATAACTTTCATCGCTTACCTCCTTACAATAAATTCATTCAGCATTTATCTCATACATACTATATTCAATAGCTTATGTCAGATTGAATGGCTAAAACTCTCAAAATTTTAAAAAAGAAAAAATATATGATGCCGATTTTGCCATAGATAGGTATTTATGGGACAATGCTTTTGCATTGTATGAAATTATGTGTTTCTTGGTACCAGAAATTTCATTATTTATCATAACGGTATTTTAAATTATTTAAAATTTTTTGGAATAGCTAAAACTCTCAAAAACATATTCAAAACTCTCATTCACCCTTATTTTTTTATAAAAAATACGCAAAGCTCTCAAATTTATAATATTTGTACCTATCGCGTAAAAGGACTGCGCTGCGTTTTTTACTTGATTTTAGCATCAAATTTTTGCATTATAGCTCTTATTGACTTAGGCATTTCTTTTGAAACAGGAAATAAGGAATATGGGAAAAAGTCTCAAATACGAAGAAACAGAACAGAGTCTCAAGTATCTTGCCGACAACCTCGTAATCGCGCCTGAAAGTGATCGTAAGTTACTCAACCTTAGTCAGCCCGAAGCGACACCTCTCCGGCAATGCGATATTATTTTAGCTTCAACCTGTGATATCAGAAAAAAGTTTGAAGCCGATCGTCAGAACCCAACTGTTCATATTCTGATTTTCTCTTTGGAAGGCAAAGCAATTCTCTTTGCGGAAGATCATTACCGCAAAGGCACTCCCGTCGAACCCGGCCAGGTTGTGATCCTGCCCGCTCATTATGCGCATTGTTATGTTATGGATGGGCCTGCCTGGAAAGCGATATGGTTCTACCTTGCAGATACCGATACCTGGCATCAGGTACGAAACAGCAAACCGCATATTCGACAGTCTATAACTATGCCGGAGCTGGTAAACGCGATGGAAGGCTTTTGGTCGGAGTCGCTTAGAAACGAAACACGCGCAAGACTTGCCGCAAGACATTATGCCGAGCTTATTGTATTGAATATCGAACGTGAGCTTGATATGGAAGAAAGTTCTGGCAATCGTGAGATGCGGCAGCAATTATATAAATTATGGGATATTGTCGGCGGAAATCTCGGAAGAGAATGGACTGTCGCGGCTTTAGCTGAAGAAGTTGGAATCTCTCCGCAGCATTTATATAGAGTCAGTTTGAATCTCTGCGGTCACAAACCAATGGAAATGGTTACGCTTCTAAGAATGAGAAACGCACAGGAACTTCTTATTAATACGAATTATAAAGTAAAAGTTATTGCCGGCCTTGTCGGTTACGGCGACGCTTTCAGTTTTTCAGCGGCATTTAAAAAACATACCGGCAAAAGTCCCCGCCAGTTTCAGAAAGAAAACAGAAAAGAAGTGCAGCCTGAAGTTATAAAATGGAATGTCAGAAAAAGAACACATTTAAAAGGAGCTACAAAATGAGAAACAGTTTAGTTTTGGTTTTTGTATTTGTTATTTGTTTAATTTGCACCAACGTTTTTGCAGCAAAAGAATTTACTTACGTTGACATCATTAATATGGTTACAGACCTCGAAAGAATTTCCGTTCTGCCTGAAATCGGCGAAATAACACAGCAATGGTCAAGCTACGACCGCGACAGTAAATACGATGAAAAGACCGGCAAATACATAAACTGGGAAGCCAATGGCGATGGTTACGGCAAGAAAAACTGGATTCGCAAAGAAGGCAACAGATTTGTACTTGGTGAAACGACAGGCCCCGGCTGTATCTGGCGTTTCTGGACAGCAACAGCTTTCAAAGGAAAAATTACAATTTATCTCGATGGCAATGAAGAACCTGCTGTTGATTTACCCTGCGATGAATATTTCAATTGCACACAGGAACCTTTCAACAGGCCGCAGCTTGTCCACGTTGTCGGAAGAGGAAATAATAATTACACGCCGATTTCTTTTCAGAAATCCTGCAAAATCGTCGCCGATCAGGATTACGGCCAATATTATCAGTTCACATATTCGCTTTTCCCAAAAGACACTAAAGTTCAGACTTTCAAACGCCAGTTGAGCCAGGAAGAATCAGCCGCACTTGATAAAATAAACCAACAGCTCGCAAACACAGGGCCAAATTTTATTGCTGCTGTTGAAAATGAAAAAACAGATGAGATTGATATCAAAATTGCTGCCGGCGAAAAGAAAACCGTGTTTGAAATTGACGGCACTCGCGCAATTACGTCTTTCATCATTAAAAATGTTTTCCCAAAGGATATTGAAGAGCAGCGTCAGATTGTTCGTGAGCTTGCCATTCAAATAACCTGGGACGGCCAGAAAGAACCTGCTGTATGGGCTCCTTTGGGTGATTTCTTCGGAACTGCTCCGGGATTAAATAAGCATAATTCAATTTGCAATGGCGTAACGGAAGAATATCTTTATTCGAATTGGTTTATGCCGTTTGAAAAATCCGCGAAAATCGAAATCATTAACGACAGCAAAAACGAGATCACACTTCCGATTCAAATTAAACATCGGGCGATAAGCGAAATTGGAAAATATGGAAGATTCCACGCGAAATGGCATAGAGATATGTTTTTACCGACAGAGCCGGAAAGATGGATCGATTGGACAATTCTAAAAACAACAGGAACCGGAAGATTTGTCGGCGTTGCTCTTGAGATATGGAATCCGCGCGGCGGCTGGTGGGGTGAAGGCGATGAAAAATTCTTCGTTGATGGCGAAAAATTCCCCTCAACCTTCGGCACTGGCTCTGAAGATTATTTCGGCTACGCGTGGTGCGACCCGACAATATTTCATCACCCATTTCATAATCAGCCAATATCAGAAGAACACAAAGGCCATATCTCCAACAACAGATGGCACATTTCCGACAATATCCCATTCCAAAAATCATTTGATGGCTACATAGAAAAATATTTCTCCAACGACAGGCCGACACAATATAGCTGCGTAGCTTATTGGTATCTTTCACCAGATGGCAAGGATATGTACAAACCTGCCGCTGCAAGCGAACGTATCGGCTGGTACAAAGAATTAAAATATCCGCTTGATATCGATGGAATGCTTGTTCTCGAAAAACCAAACGGCCCAATCGAAGCCCAGCACATGGGCAGTTTTAAAGCCAATAAATGGAAAGACGATCACCAGCTTTGGTGGATCGGCGCACCCGGCGAAAAAATCCGCATCGGCATCAATGTAAAAAACCAAGGCGAATACAAAATTCTGACTCGCCATACTAAAGCACCAGATTACGCAATCATTCAATGGTATCTCAATAGCCGGAAAATTTCCGAACCAATAGATACATACAACAAAGATAACGTAGTTGCTACAAATGAAATTGACCTCGGCAGCCATCATCTTAATGCAGGCCAAAATGAATTATCAGTTGAAATCGTCGGCGCCAACCCTGACGCGATCAAAAGATATATGGTTGGCATAGATTACATCAAAGTTAAAAAATAAAATGAAAGTTGAGGTTTTCGCAGTGAAAAAGAAGAACTTGTGCATCATCGGCGCCGGCAATGGCGGTAAAGCTATCGCGGCGGATATGGCATTGGCAGGACATAATTGCAGATTATTCGAATTCAAGGAATATGCGGATAACATCACCGAAGTATGCAAACAGGGCGGCATTCACACGACCGGCATCGCGAGAACCGGCTTTGCCAAACTCGAAATGGCGACAATGGATTTGTCCAAAGCCGTAAAAGGTGCTGATGTAATAATGGTAGCTACGCAGGCACTCACGCACGAAAGAGTCGCAAGAGAGCTTGCTCCCCTGCTTGTTGACGGTCAGGCCGTGATCCTCTGGCCGGGAAGCGGCGGTACTTTGGTAATGAGAAAAATCTGGGATGAACTTGCAATGACAAAACGTATCATCCTCGCGGAAGCGGTAACATTCCCATATTGCTGTCGTTCACTAAACGGCCCTGGCACTGTGAACATTCATCGCGTTGACGGTCCGAATATGCTTTTCGCCGCTTTACCGGCCTGCGATACAACTGCCGCCATTGAAGCACTTGAAGGAACTTATGCCGATGTCGTCAAACCGGCACGCAGCATTCTCGAACCGGCGTTTTACAATGTAAATATTATCGTTCATCCCGTTGGCGCGCTTCTGAATATGGGACGCGTCGAATTTTCAAAAGGCGAATTTTATATGTACAAGGAAGGCATTACGCCGTCTGTGAAAAAAGTTATTTACCGGATGGATGGCGAACGTTCAAGTGTTTTCCGCGCTCTGGGATACAAGCCTTATACGTATGACGAGGTTTTCGCGGACAGCTTTAATATGTCGGTCGCGGAATTTGCGAAAACTTCGAGCAAAGGCCCATTCAGTATGCAGGATAGATATGTTACGGAAGATATTCCGATGGGTGCGTCTTTAACGGTTTCCGTTGCCAGAAAAGCAGGGATAAGCACCCCGACTTATGATTGTATGATCCATTTGGCTTCGATCGTTAACGACACAGATTATTATCCAACTGGAAGAACTCTGGAAAATCTTGGATTGTCTGGTTTGTCTTTGATACAATTAGAGACATATTTGCAGACAGGAAAAAAATAAATGATTAATCATCCTCTTGCTTATACACAAAAATTCACAGACAGTGATATTGAGCAGATTCTATCTGTTTCGTACAACGTACTGTCGAAAACCGGCATTGCCATCGAATCCGAATACCTCCAGCAGGCAATGAAAAACGTCGGCGCAAATCTAGATGAAGGCAGAATCAAAATCGATTCAAAATTAGTTAAAGAGGCATTGAAACTTGTCCCGTCTGAATTTACCTTGCACGCTCGTAATCCGCAGCGAAGTGTTCATATCGGCGGCAAAACAATGTTGATTGCTCCCGGCTACGGCAGCGCCTTTATCGCAGACGGCAAAGGTCAAAGGCGCGAGGCAACTCTCAATGATTTTGAAAAATTCGCATATCTTGCTTGCGTAAGTAATGCGATTGACGTAACCGGCGGAGTTTTAGTCGAACCCAATGACGTGCCTCCGCAATTAAGACCTCTTGAAATGACCGCAGCTTTGATTCAAAATTCTAATAAGCCTTTTATGGGTTCTGTAGCGGGCAAAGACGGCGCAAAGGAATCTATCGAGATTTCAAAAATTATTTTCGGCGATATTAAAAACAAACCATGCATTTTATCTTTAATAAATATCAACAGCCCGCTGCATCTTGATTCGCGAATGGCCGATGCGATGGTTGAATATGTAAAACAAGGCCAGCCGATTTTGCTGACCCCCGGAATTATGATGGGCATTACTGCTCCAGTTACGATCGCCGGCGCTCTCGCACAGGCTTTCGCCGAAATCCTCGCCTGCGTAACGATCATTCAAATTTTGAATCCTTCAAATCCGATTATCATCGGCATAGGCGGATTCGGCAGCGATTTACGAACCGGCGGTCCAGGCTTCGGCAGACCTGAAAACGCGATCGGCACCCAGCTCGGCGCAGAAATCGCACGAACATTAAAAATACCATTCCGCTGTTCAGCCGCCGTAACAGGCGCAAGAAAACCTGATTGCCGCAGCGGCTATGAAAGAATGATGACCGCACTGACAGCATTTAACGCAGGTGCACATTTCTGCCTTCAGGCCGCAGGCATACTCGACTGCATCAATTCGATGAGCTATGAGCAGTTCATAATCGATACTGAAATATGGTCGTACATCGAAAAAATCGCAAAACCTGTAATGATCAATAATGATACATTAGCTCAGAACGTAATTGAAAACAATAAAATCGGTTTGCTCGAAAACGACCATACGGTGCAGTATATGAGACAGGAATTATATTTCCCAGACTTGGTAAAACCCGAAAATTATGACCAGTGGTATAAAAACACAAGTTCTGATATAATATCTGTCGCAGATGAAAAAGCTGAACAGATATTCAAAAATTATCAGCCGCCAGCTCTTGATAGAAATACAGAACAAGAACTGCAAAAATATATTTCAAAAAGAAGAAAAGATTTGAAATAAGGGAAACGATGAAGGTTGAAGATTGGATTTCACAGATCAGTACCGAAAGAATGTCTGACAATCTCTGGCAGCTTGTAAACATCCCCAGCCCCACGCTCAGCGAAAAAGATGCTGCCATTTATTTCGCTCAACTGCTGAAAGATGCCGGCGCATCAGTCGAAATTGATTTAACAATTCCGAACAGCCCAAGCATAATCGGCAGATTAAAAGGAAATCGAAAAGGGCCAACTCTTCAACTCTCCGGCCATATCGACCACGTCGATATTCCGCACGCAAAGCCGAAACGCGAAGGAAATATCATCAGCGGCAGAGGCTCCGCCGATATGAAAAACGGTTTGACAGGAATCCTTGAAATCGTACAGATACTCAAAGACACCGGTTGCGATTTTCCCGGCGAAATTCTCGTTACAATATACGGTCTCCATGAAGCCCCAACAGGCGACGGCGCAGGTTTAAGCAATTTAATCGCAAAAGGAATCAAAGGCGATGCCGCGATAGTTTTTGAAGGCCCGGACAACGCCGCCGCGATCGCCGCAAATGGAATGGCAATTTGGAATTTGAAAATAAGCATCAAAGAACCTGCCTGCCACGAATTTTCAGTTGAGCCGAACAGACCCGATTTGCTCGGCATCGCGTTTTCAGCAGCAAATGAACTGCGAAAAAAAGATGATGAATTGAAATCGGCAAAAAACCCATTCCCGCTATTGGCTCGCGAATCTCTATTTATCGGTCAAATGCACTATGGTGATTTCTACAATCGCGTGCCGAATTTAGTTTATATGC
>MHYA01000121.1:11112-34565 GCA_001825675.1 Planctomycetes bacterium GWF2_42_9 | reverse complement strand
CGTTGGCATCCTGATAAAACTTTTGAACAAATCAAAAAAGATTTCGATTCAATACTTTCTGGTGTCATTGCCAGGAGTCGCAGCGGCGAAGCAATCTCGATTGAGACAAACTGGATTTTCGTAGGCCATTCATACCAAATCGACGCAAATCAAAAAATAGTGAAATGCCTCGTTGATGCACATAAAGCTGTTCGGAAAGCTGATTGCCCGATAAGAGGCCATAGCAGCGTAACCGATGTCAGCAGAATAGTTCGTCAGGGCAACATACCCGCGATCCTTTGCGGCTTCGGCACAGATACCGGACACTGCGATTATGAATTCGTTGAAATATCGCACATAAAAAAATGCTGTGAAGTTGCAATGCACACAGTTTTCAACTTTTTAGAGGTTGCCTTAAATAAAGGAAAATTATGAAAGCGGTCTTTTGGCAGGGAAAAAAAAGATTTGAACTCGGCGAAGCGCCAAAACCTCGCATCGGCGACGATCAAGTTTTGATCAAAGTCGAAGCCGCGTCAATCTGCACTAGTGATTTTCATTATGCCGATTGGGATTGCACCCCGCCTATAATCCCCGGCCACGAAGCCGCTGGCACAATCGTCGAAACCGGAAAAAATGTCCGCACCATAAAAATCGGAACAAAAGTCGCCGTTGACCCAGTCCAAAGATGCGGCAAATGCGAAATATGTTTATCAGGCATTGGTCATCTCTGCCCCAACACTCGCCATTTGGGAAACAGCGAAAATCCCGGCGCCTGGGCAGAATTTCTCGCAGTCGATGCCGCAAATTGTTATCCGCTCCCGCAAAATGTTTCCGCTTTGGATGCCGCTTTAACAGAACCGCTCGCTGTATGTATGGAAAGTTTCGAAAGAGCAAATTTTCAGCCCGGCTGGGATGTGCTGATTCTAGGCGATGGTGTTTTCGGTTTCATTCACGCAATGTTTGCGAAAATTTTCGGCGCTCGCAAAATTATTATTGCCGGCCATTACAATTCGCGTTTGGATCGAATCGCAAAAGAAACAAACGCGATAACCTGCAACACACATAATCAAAATTTAACCGAAACGCTCGAAAAAACTGTCGGCAAAACCGGCGTTCACCTTGCGATTGAAGGCACAAGCGCGGGAGCCGCTCCAAACATCGCTTTAAACGCTTTGCGGCCTCGCGGCACACTCGTTCTCTTCAGTTATATCTGGAAATCGGAACCGCTCGATTTGCCTTTGCTGAATATGAAAGAATTAAACGTACTCGGCTCGTGCCGTTCGTTAAATTGCTTTGAAAAATGCCTGCACTTGGTTTCAGAAAAGAAAATAAATGTCGCATCTCTTATAGATATAAAAGAACCTCTGGCAGATGCAAACAAAGCGATAATACAACTACAGGAAAATAAGAAAAACGTTTTTAAAGCAGTTCTTTTGCCATAAAGGATTTTATGAAACGCATAATTGATCTAAAATTAAAACCCAATCAGGCTGCACTTTACTTTCTCGGCCAGGCAGGATATATCTGCAAATGCTGCGACACACTTATCGCTATCGACCCTTATTTAAGTGATTCTGTCGAAAAAAAATCGCCCGCTTTGAAACGCACATTTCCAGCTCCAATAAAACCGGCAGATTTAAAAGTAGATATATTCATAGTAACACACGATCATCGAGACCACCTCGACCCTGAAGTCATCGAACAATATAAATTTAAAGACTCTACAAAATTTGTTGCCCCGCGTTTCGCATCAAAAAAATTACTAGAGTTAGGAATCAAAAAAGATAACGTCATCACGATTGATGTCGGCGAATCTGAAACCGTTAATCAAATTAAAATCGAAGGCATTTATACTGTCCCCAACGAACCCAAAGTCGTCGACACAGCAGGCTATTCTTTCAAATTCCCTAACGGCCGTTCGATATATCATAGTGCAGATACCGATTTATCGCCTCTGCTGCTCCAATCAGCACCGCAGGCTGAAGTCGGCCTGTTCTGCATCAACGGAAAATGGGGAAATATGAACGCCGAAAAAGCCGCCCAGCTAGCCGCACTGGTTTGCACAAAATTCGCTATCCCAAATCATTATGATTTATTCGCGTTGAACAGCGAAAATCCTGAAATCTTTAAATATTCTATAAAATTCATAAAACCCGAACTCAAAGTTGAAATTCTGGAAATAATGAAACCATTCATCTGGGATTGACACAGATTTTGAAAGGTGATGAATATGTTGGCAGCAGCAGAAACTTTCCAGTTGCACTTTCTGGATTATCTTGCGTTTTGTTCTTACTTGTTAATTGTCTGCGGAATTGGTTTTTTTGCAGGCCGAAAGGTACAGGGCAAAAGCGAAGATTACTTTCTCGCGGGCAGATCGCTTCCCTGGTATGTAATCGGCTCTTCCTTCATCGCCGCCAACATCAGCTCCGAACATTTCATCGGTATGGTCGGCGCAACATATATCTTCGGCATTTCTGTCGCAATGTACGAATGGGGCAATATTAATTCCTTCTCCGTACTCATTTGGCTCTTCATTCCATTCCTCCTCGCGGCTCGCGTTTTTACAATTCCTGAATTTCTCGAAAGACGTTTCAACATCACTCTCCGTCAAACCTTCGCCGTACTAAGTGTCGTCGCAAATATATTCGCATTTTTGGCGGCTGTACTTTATGGCGGTGCTGTCGCGATCAATGCTCTCTTCGGCTGGCCGATGTGGTTTGCAATTTGCGCATTGGGAATACTAACAGGCGTTTGGGCAATCTACGGCGGTTTGAAATCTGTCGCGTGGATGGATCTTTTTACGTTGTTCATAATGGTCATCGGCGGTGTCTTGGTTGCTATTTGCGGTCTATATATGCTTTCCGGCGATGAGCATTCGCTCGTAAAAGGCTGGGAAGTTATGATCGAAGCCAACCGCGCAAAAACCGGGGTCTGGGCGCAAGCTGTTTCCCAGAACGCACAAAATATGGCCGCAACCGATACCTACAATCGCTTATCCGTTATTCAGCCCGTTACGCACATTGTCGTACCTTGGCCTTGTTTTATCTACGGCTTTCTCGCTTCAGGAATTTGGTATTCAGCTTTAAATCAGTTTATGATCCAAAGAGTTTTCGGCGCAAAAAATATGTACCACGCAAGAATGGGAATCGTTTTCGCCGGTTATTTAAAAATCATTATGCCGGTCATCGTCGTATTACCCGGTCTAATTCTCTTTGCGAAAATGCCGGAGATTATGCTCCAACCATGGGAAGAAATTAGACCGGCCGCAGATAAAAGTTATATTCGTATGCTCCAACTCGTTGTCCCTATCGGCATACGCGGCCTGTTCCTTGCCGCACTCTTCGGAGCTATCCAATCCACCGTCAACGCGGTTTTAAATTCTACCGCGACTCTCGTAACGCTTGATATTTACAAACGAATGATAAACAAAACCGCCAGCGACAAACGTCTTGTTTCTATGGGTGTTATGACATCAATATGTATTATCATTACTTCAATTTTGATCGCTATGCTGATTGCGAAAATGAAAATAGGATTGTTTATGTACATCCAAAATCTTTATTCCTTTTTCGCTCCCCCGTTTGCGGCTGTCTTTTTGCTGGGAATCTTATTTAAACGTATCAACGCAAAAGGCGCCACAACCGCCATTTTCGCAGGCTTCATATTCGAAATCTTCTTAAAACTTTACCTATTCTATATGCCGGAACTTTTCGGAAAAGCAACTTACCATATTATGTATTCGTTCAATAATCAGGCTTTTTTTACCTGGCTGTTCTGCGTGATTGTATGCTGTTCCATTTCACTAATGACCGCACCGCCAAGACCTGAACAAGTCGGCGACGAATTGTCGTTGAACTGGAAAAAAATGAATATCTTTGGCGAGCTGGGCGATAAATGGTACAAAAGCGTTATACTTTGGTGGGGTTTCTTTGCCGCCTGTATCATTGCTTTAATAATCACCTTCTCGCAAATAGTCTTTTCTGACCTATAAGATATTTTAAATCTATAATTAAATAATTATTTATCGGGCGTTTCCCTGAATTTTCTTGACAAGCAGCAACGTATTTTGGTATACTTCACACAAATTACGAAACTACGTATTTAAATAATTAATTGGAGGGATTTTTATGAAGAAGAAGTTACTAGCAATTCTCGTAGTTGTTCTCACTGCCATTTCCGCTAATGCTGCCATTGTTGGCTGGAATTGCGACGATGATGGCGATGGTGCAATTGTGCTTGGCGGTCAGCCTGCTTTCACACAAGTGGGTGAAGGCGAAAACACTGAATACACTATCTCATGGAGCTGCGTCCAAAATTGGTTCCCAGGCCACGTTGAAGGCGATTTCATCACAGACACTGAACTTGATCCTACAGTTTGGATCGCCGAAACAGTTCAGAACCAGACTACAGCCGCTTGGGTCGGTTATCACATCGCAATCGGAATGAACAAAACCTTTACAATTTCACCAAGTGTTATTGCTCCTGATTACTGGACATTCATTGTAACACAACCAACTGGAAATCAGGCACTGCCGAATAACAACGGTACAGGCTGGGTTGGTTATATTGATTACTATGTTGGAACAGGTGCTCCAATAGCAGTTAATGAAAGCGGAGATTTTGGTTTCAAAGTATCATTCCTCGGCGGCGTTGCTTTCTGCACAGAACAAGTTCCTGTTCTGGTTCCAGAACCAGCTACTATGGGATTACTCACTCTCGGAGCATTAGCTCTTAGAAGGAAAAAATAAAGGAAGAAGATTTTCCAAATCGGTGAAAAAAGAAAAGGGTTCAGTTTATTCTGAACCCTTTTTTGTTGCGCTGTATATTTTGCAAATTACAAATTCTCTAACGAATCGCGAGTTGTTTCATAAAATTCCGCGTATTTATCTTTGTCCGCTGTTTTGCGGAAACTAATCGCTGATTCAGGATGCCTGTTCAAAATGCCCGTAACCATAAAAGGAATCAAATAACCCCATTCAAGTTCGTTCCGCATTGGGATCATATAATCTTCAATAACCTTCAGAATCGGCGTTAAGCTGAATTTCGGATTTTTCAAAAAGCCCATTATCAACTCAAGCGGACAGTTGCCCGCGCCTCTGCCTATGCCGTAAAGCGAAGCATCGACATAATTGGCATTATGAATTATCGCCTCAATAGTATTTGAGAACGCAAGCTGCTGATTATTATGACAGTGGATCCCGATTTCAATTTTCGAAGGCAAATGCTGACGATACAAATTCACCATATATTCGATTTGCTCGCAGTAGAAATATCCGTAACTATCGACAACATAAACAACGTTCACCGGCGTTTCCGCAAGTTGATCAAGCGCTTCGGTCAAATCTTTTTCAATCTCTATTGAAGCAGCCATTATATTGACCGTCGTCTCATATCCAAGATCGCTCGCCATTTTCACCATCGCGATCGCCTTATCGATGTCTTTAACATAAGTAGCAACGCGAATCATATCGACCGGACTTTTTTCTTTAGGCTGAAACTGCTGCTCTTTCACACGATGTGCATCAACCATTATCGAAAGTTTTGTGTTGGATTCGATGCCTTCAATTATCCGATTGATTTTATCATCATCGCAATATTTCCACGGGCCATAATTTGTCTCCGGCGAAAGCGCCCTGCTCGAACGATAGCCCAGTTCCATATAATCGATACCCGCATCGGAAATCGCCTTATATGACGCACGAACAAACTCATCCGTGAAATAATGATTATTGATCAATCCGCCGTCGCGTATCGTACAATCAAGCACTTTAATTTTTTCTCGAAACATTTTTACCTCAATATTTCTGACTTAATAAAATATCTATTACTTCCTCAACAACTTTCCGCTCCACCTTATGCGCGTATTCGCCATCTCGGCATAATACCTTGCCGGTTTTTTCAATCAGCACAAACCTCGGCCATTTCTGCACCGCCTTTTTGTCCCTGCTGATAATATCAAGAATTTTTTTCTTCGTAATTGATTTCGGAACATTCAAATCAATATCTAGATTTCTAAATAATTCCTTCAACTCCTCAATTCTCTTTTCGCCGCCCAGACCAAGTTTTTGCTCGATAATATTTGCCGCGATAATGCCAATCGCAACCGCTTGGCCATGCAGGATCTTATAATTGCTTGCTGATTCAATTGCGTGTCCGATTGTATGCCCGTAATTTAAAATCCTTCTCTTGTTTTTCTCATAAGGGTCTGCCTCGACAACATCCGCTTTGATCCTGCAATTCTTCACAGCTATATATTCAAGTGCTTTTGTTTTGCGCGCGAGTATGTCATTCAGATTTCCGCAAATAAATTTATAATAAGCCGCGTCTGCGATGAGTGCGTGTTTTATAGATTCAACCAATCCGGCATTAAATTGCTTTTCATCGAGTGTTTTCAAAGTGCATACATCTACAAAAACCGCCTTTGGATTTTTAAAAGCGCCAAATGCGTTTTTGCTTATTTTTGAATCGACTCCTGTTTTCCCGCCAATTGATGAATCCGCCTGCGCAACTGTTGTGGTTGGAATTTGTATAACATCGATGCCGCGTTTAAAAATTGCCCCAACAAATCCCGCCATATCCCCGACCGTCCCGCCGCCGACCGCGATCACAGCGGTATCTCTCCCGAGTGCATTTTTTTCCATTGTGTCGATGATCTTTATAATTGTATTTATATTCTTAGATTTTTCGCCGGCAGGATTTATTACATATACTGAAATTTTTTCTTTTCCGATTAAACCCTTAAGATGCTTCGTCTTTGCGACATTTGAATCTGTGATCACAAAAAGTTCTTTGCCGGGCAGCAATTTTTTTACCTGCTGAATAATTTGCGAAAGAAAATCAGAACCTACCGTTACTGTGTAATTATCAGCTAAAGACGCGGGAATTTTAACTTTGAGCTTTTGCATTTCAGCACACGATCTCTGATGTAATCTTATATTTTTTTAGTTTCTCTCTGCCTGCCAAATCTTTAAGCTCCATCAGAAACGCAACTGCGGTAATATTACCGCCGATTTTTTCAATTAATTTACACGCTGCTTCCATTGTTCCGCCGGTCGCGAGAAGATCGTCAACCATCAGAACATTCGAGCCTTTTTTGATCGCGTCGATTTGAATTTCTAGTGTACTTTGGCCGTATTCAAGGTCATAAGAAATTGCTTCAGTTTTATAAGGCAGCTTGCCTTTTTTCCGAATTGCGACCAGTCCCGCTCCCAATTTCAGCGCAACCGCAGAACCTATAATAAATCCTCTCGCGTCAACAGCGCCTACGTAATCTATTTGGGTATCTTTGTATCTTTCAAAAATGATTTCGGCAACGTAAGCAAATGCATCTTTGTCGGCCAGCAAAGGCATAACATCATAAAACAATATGCCCTTTTTCGGCCAATCGGGGATTGTACGAATGTGAGTCTTTAAATCCACTTTTTACCTCAACTAAAAAAACAACTCTACCTGCTGTTCATTAATTCGTTGAGGGTGTCGAGTGCCTGTTGCTGAATTTGCCTTACCCTCTCACGAGTAAGACCGAGTTTAGCACCGATTTGCTTTAAAGTCAATGGCTCTCTGCCGTCGATGCCAAATCGCAATTTCAGTATCTCGCCGCATCTGCCCGGCAATTTATCGAGCATTTTTACTACTTTTTTCAGCTCTTCGGTATTAGCCAATTCATCTTCCGGCAGTTCACTTGAAACCTGCGGTATCTTCTCCTGCATAGTTGGGCTATCGGAGTCTGTTTCGCTGTCAAGTGCCGTATGGACTGAATCCGCGATTTCTTTTATCGCGACAATTTTCTTAACTGGTAATTTCATCTCCTGCGCAATCTGATTTACGGTCGGAGCATCCTGCAATTTTTTCTGCAATTCTGACGCAACCTGCCTGTATTGATTTACAAGCTCAACCATATAAGTCGGTATCGACAATGGCCCGCTATCCTGCAAGAGCGCACGTTTGATCGTCTGTTTTATCCACCACGCCGCGTAAGTGCTAAACCGCACACCAACTTCCGGGTCAAATGAATCTACCGCGCGGATCAATCCGAGATTGCCTTCCTCGATCAAATCGCCCAAAGACAATTTGCCTGTCGCAAAGCGTTTTGCGATACTCACAACAAGTCTCAAGTTGCTGCGTACAAGAATATCCCGCGCCTCGGGATCATCGAAATCTATAACGCGATTCGCGAGTTCGCATTCCTGCTCCCATGTAAGCAATGGCGATTCATCAATTTCCGTCAGGTATTCTTTTATTGTTGTGTCAAATATCGTCATAATTCAGTTCCCGTTATAGGACGTTAAGTACAAATTATCTTACTTATGGCAATATCGACTAAAAATAGGGTGTGATTAACAAATAAAAAAGGCCGCTTTCGCTATCGAAAACGGCCTTGAACATTTTACATTCAGTCAGCAATTATTCTTTTGGCTGAATTGGAGGAATCATCAGACCTTCGCCGTCAAGTCCGCCTCTGCGAGGTGATGACGATGAAGAAGATGAAGAGCCCGGCTCATTCATATCTGGAGCTGGAACGGCTTTGGAATCTTCCTCTGCCCATTTTACTCTACGCATTGAAAGGCCGATTTTTCTCGAGTCGCCGTCAACGCGAAGAATCTTCACTTCGACTTCCTGACCCGGCTTTACAACTTCCTGCGGATTTTCGATCTTGTGATCTGCTATTTCAGAAATGTGCAGCAAACCTTCAAGGTCTGATTCAAGTTCGACAAACACGCCGAAATTCGTAATCTTTGTAACCACACCGTGAACGATCTGACCCGGCAGATATTTTTCTGGAATCGCGTGTAACCACGGATCTTCCGTCAGTTGTTTGATGCCCAAAGAAATTCTTTGTTTCTCTTCATCGACTTCGAGAACAACGCATTTAACCTGCTGATCTCTTGTGAGCGCTTCGCCCGGATGATTGTATTTCTTTGTCCAACTGATGTCTGAAATGTGGATCAAACCATCGATACCAGGCTCGATTTCAACAAAAGAGCCGTAGTTCGTAAGGCTTGTAATTTTAACATTAACGATTGTGCCTTGCGGATATTTCTGTGAAGCGACAGCCCACGGATTTGCCTCAAGCTGTTTAACGCCCAGAGAAATTTCCTGTTTATCTTTATTAACATCGAGAACAACAACGTTAATCTGATCGCCCAGTTTGTAAAGATCGCCTGGATGATTGATTTTCTTCGTCCAGCTCATTTCACTAATGTGAACAAGGCCTTCAACGCCTTCTTCGAGTCTGACGAAAATACCGTAGTTCATAACATTAACGACTGTGCCTTTAACCTTTGCGCCGATTGGATAACGTGTTTCAATATTTTCCCATGGGCTTGATGACTTCTGTTTCAGACCAAGAGAAACTTTTTCATTATCCTTATCTACGCCGATAACAACACATTCGATTTCCTGATCAAGATGAACAACTTCTGATGGATGCGATACTCTGCCCCAGCTCAAATCTGAAATATGCAGCAAGCCGTCTAAGCCGCCAAGGTCAACGAATACGCCGAAATCTGCGATATTCTTGACAACGCCTTTTCTAAGCTGCCCTGGTTCGATCTCTGCAAGAAGTTTTTCTTTTCCTGCTGATCTCTGATCTTCGATAACTTTACGTCTTGATATGACGATATTTTTATTGTCCTGATCGATCTTGAGAATTTCGCAAGTAACATCCTGACCGATGAATCTGCTGATGTCGCCCGGTTTGCGAATGTCAACCTGTGATGCCGGCAAAAAGACAGGTACGCCGATATCGACAAGCAAGCCGCCTTTGATTCTGCGGATAACTTTGCCAGTAACCATATCGCCTTCTTTGCGGCTGGTAACCAAACGTTCCCAACCTCTGATTCTGTCTGCTTTGCGTTTACTTAAAATGATAAGACCGCCGGAATCAACTTCTTCGAGCAATACTTCAATTTCAAGGCCCGGCTGAATTTCCGAGGGGTCATCAAATTCTGAAACATCGACAGCGCCCTCGCTCTTGAGACCGATTTCCAGAATTACATCGTTTCCGATTTGCTGAATAATTCTGCCTTTGAGAATCGTCCCAGGCGTTAAGGCGTCAACTTTCTTTTCAAGAGCTTCCGACAAAAGTTTGCCGTCTGCTTCCGTAAACAACGCGTTTACTTTGCTTTCGAGTTCCTCTGGTGTGAACCCTAATTTTCTAATTATGTTTCTATCAACCATTTTTTTCCTTTATTCGTGGAGTGTAGTAATTTAGATTTCGCGCCCTCCACATCACGCTTTAAACGCGAATCTTTACTTAAACAAAAAACGCATTGACTACATCGCCAACGCGTATCAATCCATAGCTAAAAATTTAAAACTTATAACCCAAAACCCAAAGCACTTTGTCATTCTGAACGCAGTGAAGAATCTCGTTCCGGTTTCAAAAACACAAATGCTAATATTGGTTTAGCTTCGGTCTTCGAATTAGTAGAGATTTTATTTTTAAGTTTTTATTTAGTTTTGAATCTCCGTAAGTTTTCTACAAAGTCGTCAATTATCCATTGCGGCGTAGATGCACCCGCCGTAATGCCGGCAACATTATTACCGAAAAGGATAGTTTTATCAAGTTCTTTCCAGTTTTGCAAATGAAACGTTTTTTTATTGTACTTTTTGCATAATTCCGCCAGCTTCATAGTGTTAGCGCTATGCAGCCCGCCCAGAATAAACATAATATCAACCTTCTTACAAAGCTGTACCGCGCAGCTCTGCCGCTTGATCGCTTCCTTGCATAAAGTATTAATAACCTTAAGCTCTACAAACTCCGTTTGCGCTATTTCAGCTAGCATTTGAGCGAAATGCTCCGGGCTTTGTGTAGTCTGGCAAATAATTCCTAACTTCTTATGCTTGCTTAGCTTAGCAACATCAGCTTTTGACCCGATCACCATAATATCAGGCGCAGAACCCAAAACCGCCTGTACTTCAGGATGCCCTTTGTCTCCAATTATTGCAACTTGATAACCCTCTGAATGAAGCAGTTTGGCGATTTTTTGTACCCTTTTTACGAGTACGCAGGTGGCATCGATAATTTGAAGTCCTTTTTTCTCCATTTTCTTTATTTGTTCAGCCGTTGCTCCGTGCGAACGGATAATAACCGTACCGGCTTTGATTTTTTCGACTTTTTCAGTGATTTTCAGCCCTGCGTCTGCCAGTTTTTGCACTACGTCTTTATTATGGATGATTTCGCCCAAACTATGTACATTTTTCTCTTTAGCCAGAGTTTTTTCCGCCATATTGATGGCATTCCGAACTCCAGGACAAAATCCGCTGCTTTTCGCTACTATTACTTTCATATTTTACCTAAATTAATAAAGGTATCAGGAGTCGTTTCCGTTTCTGTATAATCAAACGGCTTGCGTCCAACCTTCAACCTTAATTCTCTCTGCATTTCTCTTAAAATCTGTGTCAGGTAATGAGCAAATTCCCTATCACCCATTTCAGCTACTTTTGAAGCCGGGATAGGTTCGCCATAAGTTACATAAATTTTTCCGCGTGAGAATAATTTCTGCTGTCTGGGCCAGCACTCAAACGCACCATCTATAACCGAAGGAATGATCGGCACGTTAGCTTTTCTCGCCAGCAGTCCGAATCCAGCTTTCATTTCAGCGATTTTACCGTTTTCAGTCCTCGTACCTTCTGGGTAGAGAACCAGGCCGTAACCATCACGCAGTTTTTCCAAAAACAATTTCATCGCCGTCAAATCTGCCTGTCCGCGTTTGATCGGAATCGCATTGAACGAATGAACCATCGGCCCAAAAACAGGAATCGTAAAAAGGCTATCCCTCGCCGCAAAGCAGCATTGACGCTTAAGCGGATCTGCGTTTATCATCGGGTCAAGAAAACTCTGATGATTCGACAAAAGCAAAAACGCTCCCTCATCAGGAACATAATGTGTATTAAAGGCTGTCGGATTAAAATAGAGTCTGCAAAAAATTCTGCAAAACTGTCGCCAGAGGAAATACCAATAAAAATTGATTTTCCTTTTCATCATTTTAATCATTGGCACTTTTTGGTTCTCTTGCACACTAGCCGCAATCACAGGATGATCGTCATTTGTTTTGCTGCTATAATCAAATGGTTTTCTTCCAACCTTTATGCGAAGTTCAGTCTGCATCTTACGCATTTTTTGTGTAAGATCGGACATAAATTCTTTGTCGGATTCATTCGCGATTTGTTCAGGCATAATGGCTTCACCGTACTGAACCGAAATCTTACCATCCAAAGACGGAAGAGCCTGATTTCTCGGCCAGCACTCAAATGCACCGTCAATCACAACAGGCACTATCGGAACATTTGCTTTTTTCGCAAGAAGTGTAAATCCCGGTTTCACGTGCGCAATTTTTCCATCGCGTGTCCTTGTCCCCTCTGGATACAAAACAAGCCCGCAATTATTTTTCAATCTGTCGATACATTCGCGTATTGCGCCAATATCAGCGTGATTTCTTTTTATCGGGATACAACTATATACTTTGAATACCCAGCCCAAAACAGGAACTCTGAATAGATTGTCTCGTGCAGCAAAAACACATCTTCTATTGACAGGTACAACAACAAACATCGGATCAAGCCAGCTTTGATGATTGCACAGCAGAATAAATCCGCCTTTTTTCGGAACGTTTTCAATTCCATAAAAACGTATTTTGAAAAAGAACATACAGAAAAACCTGCATGGCCATCCGCACATAAAGTACCAAACGTATTTTATACGATCTAATATTTTCATTTTATCTTCAATTCGTTAGCCCCCTGATTTACCTGTCCTCGCTGTCGCAGACAAGATGGATTCGAGGGGTTCTGTTAGCCCCCAGCTTTATGCTGGGGGTTAGTCCGTAGGGTGGGCTTTAGCCCACGCTGTTTTTCACGAGTTTTAAAATTTCTTCGACCACCTGCTCAAGCGTGAAATTCGTCGTGTCGATCATCACCGCGTCTTTTGCCGGCGTCAAAGGCGCAACTTTTCTTGATGTGTCCTGCAAATCGCGGATCTCTATTTCTTTTTGCAAATTGGTTACATCTACTTTATAGCCATTTTGCGATAATTCCATCGCCCTTCGTTTTGCGCGTTCCGTGTTGTCGGCAGTTAGAAATATTTTTAAATTCGCATCCGGGAAAACCACAGTTCCCTGATCTCTGCCTTCCGTTACAATCTGTTCCACACCTGCGGCAAACTCTCTTTGCAGTTTAACAAGCCTTGCCCGCAAACTTCCCTCTGCAGCAACGAACCGGACATTGCCGGTAACCTGCGGATCTCGAATTTTCTCCGTTACATCCTCGCCCGCGATTTTAACAACCATAACACCATCTTTTATTTTAAATTCGAAATTAGTGTTATCGATTATCTTTTCAAGTTGCGAAACATCATTGAAATCGCAGCCCTTTTGCATTGCCGCCAAAGTAACCGCCCTATACATCGCTCCCGTATCTAGAAAAGATGCGTTAATTTTTGCCGCGAGAAGTTTTGCCGTTGAGCTTTTTCCGCTGCCCGCCGGCCCATCGATTGTTATTATTAATTTCGCCATTACAGCCGATAAAATTCTGTGTGCCAACACCTTGTCATTCTGAACGCAGTGAAGAATCTCGTTTTTTGTTCTATTATCATAGTATTAAATCAGCATCGGCTTTTAAGCCGAATCTTATAATCCCCGAATCTTTAGGATTTTGCTGCCTTGAATAGCAAAATCAGAGGGGAAAAATTTTTATTTTTAATTTCTATCTGATACTCTGACCGCTACAATACTCGTATCATCTGTCTGGCGAGCCAGCCCGATAAATCTTCTCCGCAGCGTCAATGTGTTATTAACGATTTCAGCCGCCGTTCCTGAAGCGCACTGCTTGAAGGTTTTATACAAACTCTCAACGCCCCAGATTTTTCCATCAAAGTTCACCGCGTCGATCAAACCATCTGTATAGAATAGTATCCGGTCATCGCCTTTAAGTTCGACTTTTTCAGTTTCATATTTCGCATCTTGAGCAACCCCGAGAACCAAACCGCCCTTTGATAGTTCGCGAATTTTACCTTTGCGCCAAAGCAGCGTAGGCTCATGTCCGCAGTTGCAATATGTAAGCGTCATTTCTTTCGCGTTCAAAATAGCATAAAACAGCGTAACAAATTCGCCGTCCCTGCATTCATCACAAGCATTCATATTAAGTTTTTGAATTATTTCTGGCATCGTATGCCGCGTATGACCGCCGTCGGCATAAGCGCGTATCATTCCTCTAAACGAGCTCATCATTAGTGCCGCCGGAATACCCTTGCCGATAACATCAGCGATCGCGATCGCCAGACAATCATTATCGAGCCGAATAAAATCGTATAAATCGCCGCCGACTCCAAAGCAAGGTTTATATGCCGCCGCGATCTCAAGCCCTGCTATTTTCGGAGCCGCATCAGGAATCATTCTTCGCTGAATAATACTTGCAAGCCGAACTTGCTGCGAGACCTGTTCGCCCGCAATAGCTCTTGCATAATATTTTGCGTTCGTGATCGCTACCGCGCATTGCGATGCCACCGAACGGGCAAGTGAAATATCGTCTTCGGTAAATCCCCCGACCCTTGGCCTGTAAAGTCTCAAAACTCCGACAGGTGTATTCTTGAATGTCATCGCGACTGTAAGCTGACTGGCAATGCCTTCTTTCGCGGATGCGTCTTTGTATCTGACGCGATCGTCCTGATTCATATCATCGATGATCACCGCTTCGCCCGCGAACGCCGCCTGGATCACAGGGTCGTCTCTGGTAACAGGCCCTTTATTTCGGTATTCTTCGCTTAAGCCGAAAGTGCTCCGCATTTTCAGATCACCCGCTTCATCATCGAGCAATCTTATAGAACACGCCGATACGCCGGTGATCTCTACCGCCGCCCGTGCCAGTTTATCCAGAACCTCACCGAGCGTAAATCCGCCCGCTACCAGTGTAATTAACTGGTATAATTGTTCTTCCCGTTTATTTTTTCCAAGTATTTTCATATCTTCTTATATTATTTTGAACACATTATTATAACAACTTTATATTAATTTTAAATTAAGAATATCTTATTTATTTTATGATTTTTTTGCCCCCTGAAAATGAATATTCCGCAGGATTGCCAAATAACGCGGAGTATATTATACTTATGGCAAAGGTAAATTCAATGACAATCGCAAAACACATAGTATTCTGTGGTTACGTTCAAGGCGTAGGTTTCCGTTTTACCGCCAAAAACATAGCCAAACGTTACGACCTCAAAGGTTTTGTCCGAAATCTTGAGGATGGCAAGGTGGAAATGCGCCTTCAAGGCGAACCTGAAGACATCGATGACTGCATCGAAGATTTAAAGGAATCCTTTACAATCCGCAAAGTTGAAATAGAAGATGCTGATGTAAATACCTCTTATGAGGACTTCGGCATCGCATTTTAAAATATAAATGAAATCAAACCCGAAACGAAACTTGTTTCAAAGTTATAAAATTCTTCTTTCACATCAATGGGGAAAGCTCTTATGGATTTTTTTCTTCCATTTGATTAAAGCAAGTCCCGCCTGGCTGATGCCCATTATTACAGCGGTGATGATTGACTTGGCTGTTGGTAATGACCCCAAAAAAATAAAAAAACTTTCATATTATCTCATCTTTATGATCGTTCTTATTGTGCAAAACGTCCCTACCCATACAATTTACGCACGAATGCTTAGCGATGTAATGCGCGGCATAAGTCTTTACCTTAGAAGGGAACTTTGCCGCCAGCTTCAGCGTTTGAGTATTCTATATCACCATAAATCCAGTATAGGAAAGCTCCAGTCCAAAATCATTCGCGATATTGAAGTGGTCGAGCAAACCCCGCGAATCCTTGCCGAGCAGATTTTTACTTTTCTTTGTCAGGTAACGATCGCAATTATCGCCATTTCCATTCGCAAGCCAATTGCTTTGATTTTCTTCTTGATTGCTGTCCCCATCGCGGTATTTATCAGGCAGATATTCACAGCCCGAATCAAAAAAAGCGCAAAGAGCTATCGATATGCTATGGAAAATATGAGCACATCGATGCAGGATATGCTGAATATGATTCCAATTACTCGCGCTCACGGCCTTGAGGAATATGAAGTCAAAGAGATCGATTCAAAAATTTCCGCTGTCTTCCGCCGAGGAAAACATTTCGACACCCTCACCGCGATTTTCGGTTCGTCGACCTGGGCGGCAATGACTATCATCCACATCACATTTATCGCAGGTTCAGCTTATTCAGCAATTAAAGGCTATATCTCGATCGGCGATGTTGTACTTTTCAATTCGATGTTCCTGACACTTACCGGCCAAGTCCTTATGATTATCGGCACTCTTCCGCAGCTCTCGCAATCAAGCACATCTATTGATTCTATTTACGAAGTTTTAACTTCACCAGACCTCGAAGAAAACAACGGCAAAAAACCTTTCGATAAAATCGAAGGCAAATTTGAATTTATAAACGTAAACTATCAATACCCGCAAACAAGCCGCCACGCCCTCAAGGATTTCACCTTCACAGTCGAACCCGGCCAATCTGTCGCGTTTGTAGGCCCCAGCGGCAGCGGAAAATCTACCGTGCTTTCACTTGTCCTTGGATTCATCAGACCAAACAGCGGCAAACTTCTCATTGACTGCAAAGATATAAAGGAAATGGATTTGAGAACTTATCGCAAATTCGTCGGGGTCGTAACACAGGAAAGTATTTTCTTTTCAGGCAGCCTTTACGAAAACGTCGCTTATGGCGATAAAAATGTTTCAACTGAAGAAGTTGTCGCCGCATTAAAAGCTGCCGATGCGTGGGATTTTGTTGAGAATTTACCAGACAGCATTTATACAAACATCGGTGCAGAAGGACTAAAACTCTCCGGCGGACAAATGCAAAGACTCGCAATCGCACGCGCCATTGTCCGCGATCCGCGTGTTATCATTCTTGATGAAGCTACCAGCGCTCTCGATGTCGAATCAGAAGAACGCGTGAGACTCGCTTTGGATAAACTTATTAAAAATCGTACAACCTTCGTCGTCGCACATAGAGTTTCAACTACAAGAAACGTAGATAGAATTGTAATCCTGAAAAACGGACGAATTATCGATCAGGGCACTCCCGCCGAACTCATCGCAACCGAAAACTTCTATTCCAATGCCCTTGCCCAAAGCAAAAAATAACACATCTTGTATAATCCCCGCTTCTTTGTGTCATTCCCGCAAACTTTAGGAAAATCCCCGGTTTTGAACATTTCAATTTTGTTAATTTGAATTTGTTCAGTATTTCGAATTTAGAAATTAGGATTTTTATTCTATTCCAAAGCCGCTTCTTCTCTGTGCCTTAATATCGCTTCTTCTCTTTTTCTGCTGCATTCTTTTTTGAACCGAAGAATAACTTGGCTTTGTACGTTTCCTCTTTTTGGGCACTTTCAAAGCATCTTCAATTATATTTCCCAATTTTTCTACTGCGAAATCTCGATTAGCTCTTTGCGTCCTGAATCGCTGACTTTCGACAATCAGTCTGCTATCTTTTGTTAAACGTGATGAAAGTTTTTGAAGAATTAACGATTTCTGTTCCTCGCTCAAAAAGCTGCAATTTGGAATATCAACACTTGCCGCGACTTTCGTATTGAGTTTATTTACATTCTGCCCGCCCGGCCCGCCACTCCGGCTCGTCTTAAACTCAATTTCTTCTTCAGGTATTAAAATAGAAAATTCCTCAAATCTTCAATCTTAAATTTTAAATCTTAAATTTCTATTCCTTCTTTTCCGGCGGCCTGTGTGCCAGCATACAAACAAGTCTGCGTGTCGACAAAAGCTGATCTGCCGCGAAAAGCTGAAAATAATAATCGCCCGGATGATTAAATCCCAATCCCTCGAAAACCAAAACAACAGAAACATTGCTTTTCACATCAGGAAAATTAATTTGTGCCTTCTGACTTAAAACAATCTTATCGTTATCAGCCGTATCAACCAGCCGAACTTCGACTTCGGTTATGTCGTGTCCGTTCGTCATTTCCGCAAAAAAGAAAAGCCGTGGAAAGCGGATCGGATACTGCGGTGCAAGAATCCTGTCGACAATTCCAATAAGACTCGATGTTTTCGTAGGCGCATCAAACAATACTCTTTCGCATACGATCGTTGAAAGCACTATCGGTGGAACATTTGCCATAAGCTATCCTTCGAGATTAAATTCTTTAACACCGTCTACGATTTTACAAGTGTGCACCGCGAATTTTTTCGCGTAATCAGGTTTCATTTTCGGATAATTAATTTCAACCGCCTGCTTCAACTTTTCAACCGCTTCGGATTTTACCAATGCGCCTGAAGCGCCTTTATCGCCGCCGCCAAGCATACGCTCGCCCAAAACTCCCGGAACTTCTCTTACTATATCGCACATCGCTTCAAGTTCAGGCCCAGATATTTTATATTCGACTCGCAGCCCAAATCCGTCCTCTCTGAAAACCGCACCGACAGTCTCAATATCACCTTTTCGCCACGCATCCATCATTTTATAAAATCTTTTCTGCGCTTTATAAATATATTTCAGCCTGTCGCACAAATTCGGATGCGATACTTTAAATGCCGTCATAATATCATTAAACAGCTTCTCATCTTTTATATCAGCAAGGTTTTTAATTTGAAAACCTTTACCCTGCGCCAGCTTCACAAGTTCTTCGCATTCGGCTCTTCTAATTTTATATGTCGATTTATCCAGACCGGGCCTGTCCGTACCTGTATCCATAACAACGATTCGCAAATCTTCGCCGCCCTTGCCAAGCGGAATATAATCGATCGTTCGCTTTGCCGGATTGTAATGCGTACCCATATTCCCCTTCGCAAACAAGATCATAATCTGATCGAGCTGCCCGCAAGGCGAACCTATATATTCATTTTCAACTTCCTGCGCCATATCAACGATTTTAAAATCATCAGGAACTTTGATGCCATTCACTTCCATCATCGTGAGAATAAGATTCAGCGTCAAAGATGCCGACCTGCTCATACCTCCGCCGGGTATATTTCCAAAAATAATTCCGTCAAACCCTTTGCTTAATTTATACCCATGCTTGTTCAATATGTAATCAACGCCGAAAGGAAATCTCACCCAGCTATTGGCGATTTTTTCAGATTTCGGCCCCGGCACTTTCCCGCATTCAAATTCAACAACGCCTTCGTTTGGAAAATTCGCGCTGTAAAACCTGTTCTTATTCGTGCCGTTTGGTTTATACGCAAACCAGATAAACCTGTCCGTCCCAACGCCGAAAAGTTCTGTACCGTTATAATCGCCGTGCTCTACCCCAAGACAAAAACGTGAAGATGTCCTTCTAATTTTCGCACCGCTGATGTCGATACCGATTTGATTTGAAATCTCTTTTAACTTTTCAATCGCTTCTGTGTCTTGCATTGTTTTTTCTCAAATGAATCTGAATTATCATAATATCCGCAGGCGTAATACCGCCGACTCTGCCTGCCTGGCCGAGCGTCGCGGGCTTAAACCTTTTCAGTT
Organism: Planctomycetes bacterium GWF2_42_9; assembly: GCA_001825675.1. Taxonomy (GTDB): domain Bacteria; phylum Planctomycetota; class Phycisphaerae; order Sedimentisphaerales; family UBA12454; genus UBA12454. Next base: position 15,116 of record MHYA01000121.1, on the reverse strand, counting down.
TCTCTTTCGCTTCCGCCCGCAAGTGTTCAACCTTATCATAATCAATGTTTTCGGGCAATTTTAATTTCTCATCTTTCTGGTAATTTTCAACAGCCTTTTCCTCTTTCGCCAAATACCCTTCATATTTCGCGTCCGTCATCACACTCTCAATGACATCCGCCCGAACACCCATTTCCGAAATTTCCGGCATCTGAATAATCTCGTGATAAAACGGATTCTGCGGCTGCTTTAAATAATCCCAAAGTGCCTTACCAGCCTTTCGCGTATTCTTCAAAAATTCCGCCAGTCTTTCACTTTGCTCGATCGTCTGCTGAAACCTCGCCCATCGCAAATCATCAACAAGCCCGACATCACGCCCGATCTGCGTCAGCCTTTTATCCGCGTTATCACTTCGCAGACTCATTCGCCATTCCGCCCTCGATGTAAACATTCGGTAAGGCTCATCAATTTCCCGCGTCAGCAAATCATCAACCATCACGCCGATATACGCCTGATGCCGTCCCAAAACAATCGGTTCTTTATTATCCAAAAGCCGCGCCGCGTTGATCCCCGCCATCAATCCCTGACCCGCCGCCTCTTCATAACCACTCGTACCATTAATTTGTCCCGCGAGAAATAATCCTTTAATTTTCCGCGTCTCCAAACTCGGCTTCAACTGTATCGCCGGGCAATAATCATATTCTATCGCGTATGCGTAATGAACTATCCGCGCGTTTTCCGTCCCGGCCATTAATTTTATCATCTGATCCTGAACATCCTCCGGCACAGATGTACTAATCCCATTGCAATAAATCGTGCGCTGCTCCTCATCTTCAGGCTCAAGAAAAACCTGATGCCTCGTCTTATCAGCAAACCGCATTATCTTCGTTTCAATACTCGGACAATACCTCGGCCCCGTTGTCTTTATCTGCCCCGTATAAAGCGGCGCCCTGTCCATATTATCCAACAAAAGTTTATGAATCTTTTCGTTTGTATATGTGATCCAGCACGGAATCTGTTTTCGCGTAATTGAATCCGTCAAAAACGAAAACGGCGAAGGCTTCTCATCGCCATATTGAACTTCTGTTTTGTCATAATCGATTGTCTTTGCGTCCAGTCTCGCAGGCGTTCCGGTTTTCAATCTCTGCACATCAAGACCGAGTTTGCGCAAACAATCCGAAAGCTCGTTAGATGCAGGCTCATCCAATCTTCCGCCCGCCCACTGTTTCGTTCCGGTATGCATTATGCCTTTAAGAAAAGTTCCGGTAGTAACGATAGCAGCACCGCAATTAAAAACTCTGCCATCCGTGCACACAACTCCCCGCACCTGATTTCCATCAACCAGAATTTCCGCCGCCATACCTTCGATGATTGTGAGGTTCTCTGTCTGCTCAAGAAGATTGCGAATATACGCGGAATATTTATATTTATCGATCTGCGCCCTTGGCGATTGAACGGCCGCGCCTTTCGAGCGATTTAATAGTCTGAATTGTATGCCCGTTGCGTCTGTCGTGATACCCATCAGACCGCCGAGTGCGTCGACTTCTTTGACGATTTGCCCTTTAGCAATTCCGCCGATAGCAGGATTGCAGCTTGCTTTTGCGATTGTGTCTTTGCTGATAGTGAGCAGCATAGTTTTAGCGCCGATTTTCGCCGCCGCGTGCGCAGCCTCTGCCCCAGCGTGCCCCCCGCCGATTACTATACAATCATAAATATTTACATCATCTGTCATATTAAATCATTTTAATCAGTGGAATATGCGATAAAAAATAGTGTTTATTCGTGTTCATTCGTGGTTACCGTTCGTTAGTAAAAAAATCCGCGAAGCGTTCCACAAATATTCAATCTTAAATCTTAAATTTTAAATTCTTGGTCTCTGCCAACAACGTGATCGATAACGCCCTCGTGCTATATATTTGTTAGTGCCATTGCTGAAGCCATAACGAAATTTGCCGTATGGCTGATACTCAAATTTATTTCACCGATTTTCATTTCATCCGCTAATCTTTTTACTTCGCCGCTAAGAGTAACGATCGGCCGGCCGAGCACATTATTCACAACTTCGATATCCGTCCACGCAATTTTGCCGCGCCATCCAGTGCCCAGCAATTTCAAAACCGCTTCTTTGGCAGCAAACCTGCCGCAAAGTTTTTCGATCCTGTTTTTCACCGCGTTAGCCTGCTGCTGCTCTGCCGCAGTAAAAACTCTATCAAGAAAATGATCGCCGTGCCTTTCGAGCATCTGCTCGATTCGAGGACAATCAACTAAATCAATACCATGTAAAATTTTCATCATATTAAGCAAATTTTTGTATCATTCCAAAAGTTACAAATTTAGTTTCGTATTTTGTTTTTTTATAGTGTTAATTGGTGTTTATTCGTGGTTGAAAAGTCCGTTACAATTTCCCGCCGCTATCAACATACGCCTTCTCAAGGCAGTATTCGATAAACTGATCCGCATAAGTCAAATCTATTTGCGCGATAGTTTTATCCATCATATCGCTGACCATTTTCCTGCGTTTTTCAAGCTGCATTCTCGCTTCGACCTCGGTCTGCACATCATCAAAAGATTTACTGATCCCGTCTTTGCGATCAACCAATTTCACTATAAAAATATGATTAGAACTTTTGATCGGCTCGCTCACATCTCCGGCTTTCAAATCCATAGATGCTTTCTCGATCAGATCGTAAGGCTTGCCCAAGCTGCCCGGCACAACCGGTTTCCACAAACCGCCGTCCTTAGCCGTCAAGTCCTGCGAATATTTTTTCGCAAGCTCATTAAAATCTTCACCCTTTTTAATTCTATCCGAAAGTTCTGCCGCCAGTTGTTCAGCTTTCTCTTGCAGATTAGCGTTGGGGTCATTGGAATCGTGAAGCGAATAGGGTTGAATATCTATAACTCTGAAAGTAAGAGCTGCTTTTTGTTCGTAGCTTTTATCTTTTATTTTGTCATAGTAAGCAATCAATTCCGAATGCGTAATAGGTTTTTCGTCTTTCAGTTCTTCCGAAATAAAAGACTGTATCAAAATCGCGCGTCTCTGTTCCTTGTAAAATTGCTGCCAGTCGGTTCCCATCTGTCCGAGCAGTTTTTCAACTTCTGAATAATTACCGCCGCATCGTGCTATAAATTTCTGCACTTCTTCGTCGACGATTTTACTGATCACCTCATCAGTTATACCTTCAGGCAGCGCAGCCTTAGCCTTTTCATAAATTTTAATATCGAAAACTTTCTGCAAAAGCGTATTGGTTATCACCGGCATCGCTGCGGTTCTGAATTTTTCAAAATCCTGCTCTTTCGTCAACTCTTTAAATCTCGGCATATAAGGATTGATAATTTCATCCGAAGTAACCGCGGAATTCTCAACAGAAAGAACCAGCCCGCCCGAAGGTATCGGCATCTCATTCATTTCCTTCGGAGGCGTTATAGAATCTAGCAGCGCAGGATCAACCGCAGGCCCTTTCGCCGCTTCTTCACAGCCGTAAAAGAATGACATTGCCAAACCAATTACTAATACCAGAAAAATCTTTTTTGTTTTCATATTAACATCCTGTTTAAATATCCGCGGCAATTATAGTCAATCTTACCCCTTTTTGCGAAGCATTTTTCTCAACACCGCACAAATCGTATCAGGCTCCAGATATTTACTCTCCAGCCGGATATAAGCCGTCAATGGGTCTGGAATCCTCAATTTACCCGGTGCTTTCGCAAAAATATCAATTACTTTTTTGGAATTATCCTTTTCCAGTGAAAAAACAATATCATTTCCATTCAGAGTTATTGCCCGCATACCCGCCGCAGAAGCCAGAATCCTTATCTCCGCCAATTCGAGTAGTTTTTGCACTTCTGGACAAATCCGCCCGAATAGATCATTAAGTTCATCTTCGAGCATTTTCAAATCCTTATCCGTACGCGCTGCCGCGATTCGCCGGTAAACATTCATCCTCTGCGAATCGGATTGTATATAATTTCGCGGAATATAAATCGAAAATCCCAAATCGATAACAGCCGAAGGTTCTTTTTCCACC
>MHYA01000121.1:0-11072 GCA_001825675.1 Planctomycetes bacterium GWF2_42_9 | reverse complement strand
TTTCAGCCGCCGCACCGCATCCGTCAGCAATCTGCAAAATAGCTCAAATCCGATCGTATTAATATGTCCAGACTGCTCCGGCCCAAGAATATTTCCCGCCCCTCGAATTTCCAAATCACGCAGCGCAATTTTAAATCCAGCCCCAAGCTGCGAATATTCCTCGATCGCCTTCAACCTCTTGACAGCCACAGGTGTTATCGACCTGTGCTGCGGCAACAGCATATATGCGTAAGCTCTGTGTTTAAATCGCCCCACTCGTCCGCGAAGCTGATGAAGCTGCGCCAGCCCAAACCTGTCTGCGTCATTTATAATGATCGTATTGGCATTCGGAATATCAATTCCAGATTCGATAATCGCAGAGCAAATCAAAACATCGATCTGCCCAAGCACAAATTTTACCATCGCTTTTTCAAGTTCGTGTTTATGCATCTGCCCGTGCGCAATACCAATCCGAAGTTCAGGTATCAACTCCTGAATATCATCAGCGAATTTCTCGATCGTCTGCACCCTGTTATGTACAAGAAAAATCTGTCCCTGCCTGTTCAGCTCAAAAAGCATCGCTCGTTTGATCGTTTCTTTATCAAATTTCTTTACATGTGTTACAACCGCTCGCCTATCCAGCGGCGGCGTTGTCAATGAACTAATATCACGAAGCCCAAGCATCGCAAAATGCAGCGTTCGCGGAATCGGCGTCGCCGTCATCGTCAGCACATCGACATTCACTCGAATCTTTTTCAGTTTTTCTTTATGCTCAACACCAAACCTCTGCTCCTCATCGATGATCAGCAGTCCCAAATCCTTAAACCCAACATCGCTGCTCAAAAGCCTGTGCGTACCGATCAAAATATCGACATTGCCGATCTTTGCCCGCTTAACAATTTCCGCCGACTGCTTTTTCGTCTTGAAACGATTAATCGATTCCACCGAAACCGGAAAATCCGCAAACCGCTGCGTAAACGTCCGCTCGTGCTGCACGCAAAGCACCGTCGTCGGCACAAGCACCGCGACTTGCTTGCCCGCCTCAACCGCCTTGAACGCCGCCCTCATCGCAAGTTCCGTCTTGCCATACCCGACATCCCCGCAAAGCAGCCTGTCCATCGGCGTTGGCTTTTGCATATCCGTCTTAATGTATGCGCTAACCGTCTCCTGATCAGGCGTCGGCTGATAAGGAAACGATTCTTCAAATTCACGCTGCCAGTTCGTATCAGGCCCATAAGCAATGCCCGGCATACTCTGCCGCTTGGCCTGCATTTCCAAAAGTTCCGTCGCCAGATCATTAACCGCCTGCGCAGCTTTTTCCTTCGCCCGCTCCCATTTTTTCGTACCGATCGAACTTAGCTTCGGCCTGATTCCCGTCGTACCGACATATTTTTGCACAAATCCAATGTTCTGCATCGGCACGTGCATCAAAACATTGTCCGCGAACTGAAGCGTCAGAAACTCTTTTTTGCTCCCGTCTTTTTCAATCGTCTCGATGCCTTTGAATTTTCCGATACCGTAATTCAAATGAACAACGTAATCACCTTTGCTCAAATCCGCCGCACTATCGATCGTAAGAGCAGTGCTTATCGGCCGGATCGTTCGCCTGATTACAGTCTGCCCGAAAAGCTCGTGATGCGTCGCGATAATTGTTTTCGTATCATCGATTATAAACCCGCGATGTATAAACCCCGTTACAAGATGGATCTTATTAGCCCCTCGATTCATTCGAGGGGTTCCGTTAGCCCCCGCACTTGTGGCGGGGGTTGTCTGTTTAATTATTTCCCCAATCCTCTTTATCTCCGCTCCCGTCTCACAATATAAATTCACTTCCCACCCGTTATTCGCCAATTCCGCCAACTGCTGCAACGCCTGCCTATGCCCCGTCCAACCCGGCACACCCTTAGCCTCGAATTGCTGCGTACTCTTGATCCGCAGTTCGATATTATCTTCACCCTGCGCGAATCTGCTTATATGTACCTGTTTGAATTCCGAGATTTTCTTAAAAATCTCATCCCACTTATAAAACTTCTCCGGCCGACCAACTCGCCGAACAAAAACATCCGCGACATCCTGCACTTCCGAAGGCTCTTCAATAAAAATGATCGTGTCCGGCTCTAAGATATCCAAAAACAAAGTCTGATCTTGATTATCATCATCCGTCGTACCGGAAGTAATTGTGATATTCTCAATATTTCCCGCCGACCTTTGCGTATCCAAATCTATTTTTCGGATGCTCTCAATTTCATCGCCAAAAAATTCAACTCTCACAGCAACCGGCTGATTCGACTGCGCAGATACCGGCGCAAAAATATCAATGATACCGCCTCGCCGAACAAATTGCCCCGGCAAATCAATCTGTGCAACTGTCTCAAATCCATTATCAGCAAGCCATTGACAAATCTTGTCCATATCAAAGGTCTTGCCTCGTTCAAGAACCAATCCTCTTTCCAAAAGTTTATCCGGCCTGGGCACTGGCTCCATCAGCGCCTGAATCGATGTCGAAATTATCCCTTTGTCATTGCGACCTAGTCCCCTTGTGGGAGTTCTGATTTCATCAGAACGACGCGGCAATCTCTGACTTTCTGCAACATCTAGCGTTTCATTATTTCCATCTATATTGTTATTTTTCTTTTTGTCATTCCCGCGAGATTCGGGGGTTCGTTTTGCAACATTTGAATTTTGGTAATTCGGATTTGCCCGAAGGGCGGATTTAGGGTTTAGGATTTCGGATTTTGATTCCGTACTATTCGCCGCCATTTTCAAAACCAATCTCGCCCTTACCGATGCCGTTTCATCCGTGGCATCGATAATTTCCTCACCTGCCCATCCCGGCAGCGTCTCCACATCTTTTCCGCCATAAGCGATAATATCATCCACTACATTATCCGCATCGTCCAGATGCCTGCTTATATATAGGATAGGTTTATTGGTTTGCTGATAAATATGAAGTGCCAATAAAGGCGCAAAGGATCCCCACGTCCCTGCAATTTTTACCACCATGTTATCGGCGACGTTTAATTTCGAGATTATTTCTTTAACACTTTTTAATTGTTCTATATTCACAAAATTAAAGCTCAAAACTGAAAATAAAATTCTATGGCCGAAGGCCATTCCTCAATTTTTAGTTTTAAACTTTAAGTTATTAACTTTTTATCAGTCTCCAAAGCACGTATTAACTTCACGCGCTGCCAGAATCAAGGACGAATCCACCGGAACATTGCGAACCTTGCCCGCAACCTGTGAAAGCGGCACACTCGAAATTTTATTATTTTTCAATACAACAAGCCGATTCTTTTGTCCGCTCATAACCAATTCAAGTGCCGCGTGGCCAAAACTTGTCGCCAATACTCTATCGTGCGCCGTCGGCCTTCCGCCGCGTTGAACATAACCAAGCGTTACACTCCGCGCCTCAAGCCCAAGCGTCATTTCAATTTGCCCCGCCAGTTTATCAGCTATACCGCCCAACCGAATCGCTTCAGGACTATATGCGACAGTCCTTCGCACAACCATTTCGCCGCCAACTTCTTTCGCACCTTCCGCAACGGTGATAATTGTATAAGTTTTGCCCCATTTGTTACGTTGTTTGATGAAATCGCAAACCTTATCAAGTTTGTAAGGAATTTCGGGTATCAGAATCACATCGCTGCCGCCCGCAATTCCCGCGTAAAGCGCGATCCAGCCTGCGTATCTGCCCATCACTTCTACGACCATAATTCGATGATGTGCACTTGCTGTTGTCCGCAATTTATCGATCGCGTCTGTCGCCGTCGCAACCGCGGTATTGAATCCGAATGTAAAATCCGTTCCCCAAAGATCGTTGTCGATCGTTTTTGGAACGCCGATAATCGCCAGTTCTTTGCCTGCAAGTTTTGCAGCGCTGGTCATCGTCCCATCGCCGCCAATACAAATCAGCGCATCGATTTTTTTCTGCCTTAATGTTCGATAGCATTCTTTCGACATATCCTTGAATACAACTTCGCCTATTTTGTTTTTCACAGGATACTTCGTTGGATTTGTCGTGTTGTTTGAACCGAGAATTGTCCCGCCGACTTCGAGAATATGGCTGACATCTTTATAAGACAAAGGCCGTAGTCTATTTTCAATTATTCCCAGAAAACCGTCTTCGATTCCCCAGACCTTTATGCCATATTTGTTTATCGCGGTTTTCGTTACCGCTCTGATAACCGCGTTAAGTCCCGGGCAATCTCCCCCGCCCGTCATCACCGCTATCGTCTTAATTTTATGTGCCATAAATACTCCTAACTATCTTATAGTTTTAATTTAAATATTCTACCTAAAATATTAAATTTTCAATATTAAGGCAAACCTCTAATAATGCGCTTTGTCATTCTGAACGCAGTGAAGAATCTCGTTTCTGGTTTCAAAACCACAAATGCTGATCTTGATTTAGCTTCTGTCTTCGAATTTAGAATTCGTCATAATATTAAATCTTAAATTACGCGTCTTTCACTTTCTCCCATTCTTCCATCAGCGCGTCAATCAGGGGTTTAACCGTCCGCACAGAAAAATCGAATTTTAATCCTGCCGCTGCGAACAATTCCGGCAGAGGTTTCGAGCCGCCCAAAGCCAGCGCCTTGCGGTAATTATTAACCGCCAAATTCAAATCTTTGCGCGATTGCAGCCAAATACCGATCGCACCCAGCAGCGAAATTCCATATTCTATATAATACAACGGACACTGAAACAAATGCGATTGCCTGTGCCACATCGTCTCACGATATTCCAGCAATCCCGACCAATCATAAAGTTCGCCGAAGAATCGCTTATTAACTTCCACCCACCCCGCGCGCCGCTGCTGTTTACTTTGTGCCGGATTTTCATATATGCAATGTTGAAATGCGTCGATATTCGCGATCCAGGCAAAAATAAAAACAACATCTTCCAGTTGTTCTCGCCACGCACGTTTAGCATCCGCCTCACTATAAAATTCCGTCAGGTATCTGCTGCCGATAAGTTCCATCGTCTGCGAAGCCACCTCGCAAAATTCTATCGGCGCCTGCCTGTACGAAACAAGCGATAAATCTCTGCACGCCTCGGAATGAAACGCGTGCCCGCCCTCGTGCAGCAGCAGATAAATATCACCGTTGCTCCCGACAGTATTTCCGAAAATAAATTGCGTTCGCCTTTCGTTCAGTGTCGATTGATAACCGCCCGGCGCTTTACCTTTCCTGCTGACCAGATCAAGCAATCCCGCCTCATCCATTTTCGCGATCGTCCTATCGAAATCCGGGCAAAGCTGCCCAACCATTTTCCGTACGCCTCGCACAAGTTCCGCCGCCGTTTTATACGGAGACAGCGCCTTCCTGCCATAAGGGTCTGCCGGCTGATGAACATCAAAATCCCAGGGCCGGATCGTATCGAGCCGCATAATCTCACGTCGCGATTTAAAAATTTTCTCCAGCGCGGGTCTTACCGCCTCTGTTACCGCTTCGTGATATTTAAAACAATCATCAGGCGTGTAATCGAATCGATACCATTCCTTAAATCTGAAATCGCGGAAATTTTTGAATCCCGCGTTGAGTGCTATATTATTCCGCAGCGAGATCATCTTATCATAAATATCGTCGAGTTTTTCGGCATCCTGTTTTCGCCGTTCCATCATAGCCCGCCACGCTTTTTCACGAATCGTTCTGTCCTGCTCAGAAAGTTTACGCCCGATTTGCGGCATCGTCAAATGCTGCCCCTCGAATTCTACCGTCATCGCACCGCACACAGTTTGATATTCCTGAATAGCCAGATGTTCCTGTTTTTCAAGCTCTATATTTTCCTGCCTGAAAAGTTCGACATCGGCTCGCATATTCCTGATATAAACAAAATAATAATCGTTCTTTGGCGTGATAGAATCATAAGCCGCGACAAGTTTCTTTTTTAACTCAAAGTCTAAAGGTTTGATTGCCGGAATAATTTCCTGCGTAAAATGTTTGTAAGCCTCGCTTCGAGACTTGTCGTCCGTCTGGCAGGTCATCTTAATATAAAGTACGGAGCTGTATTCACCGATCGCACTTTCAAGTTCAGACCATTCGGCGATGAACGCTTCCATACTTTCCCACGAATTAATTGGAAACTTCAAAAGTTCCTGATAAAGCGCACAAACTTCCTGCGCTTTGGAAAAATCCGTATCCGCCGGCACGAATTTCCTAGCCTGATAAAACGGTATCTTACTTAAATCAAGTTCAGCAGCTTTCGTCGTTTCCATTTTTTACTCCAAATTGTCATTCCCAGCCATTGTGTCATTCCCGCGAAAGCGGGAATACATATATCATGTATTTACCTAAAAAAAAGCCCCGACTTTCATCGGGGCTTATTTACTTATCAATTTTAATCAATTTGAGTTCATTCGTGTCAATTCGTCGAAGCGCAGCGTAGACTCCCGAGTCTTCAGGAATTTTATTCTATAAAATAAAATTCTGAGGGAGTGGATAAATTATCGTTTCGCCGCCGCTATCGATTTCTTTGCCGCCGCAACTGTCGCGTCAGGCGTAATACCGAATTTCTCATAGCATATCTTATACGGTGCTGAAGTACCAAATCCGGTCATACCGATAAATTCGCCGCAATCGCCAATGTATCGTTCCCAGCCCATCCTGATACCTGCTTCAACCGCAACTCTCGCCTTAACACTCGGCAAAAGTACTGAATCTTTGTATGCCTGATCCTGCTTTTCAAACAGTTCCCAGCTCACAAGATTTACAACCTGCGCCTTGATATTTTCAGCGGCAAGTTTTTCCGCTGCGTTCATCGCGATCTCAAGTTCCGAACCTACGCCGATAAGAATAACATCAGGCTTATCCTGCTTTACAACTACATAACCGCCCTTTGCGATACTCGATGCAGGCGGATATTTCGTCCTGTCCAGAGTTGGCAAATTTTGTCTTGTCAGCAGCAGAGCAACCGGCCCGTCTTTTTGTTCCAAAGCGATTTTCCAGCAGTACGCCGTTTCGTTAGCGTCAGCAGGACGCAGAACAAGCATTTTTGGAATCGCCCGAAGTGCAGCCATATGTTCAACAGGCTGATGTGTCGGCCCGTCTTCACCAAGACCGATCGTATCGTGCGTGAAAACAAATATTGTTTTGTATCCGCTCATCGCCGCAACTCGAACCGCAGGCTTCATATAATCGAAGAAGCAGAAGAACGTTCCGCCGTAAGCGCGAAGCAGATCGCTCGTACCAATACCATTCATTACCGCCGCCATCGCGTGTTCGCGAACGCCGTAACGAATATACCTGCCGGTTGATTTATCTTTCTGGAAGTCTTCAGCGCCTTTAAATTTCGTATTGTTTGAAGGAGTCAAATCAGCCGACCCTGCAAGGATCAACGGCATATTCGGCATAAGCGTGTCGAGTGTCTTGCCTGATGCGGTTCTTGTCGCCATCGGCTCTGCGCCAAACACCGGCAGATTCGTAATTTCTGGATATGGATTTTCGATCAGTTTCGCAAGCTCTGGATATTGCTGCGAATACTTCTTGAACATCTCGTTCCATTTCTTTTCAAGATCTGCGCCTTTTGTCTTTTCCTTCTGCATATGAGCTATCGCTTCAGCCGGCACATAGAATGTCTTTTCAGTATCCCAGCCAAAGTTTTTCTTTATCAGTTTAATTTCATCATCACCAAGCGGTGCGCCGTGTGCCGTATGCGTATCCTGGAAATTCGGACTGCCGTAACCGATGTGCGTGCGAAGATTAATAATGCAAGGCCTGTTCTTTTCAGCCTGTGCGTTCTTCAATGCCTTCTCGAATGATTCCATATCGTTGCCGTCGCCGCCGACAACCTGAACATACCAGCCGTAAGCCTCGAATCTTTTCGCCCTGTCTTCGCTGAACGAAAGTTTCGTATCGCCGTCAATTGATATGTGATTATCATCATAGATAACGATGAGTTTATTCAAACCCAAATGCCCTGCCAGCGAACACGCTTCGGAAGCAACGCCTTCCTGTAAACAGCCGTCGCCCGCGATAGTATAAATGTTGTAATCGAACAGATTATAATTTTCTTTATTGAAATATGCAGCCAGGTATTTTTGCGCGATTGCCATACCGACCGCGTTGCTGATACCCTGCCCCAACGGCCCAGTCGTAGCTTCAACGCCTGCGGTATGACCATATTCAGGATGCCCCGGCGTTTTACTGCCGAACTGCCGGAAGTTTTTCAGATCATCAAGGCTCAAATCGTAACCGGTCAAATATAATAACGAATACAGAAGCATACTTCCGTGTCCTGCGCTCAAAACGAATCTGTCTCTGCCGAGCCACTTTGGATTCGTTGGATTATGCTTCATATATTTTGTCCAAAGAGTATAAGCCGCTGGAGCCATACCCATCGGCATACCCGGATGACCGGATTTGGCTTTTTGAACGCCGTCCATCGACAAAAATCTTATCGTTTGTACGCAAAGTTCATCTAATTCATTTAGACCTGGATTCTTCATATTCTGCATTGTTATTCCTTAATTAATAGGGATTCCAAATAATAATTACAGTTTGTCGTTAGTATTTGGGGCTAAAACTGCGATCCGCAATGCACCAAATGCCAAACACATTACACTAAATACTTATTTAGGAATCGTATGATATTCTATTTCCCCGCAATGTCAACTCATCATTAAACCTTAATTCGCCTGATTTTACCAAACAAACAGAATCAAAAAATGTCATTGCGAGAAGTTTTTTGTGACTTTAGACACAAAAACGACGAAGCAATCTCAATTCTCCAAATTAGAGTTTAAAACCCCCCAAGTATTTCCCGAAAAAACAATTTTTTTACGTCCTATAACTGCCAAAAAATACGGTTAGGCAAAAAAATGCACAATTATTTGCACAATTTAAACTCTTTTACATACGTAACTTATGAAAAAAAGTTTTACCAATTGCGATTATCTGCTGCTGGCATAAAAAGTCATTAGTTTTCAGAGTCGATGAATACAAATAAAGGATTTATTTCTTATACTATTATATGTAACGCGTTTTTACGCAGCTTTTGGAGTTACAAGATGAACAAACATAAAATGTCAAGACAGTCTTCGACAATCGTTACGATTGCCGCTGCCGCACTGACCTTGGCCGGTGTATTTGTTCTATGGGTCTTTACAAACGATGCTAAAAATTCGAACGTTGATATTTCGATTTTGGTTGCTCTGTTCGCATGTCTGGTTTGTATCGGGCTTACAATTTTTCAGGTTATATCCTGGCACATAAAAAATCAGTTCCACCAATTCAAAGGTTTCATTTCTGGCCTTTCAACTGAACTTGAAGCATCACAGATACAGGCCGATCAGATAAATCGTCAGCTTCAGCTTTCCGTAAAATACGCCAACACAATGTCGCAGCAGGCCGCTGAAGCAAACCGCTCAAAAGGCGAATTTCTCGCCGGTATGAGTCATCATATCCGTACACCCATGAACGCGATTATCGGTTTCAGCGAAATACTCTGCGAAGACGATTTAACTCCCGTTCAGCAAAATCAGGTAAAAATAATTCGAGACAGCAGCAAAGCACTCCTTCGTCTTATCAACGATTTGTTTGATTTTTCAAAAATCGAATCAGGCAGACTCGAAGTCGATAACAATGCTGTAATAAATATTAATAACGTGATCAACTCTATCGATTCTGTTATGCGTTCTGCCGCCAACGAAAAAGGTCTCATCTTTGAAATCATCCGTTCGCAGGATGTATCGAACGATAATACCTGCATAAACGCAGATGCTTCAAGACTCAAACAATGCCTTATGAACCTTGTCGGTAATGCGATTAAATTCACACGAAAAGGTTTTGTCCGCATTCGCGTCTCGAAAGTAAGCGAAAATAATAAATCACTCATTAAATTCGATATTGAAGATACCGGCATAGGTATTTCAGAAGAAAACCTCTCACGCATTTTCGAGCCGTTCTCGCAAATCGAAAAATCCGATGGCCTTATCAACCACCAATTCTCCAGCACAGGCTTAGGCCTTGCAGTTACTCACTACATCGCTGAAAAACTCGGCGGCAGACTAACCGTCGCCAGCGTTTATACAAAAGGTTCGGTATTCACGTTATTAGTACCGGCTGCCGTCAGCAAAAAAAATATTCCTGCACTGCCCGGAAAAACTTCTGAAAATTCGCTAAATTCAAAGCCTTCTTCAGACGATATTCTGCTAACAGGCAATATTCTCGTAGCTGAAGACAGCCCGACAAATCAGACTCTTATCGAGTTGATTTTGAAAAAAGCGGGTCTTCACTCGAAGATTGTCGATAACGGCCTTGAAGCTGTCCAGAGCGTCGAACAGGAACATTTCGACGCGATTCTGATGGATATTCAAATGCCCGTTATGAATGGCTATGAAGCCACAAAGCAGATTAAGATGAAATATCCTGAACTGCCGATTCTCGCACTCACCGCCTGCGCAATGAAAGGCGATGACGAGAAATGTTTCGCGGCAGGCTGCAATGAGTATCTAACAAAACCGGTTGACAGAAAAAAACTTTTAACCGCTTTGGCAAAGTATCTATCTGCGGATAATACGCAGAATGAAATTGTTAATAATTCTCAAGATAACCAGGAGAAAGTAATGGGATTAAGCACAGCATCGGCAAATGAAACATCACAAACCACCGAAGTTGAGATCGATTGGCGAATGCTCATGGATCGCGTAGGCGATGAAGCCCTCATCGACGAAATTATACCGGTTTTCATAAAAGATAACGAAGGAAGAGTAGGATTGCTCGCAGATGCAGTGAGGAAAAACGATTCAGCCGAAGTCAAATTCTATGCCCACTCAATAAAAGGAGCTTGCGGCACGATCGGCTCGCCGATACTTTTCGAGCTGGGAAAACAGCTTGAAAACGCAGCCAGACTCGAGGAAACCGACAAATACGCTTCACTTTCCGAACAAATTAAGACACGTTTCGATAGCCTATTGGCCTTCCTGAACCGCCCGGACTGGAAACAGATCGCAAAACAAACCGCATCAGTAACAAATCCGCAGGGGTAGAGACCCTGTCATTCTGAACGAAGCAATGCGCAGTGAAGAATCTCGTTTTTTTAAGCACAGAATTATCAATTCTTTGCGCTTTATGTTGACATTTTAAGGATCA
>MHYA01000120.1:47082-50277 GCA_001825675.1 Planctomycetes bacterium GWF2_42_9 | reverse complement strand
CGCACGGTCTCTAAAAAGGTAAGCATCTTCACCGGCAGGTGTTTCGATAAGTTTGGCGACCTGATCTTTGCTGCAAATCACTGGCAGTTTCTGCCAGAGTTTCGGCCGTTCAAGGAAAATCGTCAAATCGTCTTTTATATGCCCGCTCATTTTGCAAAATCGCAAAAACATTTTGATTGCCACTACCGAGCGGTTTATCGACGCTTCGGCCTTACCCTGCCTTGCTACTTTCTTTGAATAATCATAAAGAATGGTCGTAATGATTGCATCAGGCTGTTTTATTCCTTTTGAATCGCAAAAAATCGCAAAATCCAGTAAATCCCGGCCGTATCCGAGTATAGTATTACTGCTCAAGCCTGCTTCGACGGTTAAATAGTTCAAAAATGACTGTATTATCCTGCCGAAGGATTGCTCATTGAGTTTTTCGTTTAAATTCTGAACCTGTGTTGACATAGTTTTTTAATTAAATCCGAATTGTAATCATTTCGGCAGTATGATTGTAAATTTTGTGCCATTGCCTTGCGATTCAACTTCGATTGTGCCGTTGTGCGATTCGACAATTTCCTTACAGAAGTGCAATCCAAGCCCTGCGCCTGCTCTGGCTGCTGGCGACGTAGGCGTTTTGGTCGTGAAGAAAGGCTGAAAAACTTTGGCCATATTCTCCGGCGAAATTCCGCTGCCGCTATCTGCGACCGTGATAATCACCGAATCGCCCGCATCCTTCGCCTCGATAATCAGCGAACCTCCGCCGGGCAGCATCGCTTCGCGTGCGTTAAGAATAAGATTCATTAATACCTGCTGCATCTGGACGGGTACAACGGAAATGTCCAAATCTTCCGGGATTTCCTGTTTAACCTTGATGCAATCCTTTTCAAAGTCTCTACTTATACACGAGAATACTTCGCCAAGAAGCTGTTTCAATCGGCAAATCTTTTTCTCCGCCGCTTCACCATTTACGATAGACAAAATGCTTTCAAGTATTTCGGATGCTCGGTTGCTGTTGTGAACCGTTTTCTTTAAAGCCTTTTCCGTCAACTCTTTATCGCCAGGCCTGCCCAACGCTACGCTCGCGTAATTGCCCAGCGGCGTGAGTATGTTATTGATCTCGTGCGCAACCATAGCCGTCAGAGTACCTAGATTCGCCAGTGCCTGAAGACGCGTTAAACGTACTTCAAGCTCCTTTTTTTGCTGTAATTGTTCGCTTATTTCCTTGTTAAGTGATCGTCGTTTTTCGATTATGCTTGCCAATGTAAAAACTTTCTCAATTCACCCGCCGGCAAATTATGCTTTAAAAAATTCAAAAATAAGGTATTATTATGATGAAGCCTTTACGTAAAGGGTATTAGTATTATCGGAATTATTTTAGAAATTCCTTAAAAGTATGGACAATAAAGCTATACTCGACGAATTGATGGAACTATTGGAGAGCAATGGTGTTAAGATACGTAAAGATTCGATGGATGGCGGGGGAGCTGGGCTTTGTAAATTGAAAGCCGGATATATGTTTTTTCTCGATACAGATGCGAGTACTTATGAAAATGCGTTAAATTGCGCAAAAGCGGTAAAAGAAATAATCGACATTGAAACTATTTATATAAAGCCGGAAATTAGAGAATTTATTGATAGCAGTAGATAATGGAGTCAAGACGGCAGATGAATGAAACTATGACAAAGAAAACAAACGATAGCGAACAGGACATTGCAAAAATTCTTGTTGTTGATGATAACGAACAAAACCTCGAATTGATACAGGCTTATCTGGAAGATATCGAATGCCAGACTTTCTCGGCCAAAGATGGTTTAGAGGCACTTGATGCTATTAAAGCAAGCAAACCGGATTTGGTCTTGCTGGATGTTATGATGCCGAAAATGAGTGGCTTTGAAGTCTGCCGCAGAATCAAAAACAACCCTGATACCGACGATTTGCCAATAATTATGGTAACAGCTTTGAATGAAATGGGCGACATCGAAAGGGCGATCGAGGCCGGCACAGACGACTTTTTAAGCAAACCAGTAAATAAGCTGGAGCTGCTCACAAGAGTAAAAACAATGCTCAAATTGAAGCATTTAACAGACAAACTCGAAAAAACATTGGCTTATTTAAGCGAACTTGAAAAAGAGCAAAAATAAGCTAATCGCACGTTTTTAATTCGTAGAATTTATAAAGCAGTTCAAGATAATGCTCTTTTTCTTTGGCCTCCGCCTGTACCTGCGCGAGCAGCTTGTAATCTTTATAAATTTTTTCATCTGCGAAACTTTCGTGCAGTTCCTTAATTTTCGCTTCGGTCTGCTCAATCGCCTGTTCAACTTTTTCCACCTGCCAGCCATTGAACTGCTTTAATTCCGGCGGCGTTGTCTTCCTCTGCTTATCCTGCCTCGCCTTTTTAGGAACAGACTGTTTATCTGTTTCCTTTTCCAACGCTCTTTGCTCTAAAAGTTCAGTATATTGGCGGAATGTACCGTCTATAAATTCGAATTTCCCAGGCGTAGTTTTGCCCAATTCATCCGCACCAAGCACAATTAACCTTTTGGCAATCCTGTCAAGAAAGAACCTGTCATGGCTTATCGCAATGATTGTGCCTGCATACTCCGCAAGCGCATTTTCGAGCGCCTCAATACTTGGAATATCAAGATGGTTTGTCGGCTCATCGAGAATAAGAACCTCCGGCTCGGACAATACCAGTTTGCAAAGCGCAAGTCTGTTCCGCTCACCGCCGCTAAGCTCCGCGACCTTCTTAAAAGCATCGTCTCTGACAAACAAAAACGCACCGAGCCTTTTTCGCATCTGTTCCGCCGGCATTTCTGGAACCACCGTCAAAGCTTCTTCAAGCACGGTATTTTCCGCGTCCAGTTCCGCTCCCGCCTGGTCAAGATAACCAATAGTAAGCGAAGGCTTGATCGCGATCGAACCTGCCGTCGGCTCAATTTGACCGAGTGCAATTTTCAGCAGCGTCGTTTTACCCATACCATTCGGCCCGATGATACCCATCCGCTGACCCGTTAAAATCTCGAAACTTAAATTTTCAAAAAGTTTCAGTTCGCCAAAACTTTTTGAAAGATTTTTGCACATAACAGCCGTATCAACGCGTTTACTGGTTTCAACCTCGGCAAATTTAAAACTAAGTTCTCTCGTTTGCGTCTGTTTTTCCAGATAGTCGGGATTTTTCTTCAAAAGGTTATCAAGTCGTGTTTGCC
>MHYA01000120.1:44688-47075 GCA_001825675.1 Planctomycetes bacterium GWF2_42_9 | reverse complement strand
GCTTCCCTTGCGGTTGATATTGCGCACAATAAAGTCGCGCGTTTTCTCAACAAATTCCAGCCTCTGTTCGTACTGCCTGTCCATCTCAAGGTCGCGTTTTTCTTTTTCCAATCTGTACGTACTGTAATTGCCCGTAAAAACCGTCGCCTTGCGATTCCTGATTTCCACAATTTTTGAAACGAGCCTATCCAGCAAAAACCTGTCGTGGCTTACTATAACCGCCGCGCCTTCATAATTTCTCAAGAATTTTTCAAGCCAAAGAGTCGCATCCCAATCCAGATGGTTTGTCGGCTCATCGAGCAGAAGTAGATTTGAGTTGGCAAGCAGAACCTTCGCCAATCCAAGCCGCGACATTTGCCCGCCGCTAAGCTGCGTCGTTTTTAATGAATAATGTTTTTCCTGCAACCCCAGACCGGCCGCGATTTCTTTTATTTTCGTTTCATACTTATATCCGCCCGCCAGTTCAAATTCACTGCTCAATCTTTCATATTGCTGCATTGCGGCGTGTAATTGCTCACCGGAAAATTGACTCAATGCCTCCGCCGCATCATGCATTCTTCGCTGCAAACAGAGTATTTCCTCTGCGCTGCTGTGCAATTCTTCAAAGACGGTTTTCTCACCCGAAAAAACAGGTTCCTGCGGCAAATATCCGATTTTTATATTTTTCCGCTGCTGAACATCGCCCGCGTCTGCGTGCAATAAGCCCAGAATTAGTTTCAGCAGAGTAGTTTTTCCGCAGCCATTGCTTCCGACAAGCCCGATTTTTTCAGCAGGGTATACCCGCAAATCGAGCTGATCAAAGATCACCTGCGAATCGAAAATCATCTGTATATTTTTTAACGTTACTATTGGCATCGCGGCATTATACCCAATGCTAAAAAAAACTCCAAAAAATTATGTCATAGCAAGCTGTGTTGCTGTATATTGAACAATTTGTAGGGTGGGCTTCAGCCCACGCGGTTTTTTACCCTTGATTCTTTCCTTAAAAAAATTGGAGTATTTAATGCCTGATATTACCAGTGGAATTTTAAAATTTGATAGAAATGCTGCCCGTTTGGTTGCTGTTGAACGTTCGCTTAGGCCAAGTCCCAGCGATTGCGTTGTGCCTCCGCAGTTAATACGCAAATATGGACTTGCAGAAGGTGCGGTAATTCAGGGCGAATTTAAAGTTGTCAACGGCAGGAAAGAATTAACCGCATTGGATTCTGTGTGCGGCTTAAAGCCGGAGGATTTTCAAAAACGCAAACCTTTTAACGACCTTGTTGCCGTCAATCCCGATAAGCGGTTCAATCTTGCAAAGTCAGACCGGCGAAGTATGCGAATGATCGACCTTATAGCACCGATAGGGAAAGGAACTCGCGGATTGATTATCGCGCCGCCAAAGGCTGGCAAAACCGTCCTGCTTGGCCAAATCGCCGAGGCAATTCTACACGAAGATCCTAAAACGCACGTTATTATTCTATTGATAGATGAACGTCCTGAAGAAGTTACAAGTTTTCGCCGCCAGATAAAACAAGCCGATGTTCTGGCAAGTACTATTGATGGAACTATCGACGAGCATATCGCTCTCGCGGAGTTAATGCTTTCAAATATCAGAATCGAGCTTGAATGCGGCAGAGATGTAGTAATTCTTGTCGATAGTCTCACGCGTATGGGCAGATCTTTCAATCGCAAAGGTTCGGGAACTGGCCGTGTAATGTCCGGCGGTATGGAAGTCGGCGCTCTGGAAACTCCGCGAAGATTTTTCGGAATGGCTCGCAATATCGAAAATGGCGGCTCTGTTACAATTATCGCAACCATACTTGTCGATACCGGCTCGCGGATGGATCAATTGATTTATGAGGAATTCAAAGGAACTGGCAACAGCGAAATAGTGCTCGACCGTTCGCTTGCCGAGGCAAAAATTTTCCCAGCCGTAAATATCCCCGCCAGCGGTACTCGTAAAGAAGAAATTTTATACAGCGAGCAGGATATGAAAAAACTTTCTATGTTGAGAAGGGTGCTTTCGAGTTATAGACCAAAAGAGGCAATGGAATCTATGGAAAAGCTGCTGAATAAATACAAGACCAACGAAGAATTCCTGAAAAGCCTTTCTGTATAATAACACACATAAATATAGCTTGTAATTTAGAATTTTGCTCACCTAAAAGCATCAAATCGCTAATATCCTTAATATCACCTTTTAAATAAAATTCATATATTTGAAAGGTCATTATTATGAAACCTAAAAATTATAGTATGTTTATTTTACTGGGATTGACAATTGCGAGTACCGTTTTTGCACAAGCGCCCTACACACAAACGCAAACGGAAGGCGTTTCCGAACTGGCGACCTTTCCATCCGGGCTGGCGTTTTTCAGTACCCTCATCTGCGGCGTAGTTATGAT
>MHYA01000120.1:34951-44675 GCA_001825675.1 Planctomycetes bacterium GWF2_42_9 | reverse complement strand
CATCATTGTCGATCTCTGGGGGGATTTCAATTATCAAGCCTGAAAACAGCATACGGCATCGAACAACAACACATAGTTCCAGCGAGCATATGACATCGACTATCAAAAAATTTAATAATGTATTTGGTCTATGGATGCTTATCGTAACAAGCATAAGTTTTTTCGTTGCTTGCTGGCTTTCGATCGAGATCAGCAGGGCTGATAATATTTACGTTGCGATTATTATGGCATTGACAATATGGGCCGCTGCATATCTCATAATAACTGTTTTAGAAGCTAAGGTTTTATCAACAGCCTTTGGAGGCATATACAATAGCGCATCATCCATATTAAAAGGTGTTAGCCACGGCGTTAAAGGCTTTTTTGAAAAATCGCCTGAAACGCAGGCCGCCGACACCGCCGCTAAAATTGTCGATTCTGTAAGGAATGAAATTTTTGGACACGTAGATATCCGCAAATTAAGAAAAGAATTAAACAGTTATATTCAGCAGCTTCGTCCTCCGTCAGCAAGAGATATAAAAAATGAAATCTCAACGCTTTTAAGCGAAACAGAAATTCACGAGTATACTGATGTAGATGAAATTGTAAGGAAATTTGAGCAGCAAAGCCCGAATAAGCATCGGGCAAAATCAGCCGCAAATCAATTCCGTTCCGCCTTTGAGGAATATAAGCGTCAGCGTCAGCAGGGCAAGGATAATGTATCGGCAGGTTTAGAGGCTGTAATGCAGGCAACAGGCAAAACCTCCGACGAAGCACAAGCAAAACGTCAGCAGCTTGAAGAATATCTCCGTAGCACCGATAAAAAAGAACTCCAGCCGGAAGAATTGAAAAAACGTATCGAAACTCTCTTTACAAGACCCAAAGAAGGTTTCGCGCAAATAAAAGAGTCTATCGGATCAATGGATAAAAATACTACTGTCGCTATTCTCGAACAACGGCAGGATATCAGTCACGAAGAAGCTGAAAAAATCGCCGACAATATCCAGCAAACTTTAAACACAATGAGATCCCTGCTTGGTACAGGTACGCAGCAGGCGTCAGAGCAGATCAGCGGCGCAAAAGAAAAGCTCGAATTAAAATTAAGGAACTATCTTGATTCCTTGGAAGAGCCTGAATTTAATTATGATGATATCAAAGAAGATATTAAACTTTTATTCCACGACCCCAAAGCAGGCGCGGATGCTTTAATTAACAGGCTCAAATCATTTGATCGAGATACGTTAAAAAAAATAATCTCCTCTCGAAGAGATATATCCGAAGAAAGAGCTGAACAAATCGTTTCACGAATAGAAGAAGCACGCGATGATGTGATCAACAAAGCAGAGCAAATGAAAAGTAAGGTTCAGGAAAAAACCAGACAGGCACAGGAATTGGCCGCCGCAACCGTCGAGGAAACTCGTGAGAATGCTATGATCGCCGCCTGGTGGGCGGTTGGAGCTGCGTGCTTTGCCGCTTTCGCTTCTATATTAGGTGCTATATTTGCTTTTAAAACCGGATTCTAAGATAAACAAAAACCGATTCTACAAAAGCCTTATTCATAATTCTGGATAAGGCTTTTTTTCTAAGTTAAAGATTAATAAATTCTCTGCACAAAAACATCGCAAATCGCCGATATAATATAGGTAATATAAAAAAGATAGTGAAGTTTTTATGGGACGAAAATGAGAATTTTGTATTTTGTTTCCGCCGTAACAATCGGCGTTTTATGTGGCGGATGCTGGGAATCATCTTCAGAAACAGGTTATTTGAGCGATTATTCAAATCTTCAGGAAGTATCAGGCATTGCATCGGTAGAAGGTTCAACTTTCCGATATTCAGATACATCGAGTGTATTTGTAAAAGGTAAATACAATGCTTTTATATTAGACCCTGTTATTGTACAGTTTCAGCAGGATTCCAAAGCGGCCTTATCGCAAAGCAAAGGAAAGCTCAAGAGTCAGGATGTTAATGATTTGATCGCGTATTTCTATTCTGCGATTATTGATGCTGTAAATGATTCTGGATATAAAATCGTATATAGAGCAGGCGCCGGCATCGGCAGAATTCGTGTTGCGATAACTGAATTGACAAAGACAAACATTGTTTTCGCCGCTGTTCCAACTGCGCGTGTTACCACAGGCTTAGGCAGAGGCGGGGCAGCTATTGAATCGGAAATGGTAGATTCAGTTTCAGGCAAACAAATTTTAGCTTGTATGGAATCAACGCCCGGCTCGCGAATCCCTTTCACAGGCCTTAGCGATTGGGGCGGCGCAAAACACGCGATGGATGAATGGGTATCGCAATTCCGCAAAGATCTTAAGAGAATGAAGTCCGCCGAAACACAAAGTTAAAGCCTCTGTTCGTCTTATCTCTCTCAAATTTCTCCTAGTTAGCCCCGATTGATTCGAGGGGTTCGTAGGGTGGGCTTCAGCCCACATTCTGTCTACCGATTCTGTATTCTTTAATTTAAATTCCGCGCAATACCCAAAAACGCACTTTCCAAAATCTACGCATTTTTTTTCATTTTCGCGCATTTTTTTAAAAAGGGGTGCAAGTTTGATGATTTGAAATATTCCCTGAAAAACTCACCCTCATTATTATTTTGTAAACTATGCTTTTTTTGAATATGCGCAGGCACACATTCCGAAAAATCATTAAAAACTAAAAAAAACCGGAATTTTTCCGATTTTTCTATAAAAAAGTCTCGAAAAACACTGAAAAACTCCCGATTTTACCCCTGTTTTTTGACCCGCTTGCGCAAAATTGCAAACACCTTGCGCATTTTTTAGTTGAATCGCAGCGTAAAACCCCGTTTTCAGGAACAGATCTAGTGTTTAAAGTGTCTCTTTCCAGTAAATACCATCGCGATGCCATTTCTGTCTGCCGCTGCGATAACTTCATCGTCTTTCTTTGAACCGCCCGGCTGAACAATACAGCTAACGCCGTGTTTTGCCGCTTGATCAACATTATCCGGGAATGGAAAAAATGCATCGCTGCCCATCGCACAACCTGTTGGATCTTCTGCCGAATTTTTGAAAGCGATAAAGCCCGATTCGACGCGGTTCATTTGTCCGGCTCCAACGCCGATAAGGCGTCTGTCTTTTACAAGCGTAATCGTGTTGCTCTTTACGTGCTTTGCGGTAATCCACGCAATACGCAAATCTTCGAGCTGTTCCTTATTCGGCTTTACTTTGGTCGGATAAGTCAACAGGGCCGGTTCCCAGCCGATTAAGTCTCTATCCTGCAAAAGCATTCCGCCAATGACACAGCGGACATCAAATTCGCCGCAATCAATTTTCGTTCTGTCTATTTCGTTTGTGGCCATAAGCCTTACACGTTTACCCCAAGGCTTCAACGTTCTGATCGTCTCAACAGCATTATCATCAAAACCTGGAGCTATAATTACTTCAGCGAAAAATCCCGCAGCGCCTTTCGGCTTGCCGAACAGCGAATATGATTCCATTATTGTTGTCGCAAGTGCTTTATCAACTTTTCTATTCAGCGCGATAATTCCGCCAAACGCGCTTACAACATCTGTTTCATAGGCCTTCTGATATGCCTTATGAATATCGTTATCGATTGCGCACCCGCATGGATTCAAATGCTTAACCACAACAGCGGCCGGCTCTGAAAATTCCTTTGCAAGTTCGAATGCCGCGTTCACATCGAGCAAATTATTGAAACTGATTTGCGTTTCATCTTCCATAATCTTCGCCGACGATACGCTTACCTCGTCATTTGCCGGCAGCTTATAAAATGCACCGCTCTGATGCGGATTTTCACCATAACGCAATTCCATCGTTTTTGTCAGTGCGATGCTCACTCGTTCAGGATACCGTACGCCTGCCTGCTTGTTGAGATACTTCGATATTGCCGAATCATAGTTTGCGGTCATTCCGAAAGCGACACGTGCAAAATCACTTCTTGTTTTTTCGCTTACGCTGCCGCCCGAAGCCTTCATTTCCTCGACAACTTTATCATATTGGCAGGGGCTTGTAACAACCGTAACATATTTATGATTTTTCGCAGCCGAACGAACCATACTTGGCCCGCCGATGTCGATATTTTCGATCGCGTCCTCGAATTTGCAGCCCGGCTTTGCGACAGTCTGCTCGAATGGATAAAGATTTATGCAAACCATATCGATCGGTTCGATACCGTGCTGTTTCATCGCGGCCTGGTGTTCGCTGTTATCACGAATACTCAAAAGCCCGCCGTGAATTTTCGGGTGAAGTGTTTTTACTCTGCCGTCCATCATTTCAGGAAAGCCCGTAACCGAATCGACGCTGACAACTTTAATACCTGCCTGTGCAAGCGATTTGGCGGTTCCGCCGGTACTGATGATTTTCACGCCCATTGCCGCCAGATTTTTCGCAAACTCCGCGACGCCGGTTTTATCTGATACGCTTATGATTGCCGATTTGATTTTCACATCCATTTGAATCTTCCTATCCATACAAATTTAATTTATAACTTAGATCGTAAAGCCTCTTATTTTTTAATCGGTGCAAAACACAATATTTTATTATCTTCCATAACGTACATTTTTGAATCGAATGGATTGGTTGCAAAAGCCGTTACAGCCTCGAAATTTATCGTGTATAATTTCTTTGCTTTTGTATTGTCCATCACTTCGCAAATATTTTTTTTGCTGATTATATAAGCTGTGTTTGCATCCTCTGCCAGCACGTCTGCGCCGTCTTTCGAAAGCCACAACTGTTTGCCGCTGTTTGCGTCGATCGCATATAAGCCTTTATTTGGTGCGTTCTGATAAACAACTTTTTCGTATGCTCTGGCTGATACACCCAAAAAACATCCTGTGTAGAATTTCCAGATTTGTCTGCCGTTATGAGCGTCAAGTTTGTAAAGATTGGTATCCTTACTGCTAACGTAAATTGCATCGTCCAGTTTTGTCAGTGGCGCTTCAATATCTCCCACGGTATCAAATTCCCACTGCTTGATTGGCTGATTTGCGTCCATACAGTAGACTTTACCGGAATTTGTAGCAAAAGCTATAGTGCTTTCGTTTGCCGCAACGCTGGTAATTCCTGATCTGTCGTTGGGATTTACCCTAAAAACGGTAAACATATTATGATCTGTAACGTGCAGTTGCTTATCCATTCCCGCGATATAATAATACCTTTCATTAACTGAAGGCCTCAAATGTGCCGGGAAATTAATTCTTTTCCTATAAAGTTCGTTTCCGGTTCGTAAGTCTATTGCAAGAAGGTCGTTTGCCGCGACATAATAAGCCTTGTCATTATATTCTGTTGGCCGGGAAACAGGCATATTCTTTTCGGCCGCTGGAAGACTAAAAACCATTTTGCCGTTGTGTCTGTCCATACAAAAAATATAATTATCATTTGTACGAATATACACATTATTGCCAATTATCGTCATTTCTTCAATTTTTTCATTGGCATTTAACGGCAGGGTGCTTTGCCAAACGGTTTGAAGGTTAGCTTCTTTAAGCAGTGAATTATCTATTTTTGCAGATGCTTGCAACGGCAGTATCGTTGAAAATGCCAATGCGATCAAACAGGTTAAGCAAAAATTTCTCAAAGTCGTTCTCCGTGAAAAAGAAAAAAATGTATTGGTCAAAAATATTAGTACGTTAATCGCGGCATTTATTCAATCGTATCTATGTAATCGCATAAATCCGCGTTGTTTTGTTTTTCGAATTGCATCATCTGCTCAATTCGCTCAATATCGTCATTGATTCGGTTCGCCAGCTTGAAAATATATGGCTGACCGGTCAAACGATTCTTCAAATCCTGATACATCGGTTCCCATTTTCCGCCGTAAAGCTGCTTTTTCAAAACGATCAGCATCTTATGCTCGGCAGAAAGTCCGGCAACGTAATCGACAACCTTCTTGTCAAGTTTCTTTACGTCCGAATTGTTCCCATCTTTTTCGGTGGTATTGCCCATAGCATTCCACGTTTAAAGTATTGAAGTTACGCCAGATCATATTAATTTCCCCGACAAAGGGATATTAATTGCTAACAATCAGCGGCTATCACTAAATACTATATTTTCGATTGACTAAGAATCAGGTCTTTTACTCTTCTGCTCGGCAGATTCAGCGAGCCGAATGCGCCCGCCGCGGCTGAACGTAATTGTTCGTCTGCGTCGCGTGAATCGACTATGCTGTAAATCTGATCGATCTGGCCTTCTAGCAGAAGATTGCCGTTTACTTTTGCCGATGTTGCCAATGTCTCAAAACCTGCGATTCTGATTTCAATCGTGTTGCCTTCCTTCAAAGCCAAATCACCGATTGCTCTTTGTGCATCCGGGCTTGTAAGGTATGCCAGTATCTGGCAGGCAATTACTTTCATATTATCTCGACTGTCGTTTGTCGCACTTACCAGCGTATTCAATGCGGCGGAAATATCAACCGCCTGATTTCTTGTTTGAGCAAGTTTCAGCATCGCTTCTGCCGCACGCATAGCGTAAGCATCCTTTGTCTCTGCCGGCCAGTTTTCATCTGCTGTATCAGAAATAGCCGCAGCGAGATTCCTTACTACATATTCGCTTTCAGGGAATTTTTCAGAAGGTTCGGCCAAAGCGATCGCTATCGCAGCCGTATATTTTACCGCTTTATCGTTATATGATAATGCCTGTATCAAAGGCTGTGATGTTTTATATCTGTACATGAGCGATTTTTCGCCCGCATTACGTGCCAATGCTTCAACTGCACCAAATGCTACAACAGTATCGTTATCTTTTATAGCTCTTTCAAGAGCCTCGTGCAGATATTCCGGCCCGGAAGTGGTCGCATAAGTCATAGCGTCCGCGTGTCCCTGACCGAAATATTGGGGATAACCAATTTTCGCTGCGTCAACTCTGAAGAAGCAAGCCAGCCACAACGAAATCGCCTGCCCGAAATCTTTATCAGCTCTCAATGCCCATTCGCATGTTCTCATAGACATAAGTTCCGTGAAATATTTCTTGCTGACAGCCTCGCGAATCAGTCCGCTGCTTTCTTTGCTCCAGAACCATACATTAGCGGTGTTGCCTTCTGTTACCGGCATAAGCGAATCTGCTTTATAATAATAATTATCCGCGGTCTGGAAAAACATTTCAGCCGCTTTTTTGTCTGTGCTTGAAGAATCGATTTGTTTGATCGAAGCCGCTGCCAAATCTTTTAATTGTTCGGATTTATCGTTTTCTACGATGAACTTAAGATAACCCAATGCTTCGGCATAACCAATCTTGCCCAACGCTCTGATAACTTCAGCTTTTATAGCGGTATTTTCCATTTCCAGTGAAGCAACCAAAGGCCTTACCGCAGGTCTTCCGATTTCTGAAAGTGCCGATGCGATATTTGGAAATTCTTCCTTCCTTGATTCATCAGCCATTGCGCTCAACATATATGGAATCGCGTATTCGCCCGAATTACGCAGTCTTTCGATCGCTGTATATTTTCCGCGAACTGTACTGCTTAATCTTTCGATTTCTTCAGTGATAATATCCGCAGCCGTTCGTCTCTGGTATCTGCCTTGTTCGATAATATCAAGTATCTTTGCCGCAAGGGGGGCAAGCTCTGGATTGTTGGCGTGCACTTTTACAAGTATCGCATAACCTTTTGGATTATTTTCACTCAACTTCAATAATTGAAGAGGATCAGGATTGCTGTCGATAATTTTTTGGGCATAACCGCCCGCCAGATCGTATCTGCCTAGGACGGTATAATGAAGAAAATCATTCCAGTTATCTTCGAGTTGATTCTGATTAGATGAAGAGGGTGATGATGGCTGATTTGGCTCGGCATAAACTGCAAATGAAGTTACAGATGCTGCAATTAAACATAGACCGCAAAACGTCAAAAAGTTTCTTCTCATTCTGGCTTCTCCGAAAGAAGTATACCTTAATGTTAAGGTAAGTAAATAAAGTAGATAATAACGACCAAAAACAAGTAAATACAACTATAATTTATTATAAATTTTACAACTTAACTGTCAATTTAAAAAGTTGTTTAAAGCGGTTTTTTTATTGAACTTATGTCGATTTTTAAGTATTATTATGAAAATTAGTATGTGGGGAGTTACAATTGATAGAATCGATATTGGCTAATGGATTGTTATTTAGCCCAACAAAATTGGGGGTTCTTGTAGTCTGGTTTTACCTTTGTATGTACTTGGTACAGCGGTTTGAGTTTAGTCCGCTTATTGGAAATCGCTTTAAAGGGTGGGTAAATCTCGGAATGCTTGTTGCCGCGCCATTCATTTTGGTTGTGCTTCTTTTAATAGAGATATTGAAAAAAATAAAGGATTCAGGCGTTTCGTTTGCTGAAGCGCTCATAAGCACACTTAATTCAGCAGTTCAATCCATCAAATATACAAAACTATCCGGCGCAAGAGGGGGGTCTTCTATCATACTTCTCGACCCTTCCGGCCGTAATATCAAGGAAATTTATGGCGATTCTGGCAACGATGATGCCAAGCAAACCGTTGCATCAGCGGAAAAACTCATTGGCGATGCGATCGAAATGCTCGCCAGCGATATTCTCATCAATCCTCTCGGCAGTTCAAATTACGATGTGCGATTCAGAATCGACGGCGTTCTTAGTCCGTATACCAAATTAGAACCGGAACTGTACGGCGCAGTGGTTAATAGTATAAAAGCTATTTCAGGAATGGATATTTCCGAAAAACGCCGACCGCAGGATGGCGCATTCGTTGCAAAAGTTTCTCACGGCACTGTATCGTTCCGTGTCGCAAGCGCAGGTATTCTGCACGGCGAAAAACTTTCCATAAGAGTTTTGAATCAGAAAATCGCTCCGCAAACTCTGCCAGAAATTGGAATGGACGAAAGGGCGTGCAAGGTTGTCCGAGATATTATGGGCAAAGAAACAGGTATGATTATAATGTGCGGCCCCACCGGCAGCGGAAAAAGTACAACGCTTTATGCGATGCTCCGTGAAATTGATTTCTATTCGAAAAATGTTATTACGATCGAAGACCCTGTCGAATATGTTCTGCCTGGCGCAGGCCAGATTGAAGTAAATCCCAAAGCGGATATTACATTCGCAAAAGCCCTTCGAAGCATCTTAAGGCAAGACCCCGATGTCATCTGCGTTGGTGAAATTCGCGACGAAGAAACCGCGTCTATTGCATTAAAAGCTGCGCAAACAGGCCATTTAGTCTTTGCTACTCTCCATAGCAATAGCAACAGCGCATCGCTTGTCCGTCTTATGGATCTCGGCATAAGTCCGCTTCTGATGGCCTCCGGTCTGGATTTGTTAATCTCGCAAAGACTTATTCGCAGACTCTGCAATAATTGCAAAAGGCCGGCACAATTAAGTGATGCTCAAAGAGCCGCCTTCGAGAAAAAGCACATCGATACCTCTAAAATTTACGAACCAAATGGTTGCAGTAAATGCAGTAACACAGGCTATAAAGGCCGAATCGGTGTTTATGATATTATGGTTATCGATGCCGCTATGAAAAGCAAAATTTCTACCGGCAACATAGCATTGGTGAATAATGAGAATCCCGATGAGCAGATGAGGGCGAATCTGCACAGGCAGGCACTACGGCACGTGATTGCGGGAATTACGTCTATTGATGAAGCCAAAAAAGTAACAAGCAACTAAAGGAAACAAATTATGTCTGTTCTGATTGCTCTGATTATCGCGGCTATTTTTGGCTTGTGGGGATACCATAAAAGATTGTATCCTGCGTGGGCGTTTCTTTTTAATGTGCTTGTCGCTGCATATCTTGGTATCGTTTTAACACCCGTGT
>MHYA01000120.1:23539-34898 GCA_001825675.1 Planctomycetes bacterium GWF2_42_9 | reverse complement strand
TGCTTGCGATTTTCTTAATATACTTCGCCCTGTCGCAGCTTTTAAGTAGTTTTTATCTAACCAATACTTATTGTGTTTCATTCCCAAGATTTATCGATGATTTCGGCGGGGCAATCGTGGCTTTTGCAGGCGGATATATCCTTGCGAATATTTTGCTCTTCGCCCTTGCGGTTACTCCATTAAATAACCATCCTATAACAAAAACATATATACCAGACAATGACGGCCGCGCAGTTGTCAAAGCGGGCAGGTATATTTCTTCATTTTCGCTGCAATTCGATAATAATATTGTAAATGCTATCGAAAAAATCAAAACCTTGGAGTCTGTTGCAAAGAAAGACCAAAATAAGTCAGATGAAAATAAGAATACTCCGGCCATTAATAACGAACAGGCCGAATCTGTGATCTCACAAAACACCCCTGCAGAACCCAACAAAATTCCAGATACAAATATTATCCCGGACAATCCAAATTTTAGTAACAAAATTATATATGCAGTAAACCCGAATGTTCAAACTGAACCAAATAAATTCCAGTCGCCGTCAACCAGAGGCATAATTGATGTGAATGTTCAAAAAGATAATGTAAGCCAGGAATCAAATAACGTAACAGCACCGCCAACCAACCGCGATTAATTTTTCAGAGCCCGAAGCGTCAGCGACGGGTAAATAACGAGATTCAAATTGGGCTGGCTCAATTGTCATCCTGAACACAGTGGAGGATCTATTAGATTATCCTTAATTAACAATTGAAAAATCTACCGGTTGTTTACGAAAATTTAACCACAAGCCATCCTGAAAGCATCTTTAACCGCTTTCAGACTAAATTTATAACGTCCCATAATATATGTTATGTTTCATTGAGCTGTATCGGTTCAAAATGCTATAAATGCATTATAATGCTTTGTGCGTGGCTATATTGACCATTTCGCCTATCATATTCCAACACGAATATGCACGGTCAACCAGCCCCATATTCTGAAGTGTCTCATTAAGCGTTTCCAGTGTTGATTCGCTCTCGAAATCGCCCGATTGATCTGTCTTTGTTTTCTTAACCGCGTCAAGAAACGCCGACCGATTACAATACAAAAGCGCCGTCTTGTAATGCAACGCTGTCAATTCGCTGCCGACTTTATCTGCTGTGTTAAGATAAATCAGTGCTCGTTGTCTTTCGCCCAATTCTGTTTTACAAATTATAAGTTTAGATAGGGCTCTGTAGTTTGTTTCATTTTGGCGTACAAGATTTGAGAATTTCTCCGCAGCCTGATTAAAGTGTTTGTATTTCATAAGAATCGTGCCCAAGGCATACCCAATAGACAGATTTGAGGTGTTTTGAGCATATTCACGTTCAAGCGTTTCGAGAACTACGTTGTCAGACTCGTTTTTGTCTATTTGGCTGCCGCTTACAGAAATCAGACGCAGACGGGCGGTCTCACTTAGTAAAATACAGCTATTTTGATTAATTGTCGCTGCCAGTTGCAGCGTTGACCACGCCTCATCGTCTTTACCAAGTTTTTTCTGTGCTTTTGCCAGGCCTATATATGCGTCAACTATCTCGTCATTTATCGCGCCTGCCCGATTGAACATCCCCGCCGCGATTGACATATTTTTATTCGCCATATTCAGCGTACCGAGCTTGATATATGCCGCTAAATAATTTGGCTCGATTTTTATAGCCTTTTCATAGCTTAAAACAGCCTGCGCAAAATCATCAGCCTTAATAAAAATTTCTGCCTGCTGCAAATATAATTCCGCCGCGCTTGGCTGTTGTTCGATCATTTCATTTAAATAATTTATCGCTTCGTAGGGCCCCTGCGTATCGATTATTTCCTTAAGTTTTTCCTCTTCGTTTGGCGATGCACTATTATTGTCTGGATGCACTAAAATCGCGTTACTGAATGAATCTGCCGCTGCCTCATATTGGCCTGTCTCAAGATATAAATACCCTAAAAGCACAAATGTTTCGACGTCGTCGGGATATTCGTGAAGCTGTTTGCGATATTCCTGTATCACCCTTTCGATCTGACCATTTTTATAGTAAATTGCCGCAAGTCTCTGACGCGGAAATTCGAGGTAATTTTTAAATTTCAGGCAGTCCTGATAGAACTCAATTGCTTCCTCTTCCCTGCCAAGTCTTTCATAGCAATGACCTAATGCATAGAGTGCCAATGTATTCGTAGGCTGTTTGAAATAGATTGTTTGGAGATTTTCGATCGCGCCCTTCAAATCAGATTTTTCAACGCAAAGGGCGGCGGCACACATACGCCCTACCACGCAGTCTGTAAACTCAAGCAGATACTGCTGCGTTCTTTCTTCAGCGATATCAAAACTGGCAACAGATACCAAATCCAGAATTTCTTCGATTCCTTCACTGTTAGCATTCGATTTATTAACCGATTCTATCCATTGCCACAGCAAACCTGCGGTATTAACGGCTATTGCCCTGCCGAGAATTTCAAGTAATTTTGACATAATATCCCAGTAAATAATAATTTAAAAAGCTGTCTTTGTATCGACTGGGGAACACTCTGTCTTAATTGGTTTTGCTCAAAAAACCGTTTTCTGTTTAAAAATCGCTGTTTTGGGTGCGATGTGTACCGAGTGTAGGGTTTATTAGTTAAATTTTAACGACATTTGGGATTCTTATGCTATACAATGTCATATTTTAACTAAATTCAACAGTTCATTTTAGCTTTTCGCTTTTAACTATTATTGACAATGACTTATATTAATTGTACAATATAACATTCAAATCAGCCTGAGCCTTTAGCGGCGGGTCTTAGCCGCTCTTTTTGCCTTCTAACTATTTGTATGGCAAATAGTTACGAAGTCGGAGTATGTAAAAATGACCGATAAAAAACAACCGATCGACACCCATGTACATATGGAGATAGAGCCGGAGATTAACAAATTTTTCAAGGCTTGCGTTAAAGCACAGGCAAGCGACCTTCATCTCAAGGTCGGCCAGCCGCCAAAATTAAGAATGCGCGACGGCATAAAAAACACCAATGGTGAGCCGCTAGATGCCAAAAAAATTGAACATCTCGTCTTTGAAATACTTAGCGAAAAACAGAAGACTTTCTTCATGGAAAACGGCGCTCTCGACTTCGCTTATGAGTTTTCTGACACTGACAGATTCAGAATAAACATATTCAAGCAGCGTACAAAAGTAAGTCTCGTTGCCCGAAGAATCACGTCTAAAATACCGCCCTTCGAGATGCTTCACCTTCCAAAGATGGTGCAGAAAATCGCGGAAAGTGCGCACGAAGGTCTTGTACTAGTTACAGGCCCAACGGGCAGCGGAAAAAGCACGACTCTTGCTTCG
The DNA here is from genome assembly GCA_001825675.1 of Planctomycetes bacterium GWF2_42_9. Classification (GTDB taxonomy): domain Bacteria; phylum Planctomycetota; class Phycisphaerae; order Sedimentisphaerales; family UBA12454; genus UBA12454. The sequence goes on along the minus strand of MHYA01000120.1, from coordinate 31,574 downwards.
ATGATCGATCATATTAATTCTTTGCGTGCTTGTCATATTGTTACAATAGAAGACCCGCTGGAATTCGTGCATACAGATAAAAAAGCGATTGTTTCGCAAAGAGAAATTGGTATCGACGTTTTGGACTATGGCGACGCACTTCGTTCTTTGATGCGTCAGGACCCGGACGTTGTGCTTATCGGCGAAATGCGCGACCGCGAAACTTTCACCGCCGCTATGCGTGCCGCTGAAACAGGCCACCTGGTTTTTGGCACATTGCACTCTGCAAGTGCCGCGCAAACAATACAAAGAATTCTCGACCTCTTCCCGCAGGAAGAAAGAGACCTTGCCCGTCAGACATTCGCGATGTCTTTCCAGGCGGTTATCAGCCAGGTTATTCTTCCAAGTATCAGGAAAGATTGCGCGAGAGTGCCTGCTGTTGAAATAATGATTTCAAATCCTATCGTTAAAAAATTGATTTCAGACGGACGCGAAGCGGAGCTTGGCTCTGTAATCAGGGCATGCTCGAATGAAGGTATGCAGGACTTCACAGAAAGTTTAAAATCGCTTGTCGAAACCGATTGGATCGACCTCAAGACCGCGTTGGCAAGCGCACCAAACGTCGAAGAGCTCAAAATGGCACTTAAAGGAATCAGGGCAAGTGCTGGTGTTATTCTTTAATATTCATCCGGAGTAATAAATGCCGACTACTATCGCAGAAATACAAATGGGTTTTTATATTTCACCAATTAAGCTGATTGTTTTCCTTATTGGCTTTTACGCATGGCTGCCTCTGCTTGGCTGGGTTCATCAGGATGCCGTCCACGTCAGAACTAATGTCAAACGCTGGACAACGATCGTTTTCAGTGCAGGCGCAATAGGCCTTTTCGCATGGCTTCTCACCCCGCTTTTCATAATTGGCCTGCCGCTTTATATCATCTTAATAGGACTACCGGCAATTTTATATGTTATGCACCGAAACAGCCTTGTAGATGAATTTGAAAAGTTGCTTACGGCAAACCATATCAAGAGCCTTTTCGTTAATGAAAAAAAGATTCTGGAGAAAATCGAAAAAGGCCTGACCTTTGTTACTGCAAATAAAAATAAAGTTCCGCCGCCGGCGCCGAAAACTCCCGAATTTTTCGGCTATAAAATCTGCCAGGAATTTTTTGACGATGCTATCTGGCGCAGAGCGGAATTAATCCTCGTTACACCTGCGGCGGATCAGCAATATGCCGTCAATTATGTTATTGATGGCGTAACCGAAAAACAAAATCCGAGAACCCGCGAAGAAACTGAATATTTCATTCGCTACCTGAAAAATCTTGCCGACCTTGAAGTAGAAGAACATCGCAAACCGCAAACCGGCAGATTCACAGTGCAGAAAGACGGCAAATCCTATGGCTGGGAATTAACAACAGCCGGAACATCCGTCGGCGAACAGGTTCGACTCCGCTATACCGCTGAATACAGTTTTAAAAAACTCGATGAAATCGGCCTAATGCCCGATCAGCTTCAAAAATTACAGGCTGTTGCGAAAGGGCCAAGAGGCGTTTTCTTAATCACCGGTACAAAGAAAAGCGGCGTAACCACCACTTTCTATTCTATGATCCGCAACATCGATCCTTTCCTGAACAACATCAACGTGCTTGAGAAAAATCCTGAAAGCGAACTGCCGAACGTTACGCAGCACAACTTTACACTTGCGGATACTGGCACAACAACCTACGCTAAAAAATTCTATTCGATGCTTCGCACCGGCCCAGATGTTGTCGGCGTCGAACAAGGCAATGATAAAGAAATCGCTAATCTCGCTTGTTCGCTCACTAAAGATAATAAAGCGACGTACATAACCTATGAAGCGGTAAGCACCATTGACGCATTGGCAAAATGGATTGCTCTTGTTGGTGATAAGGCTCTGGCGATTAACAATATCGTTGGCATTACAAATCAGAGACTTACAAGAAAACTTTGCCAGCAATGCCGCCAGCCTTACGAGCCAAATAAAGAGTTGCTCCGCAAACACAACATTCCATCTGATAACATTACTGCGTTCTATCGACCGGGCGAAACGGCATACGATAAACGCGGCAAACCAATAATTTGTCCAAACTGTCAGGGTACTGGCTTCAACGGCCGAACAGCTATTTTTGAAACAATTATATTTGATGATCAGATAAAACAGCTTTTATTGCAGGCAAAAACAATTAACGACATTGCCGCTATTTTCAGACGCGCTAAAATGCTGTACCTGCAGGAACAGGCTATCAGAAAAGTCGCGCAAGGCGTTACTTCGATCAACGAAGCGATCAGGGCTCTCTCTACCGCTGAACCTGCAAAGAAACCCGCATCGCCCGCTCAACCGCCTACACAGCCTCAAACGGAGAAAAAATGATTGCTGAACTAATCGTATTCGCTGCTATTGTTATTACTATGGGTTACCTTTATTTAAAAGGTTCCATTGTGAAATCTTTTACTTTCTTTATGTGTGCTTTGATCGCCTCTGTTGTCGCGCTTTCATTCTTTGAAGCGCTCGGACGAGTGCTAATGGCCTATACCATCGATTACATTGGACAATGGGCTTTCACAATCGCCTTAATTCTAACTTTCTTTATTGTTTTCATTGTCCTTCTTATCATTTCAGAGAAGCTCGAACCATTTGAATTGTATTTCGGTGATCTTGGCGACCGTGTCGGCAGATGCATTCTCGCAATTCCATCAGCTCTGATTTTCGCTGGCGTTTTACTGATTGCCGTTAATCTTTCGCCTTTGGCTTCAAAATGGCCTTATCAGCGTTTTGCTATTGAGAACAAAAACGCTCGTCCTGATCAGCCCGACAAATCACTGGTCTTGAACGCGGACGGCTTTACCACTGGTTTCAGTTTTATTATCAGCAAAGGCAGTATGGCAGGCAAGAAAAGTCTGGCCGTATTCCATCCTCAATTACTAAATGAACTAGCTCTTAACCGCACAATCTCCGATGAATCATCTTCAATCATCGCGGGCAATGAAGCCCTAACCGTCAGCAAAGCATATTATGCTTCGGAGAAATTTGCAGAAACGCTAAAAAATCGCGTTCCAGGCTCAAAAACGGTTATACTAGAAACCGAACTAAGAAATTCACAAATTAAAGATGGCGGCGCTTTGCTTGTCGTCGAAAATGGAACTGTTTCTTACACAATGGGCCAGGTGCGTTTGATTTGCACCGAAACGCCTGATAACCTAAAAGGCCAGGGTGAGACTGTTTATCCAATTGGCTATTTTAAAGACGATGGCAGTGTTGAAGAAAAACCATTGCTTGAGGAAATTAAATTAACCGGCGGTGATTTCCCGACAGGCTCAAAAAAAATCAACTTTATATTTAACGTGCCTTCTGGGAAAACTCCCGTAATGCTGCAATTTAAACTTAACTCTGTCGCGGAAATTAGCAGAGTTAGAAAAGCTGAAGAACTGGCCGACCCTAATCAGCAAAACGGTTGAAATGGATAAAAAAATTAAAATAATCCTGGCAAGTCTGATATTTTCATCCGTCTTGGTGTTTTTGGTTTTTTTATATATCGCCTCTGTGGTAATGAATAAAATACCTTCTAAAATCGCTTTGATCCTCGGCTTTGCGGTTACGATAAGCGATTCTCTCGCCGCTCTATACATTATCTCCCGCCCTACCACGCCGAAAAAATAATACTCACATTTGCGACAGTAAACTAAATGCGCAAAAAAATAGCCTTATCTTATTTTTATCTTTTTTAAGAATAGGCTATTTGATTTATTATTAGCTAGGATTAACTGTTAAGCTTCAACAGTTTCCAAATCTCTGATATCTATTTCCATAAGGTGATCAAGATATGTGCTAAGTTCGGTAATTGAAAAACGTGCGAGAAATTCTGGCTTTGCACTCTTGTTGATCTGACAGATGAAATCTATTATTTCTCGCTTACTCATTTTTAATCTCCGAATGTTAAATTATTCAATGTATTAATTTAAATATCGGAACATTTTTTAATTTTCTTTAATCCATTAAAGAAAAGAACTTACAACGCCCTATAACTAAAAGCCCCAAGATATTGGGGGATGCGGAAAATTTTTTCATTATGTAGTTGCACTTTCATAACCGATAAGTATTATAAGATAAGTGTCCTATAATAAACTGCTCTGGCGGGCGCAAGACAGTTATATTTATATTATATTTTTTTGCAATTATCATATTTTTTTTCATATTATACCTTGCCCACCGGACATCTGGAAGTTTTTCAGCGTATGTAGAGAGATGTTGAACCTAGCTGATAATCTGTACAACCAGAATGTGAGCCCGGAAATGCCCAAATTCAAACTTTGGAACTCTATGGGTATTCTGCTTACCTACAAATGTACTGCCGCGTGCAGCTTTTGCTACTACCGGTGCAGTCCTGCCAAAGAAGGTCTAATCAAAATCGACACCGCGATTTCCGCCTGGCAAAGTCTTATTAAACTTGCAGGCTCGTCTGCCAAAATTCATATCACTGGCGGCGAACCATTTATATATTGGCCTCACCTTGCGAAAATCCTCGATAGAGGCCTTGAACTGGGTCTGGGTACTGTAGACGTCGTAGAAACAAACGCATCCTGGGCAAATGATAAAGCGGATATAATTGAAAAGATCAAATTCCTCGATTCGCACAACGTGCATAAATTAAAAATCAGTTATGACCCTTTCCACGCCGAATTTGTTGAGTATTCAAAAGTGAAATTGCTTGCCGATACCGCGGCCGAAATTATGGGCAAAGACAGGGTTTTAGTCCGCTGGCAGGAATATATGGCAAATGATTTAAACGTAATGAATATGGATGAAGATGCAAAAATGGAACTTTTCATCGACTCTATTAAAAAATTTCCCTGCCGATTCAACGGCCAGGCAGTTATCTGCAAACTGGTTGATTATTTCGCAACCAAAGAAGTCGAAGAAATATCAAAATTCAACTGCGGCAATTCCTTTTTATCATCCAAAGGTATTCATATCGACCCCTACGGCAATGTATTCAGCGGAACATGCAGCGGCATAATCATAGGTAACATCGAAAAAGAGCCGTTAGAGGAAATATGGCGAAAATTTGAACCGAGCAAAATGGATGTTATTAACGTATTATTCAGGGAAGGCCCAACGGGTCTTCTCGAAAATGCTGCTAAATTAGGTTACCAAAAACGCCGATTATATTCAGGTAAGTGCCATATATGCACTGATTTACGTCAATTTTTCTTTGACAAAGGCTTGTTCGGCCCGATAATAGGCCCTAAAGCCTGCTACAATTAAGGACAATTAAGCAGAAGTAATTATAATGAGTGAAACCAATTACGATTCTATTTTTGGGAAGCTGGTTTTAGATCAGGGCTTTTGCACTGAAGAAGAACTAGCCTACTGCAAGAAACAGCTCAAGGACAGAGCCAAAGAAAATCCGGCCACACTTGAGCAGTTGTTGTTGTCTAACCGTTTCATCACGGCAAATCAGGCGAAACGTGTAAAGCAAGTCTCAAAAGAAAGCACAAAAGAAGGCAAAGACGCCGCCGAGCAAATCCCAGGCTATAAAATTATGGGCAAACTCGGTGCAGGCGCAATGGCTATCGTGTATAAAGGCAAGCAAATCAGCCTTGATAGAATCGTTGCTATAAAAATACTACCTCGCCGATTCAGCGAAAATCCTGATTACGTAAAGAGATTTTACAAAGAAGGAAAAGCCGCTGCGAAACTGAACCATAACAATATCGTTGGAGCTTATGACGTTGGTGAAGCCGGCGGATACCACTATTTCGTTATGGAATACGTCGAAGGCAAAACTCTCTATGAAGATCTCGCCAAAGGCAAAATTTTCACTGAACAGGAAGCCGTAGCGATTACAATGCAGGTTGCCAGCGCACTGGCACACGCTCACGCCCGCGGCCTTATTCACCGTGACGTTAAGCCGAAAAATATTATGATTAATAGCGCCGGAATCGTTAAGCTGGCAGACCTTGGTTTGGCCCGCGACGCCGCCGATGTCGAATTGGCGAAAAGCGAAGCCGGCAAAGCATTTGGTACGCCCTATTATATTTCACCAGAACAAATCAGAGGCGAGATCGATATCGACGGCAGATGCGATATTTATTCACTTGGCGCAACCTTGTATCATATGGTTACAGGCCGAGTCCCGTTTGAAGCGACAACGCCATCCGAAGTTATGCGTAAGCATCTTAAAGAACCCTTGATACCCCCCGATCATATTAATACCGCCCTTTCCGCAGGCTGTTCGGAACTTATCGAAATGATGCTTGAGAAAAACAAGAATGATAGATATGCGTCAGCGGAAGAACTTATGACAGACCTTGAAGCTGTTCGCAGGGGTGAGCCGCCGTTGGCCGCGAGAAGAAAATTCAATATTCAGGACCTTCAGCAGCTCCAGGACGGCCAATCGATTGAAACCGCTGAAGAATTTGACCAGGAGGCACAGCAGGCAACATTAAGCAGATATAAGGTTGTTTGTGTAATTCTCGGCTCAATAATCGCTGTACTGCTTCTGCTTGTCGCATTCCTTTTTGCATCGAAATAATTGTTTGACTAAATGCACTTACTAACGGATTATATTGTCAGCCTGAATCGTCTTTTTCGGAGAAAATATGTCTAAAGGCGGTGCTCATTTTACTGCACAGGAACTCGCACTCGTTTTGAGCCACTACGACATCGGCATCATTCAACAGATCAAGCCGCTTGTCGCCGGAAGCAGACGTGCACCAAAACAAATCATCGTTTCAGATAAAGGCCGTTACTTTCTTAAACGAAGAGCTAAAGGCAAAGAAATCCGCGGCAGAATCGAATTCGCTCATGCCGTTCAAAATCTGCTCTATGAAAAACAATTTCCCGTTTCCAAATTTATCCCCACAAAAGACGGCAACAACACATTTTTGGAAATTGAAGGCCACATCTACGAACTTTTCGATTTCGCTGCTGGAATAAGATTCAACGGCCAGCCGGAATTAGTTGAAAACGCCGGTTTAACACTGGCACAATTTCATACTTTTTTAAAAGGCCGCACATTTTCTTCGACCTCGCAAAGAAATAGTTTTCACGACAGCAAATCGGTTCGCGACCATTTGAAAAAAATCAGCCACGACCACAAGCAGCAGAATCCTGAAAAGACCGCATCGCATTTGTTGACGATGTACAATCAATCCAGCGTAAATGTAAATCAGTTTGGTTTTGATTTTTGGCCTTCTGGAATTGTCCACGGCGATTGGCATCCCGGGAATATGCTTTTTTCAGGCAGCAAAATATCTGCCGTCTTCGATTTTGATTCGCTAAATATCGCGCCTTTTACAACTGATATCGCAAATGGCGCCCTGCAATTTTCAATTACCGCCGGCCGTCCCGACCCTTCCGATTGGCCTGATTATTTAGACGAAGCGAAATTCTCTGCTTTCATCAGCGGCTATTGCAAAGGCAACGCAATCACTGAAAACGAACTTAAATCGCTGCCGGATTTAATGATTGAAACGCTTATCGCAGAGGCTGTTTTACCTATCGCGGCAACAGGTAATTTTTCCAATTTCTCCGGCGTAGATTTTCTGAAAATGATTCACCGCAAATGCCAATGGATAGAAAACAACAAAAATTCATTGATTGAGCAAATGTTGAAAGGGTGTCTCAGGTGACCGCAGGCAAAACAACGCGAGAGCAAATAATCTCATCCGCGAAAATGCTTTTCAGCAATTACGGTTTCGCCCAAACATCGATCGAGGACATCATAACATCATCAGGAATCACTAAAGGCGCATTTTATCATTATTTTGAAACAAAAGAATCCATCTGCGAAGAAATCATTGATATTGTAAAAGCTGAAAATCAGGAAGTTATAAATAGCCTTGATAAAAGTTTAAATCCTCTTGAAAAACTGAAAAGCTTCATCACACAAATTCTTACATTAAATGAAAACAGCCAATGGCTCAACAGCATTTTAATGCTCCGGCTTAGTTACGAAAAAAAACTTGCTGAACAAATGAATGTCTTTTGGGATTGGTATATCGATCAGTATCGCCAATTAATTATTGAGTG
>MHYA01000120.1:18501-23528 GCA_001825675.1 Planctomycetes bacterium GWF2_42_9 | reverse complement strand
TTACCCTCGAGCAGCAGACCAATATCATTATTAGTTTTCTGACAGGAAGCATCTGGAGCAAATCTTTTCTGGAAATAAATACGGATGCCGAAACTGTGCAGAAAATAATTGAGTCTTTATAATTATTCGCAAAGCCTGTTCAAATCGCTGATTTTTAAATCGCTCACAGAATCAATAATCAAATCCGCTTCTTCCAGTTCGTTGGCAGGATAGCTGTTTGTGATGCCGATGATTCGCATACCCGCTTTTTTCGCTGCGATAATGCCCCACTGCGAATCTTCAATAACGATGCATTGACTTGCAGGAATCTGCGAATTGTATTTTTTGTTTATTAATTCCAAAGCCTTCAAATACCCTTCCGGGTCTGGCTTTCCTTTTTCCACATCATCGGCGCAAACTATTGTATCAAAATAAGTGTCGAAACCTGAATTCTCAAGCATCAACTCGATGTCATCCCTTGAAGCGCCGGAATAAATCCCGATTTTCACGCCGCCGTTTTTGAGCATCTTGATAAATTGAGGAATGCCTTCGATCAAATGGTCGGCCTTGCGGATAATTTCCTCGAAATAAATGCCCTTTTCCTCAATAAGGTTTTCAATAGGCTTATTATTGAAGTTCGTTTCGAATGTTTTTGCCACCGACTGAAACAAAGCGGCATCAGTAAAGCCCAGAAAATCAGCAAAATACTGGTCTTTGTCCAATTGGATGCCGAACTGCTCCAAGACCTTATTAGTTGCAATAAAATGCAACGGCTCAGAGTCTGATATGACTCCGTCAAAATCAAATATAACGATATTAACCACGACTATTTCTCCGTTGGGACAGCCCCTGCAAGAGCATCATACTGCTCAAGCGATGATACATTGCCGCTCATAATGGACTCAACGAGAGATTTAATCAATGGAGCGTTTTTCGTTATATAACGGCGGGCGATCATTTCCTTGCGTTTTTTCATACTGATCTTATTTTGCCCGTCATCACCTTTCGGCGTTTCAAAATCGACATCAACTTTACTGCTTGCCTGATCACAGAACAGGTATCCGCAAATAATCGCGATAGCGACATCGACAAGTTCCCTGCCGTGCAGATCCATATACTCAACGCCTTTGTCCTTAATATATGCAACGGCTTTGAACATAAGTTGTGTGTTCTCTTTGAGAATCGCGATCAAGTCCTGAACCTGTGGTTCGAATTGTTTTGCCGCGAGTTCTTCGAGATACTTTTCGCATGTACCGCTGCAAACGCCGCGAACTGCCGCAACAACCTGCAACTGGCTTGTGCCTTCGTAAATCGTTGTAATTCTTGCGTCTCTTGCGAGTCTTTCGCAAGGATAATCACGCATAAAACCGCTGCCGCCAAGAATCTGAATTGAATTATACGTAACTCTATTGCACATTTCCGAGCTGTAGTATTTCGTCATCGGGGTGAGCATTCCGGCGTATCTTCCGTAACGTCTCGAAGCGTCTTTTGCTTTCTTCAATTCCTCTTTCTCTGTTGGAGGATTGATCTCAAGCATCTTTGTATAATAAATATCGAAATCGACGACTCTGCTTGTTTCATAAAGCAGTGTACGTGCGGTTTCGACTTCAATTTTCATATCGATTACCAAATCGCGTACAGCAGGCAATTTTTCGATTGCTCCGCCGAATTGTTTTCTGCTGGCAGCATAATCTCGTGCGATTCTATAAGCTGCTTCAGCGATACCAAGCGATTGTCCTGATATACCAATTCTTGCGCCGTTCATAAGGCTCATAACATAAGGAGCAAGTCCGCGTTTTCTTTCGCCGATAAGTTCGCAAGGCGTGTTATCAAAGAACAGCTCGCAAGTCGGTGAGCCGTGGATACCAAGTTTATCTTCAATTCTGCGAACATGAACCGTCGGCCCGCGATCGCAAACAAAAAGGCTCAAACCAAGACCGCCTGATCTATCTGGTTCGCTTCTTGCAAGAACAAGCAGAACTTCGCCGCAGCCGTTTGTAATAAATCTTTTTACGCCGTGCAGATACCATTGGCCGTCATCGCCCTGGAATGCTTTCAGTTTGCAGCTCTGCAAATCGCTGCCTGCGTCCGGCTCGGTAAGAACCATAGCGCCGGTAACTTTACCCGCTGCGAAATCGTGCAGATATTTCTGCTTGATTTCTTCCGACGCGAAATAGTTGATTGTCTCGGCAATACCCTGCAATCCGAAAATATTCATCAGCGATGCGTCCGCGCGGGAAACGATTTCAATCGCCATCGAATAAACAAGGTTTGGGAAATTCAAACCGCCGAAACGATGCGGCAATGTGAAACCCATAACATTTGCTTTTGCGAGCATATCGAGCGATTCTCTTATTCCGTCAGCATAACTTACTTTGCCGTCTTCACCAAGATGACTGCCCTGTCTGTCGATGCTTTCGCTTCTCGGCCAGATAAAATCGCCGCTCAATTTACCGATCGCGTCGACTACAAGTTCATAATTTTCGATTGCTTCAGTCGCGTTTGAGGGTGCGAAATCGAAATCCTTTGCGAATTTGAAACCCTCTTCGACAGCTCTCGCTACGCCCGCAAGGTCCATATGCTTGAACAAAAACTGAATATCTTCGTTATCTTTGTAAAAATTTGCCATATTTTAAATCCATTCTAAATATTAAATGCTCGGGTGTTACACTCTAGCTTTAATAGCCTTGATCATTTTTGGAATCACGTCATTAAGGTCGCCAACAATTTTATAATGCGCTACATCGAAAATCGGCGCAGTCGGGTCATTATTGATCGCAATAATCTTCTGACTATCACTCATACCCGCCTGGTGCTGAATTGCACCGCTGATTCCGATAGCGATATAAAGGCTTGGCCGAACAGTTGTGCCGGTCTGACCTATTTGATGATCGCGATCAATGAAGCCAAGGTCAACTGCCGCTCTTGTTGCGCCAGGTGCTGCGCCAAGTGCGTTTGCCAATTCCCAAACGAGTTTGAAATTATCTTTGCTGCCGACACCTGCCCCGCCTGCGACAACGATTCGCGAAGCCTTGAGATTGACTTTCTTTTCGCGTTTATGTTCGCAGAGAATTTCAATCGGCAGTTCTGTTTTCTGCATTGTAATTTTTTCAGCGATAACCTGACCTTTTCTTTTCGCATCAGGAGTCGGCATCGGCATAACGCCTTCGCGAACTGTCGCCATCTGCGGCCAGCGGTCATAATTAATAATTGTCGCGATAATGTTACCGCCAAATGCCGGGCGAATTTGAAGTAGAAGATTTTTGTGAACTTTGCCTTCCGACTTATTTTCGTGATCGCCGATTTGCAAATCTGTACAATCGGCTGTCAGACCGGCTTTTATCGTGCTTGCGACACGCGGAGCCAAATCTCTGCCGCACGCCGATGCGCCGTAAATCATAATCTGCGGCTCATATTTATGAATCAGATCGCAAATTACTTTGCTGTAGCTGTTTGTCTGATAATGCTCAAGCAGCGGATTCTCAAGAACGTAAACGTTATCCGCGCCATAATGAAAGAGCTTTTCAGCAAGAGATTTAATCTGGTCGCCGATGAGAACCGCGCCGACTTTAACGCCGAGTTTATCGCCAAGCATCCTTGCTCTGCCGAGCAGTTCAAGCGCGATATCCTCAATTTTGCCTTCGTGTTGTTCGGCAAAAACCCATACTTCGCCTTTGGGATTGACTGAAATCATATTTTCATCCTGAATATTAACTAATAGTCTTATCTGTAATTAATTCACGAATCATATCCGTTATGCCGTTGTCTGTGGCTTCGACAGTTTTGCTTTCGCGAGCCGTAAGAACAACGCTTTGAATGCGGTGTACTTTTGTCGGCGAACCGTCTCTGCCGCACCACTGCAAATCCGCATTGATCTGATCGAGGTCCCACTGTTTGATCAGCAGTCCTTTTTCCTCAAGCTCTTTTATTTTCGTATCAGCAATCTGTTTTACTTCAGCATCGCTTGCAGTTGGATTTTCTTTTTTAAGCTGCGTCTGGATTTCAATCGCAGTTTTTGCTTTTTTGTATTTCATCAAACGTTTCGCACCGGGTACTCTCGGCTCGTTTGCTTCATCTACAACAGTCATCAGCAAAGGCAATTTGCATTTTACTTCCTGCCAGCCGTTGCCGATATTTCTTCGTGCTGTTATGTGGTGATCTTCGACCGTCAAAAGTTCTTCAACGTAAGTAACCTGTGGAATGCCTAACTTTTCAGCAAGCTGCGGCCCAACCTGTGCGGTATCGCCGTCGATAGCCTGTCTGCCGCAAAGTACGATATCGTAATTCAGTTTCTTTACAGCACAGCTTAAAATATAGCTTGTCGCCAAAGTATCGCTTGCACCCGCTCTGCGGTCTGTTACAAGGATCGCTTCATCTGCGCCGCGGTAAATAGCCTGACGCAAAACTTCGCTTGCCGCCGGCAGTCCCATTGTGATTACGGTAACTTTGCCGCCGAATTTGTCTTTAATATCAAGTGCGAGTTCAAGAGCGTTAAGGTCTTCCGGGTTGAAAACGGCCGGCAGCGCGCCTCTGTTGACGGTGCCGTCATCGTTCATCGCCTGGCCTGTGATTCTTTTTGTGTCAGGCACTTGCTTTATTGTTACTACACAGTTAAAAGCCAATTTTACCTCCTTGTATAAAGGAACCAATTCTTATTCAGTATGGATAAATTAAAATTTGTTACCCAATAAAGACCCGATAGTTTAGCTAAATTAGAAAATATGTCAAACATTAAATCCCCGTGGAACAAAACTAGTATTTTCCATCGAGAAATGATTATTCTTTGACCGGCATAATGCCTACGCCAACTTGTTCCGACGGCCTTGCTTCACCCGAATTAATATCATATTCTATACCCTTAACAAACACTCCATTGAGCATACATGGCATATCAGGCTTGCCTGAAATTGTCATATAGTTGTCTGTAGCGTTGAAATTAAGTATATCGCCCGCGAATTCGTTGCCGCCGTTTTCCTGATAAACGATCCCGCCGCTTGCGACAAGTTTCGTAAGCTGGTTTTTACCCAACGGTGTTTCATTATAATCTA
>MHYA01000120.1:15473-18413 GCA_001825675.1 Planctomycetes bacterium GWF2_42_9 | reverse complement strand
TATCGATTGTAGTTTTTGGTCCGTAACCATTGTCTTCAACAGGCAAATAACCAATGTGAATGCCCGCGGTATCTTCGCTCGTCGCCCGAATGTGCATCGATTTTGTATTCCAAACAAGTTTTGTAAACCCTTCGACAAGCGTAAAGCATGGTTTATCGAGTTTGGTTTGCTTGGTTGTTGTTTCACGCGAAAGTTTAGCGGTATTGCCGTATTCTATCGTGCCTTTGCCGTCTGCTATGATTTCCTGTGTCGAACGCTCATAATCTATCTGTTCGGATTTGAGCCTTACGTGGCTAAGCTTTGTATCATCTTTTGAGCGTACAGATTCCAGTCTGACATTCGGCCCCAAAATCGTTATATGCGAAATATCAGACGAAGCCATCGTATCATTGCTGTCCGTCTTTTCCTTGAAATCTGCGATTAACTGATTGCCATAAAAAATATTCTCTTCGTCATAGTTAACTGTCTGGTTGATATACCTGCCTTTAACATCTTTATAAAATACTGCCTGCATATCAGGTATTGAGAATCGAGCGCCATCCTGCGCACTAATAACAAACGGCAGGTTCTGCTTACCGGAATTAGCATTAACCTGCGGGTAGAAAACAAGTTCAACTTTGCCGTTTGTCAAGGCAACGTCATTTGCGGCATTATAATCTATCGTTTCGGCTATAAGCAAATTACGCTCGCCAAGCGATGTTAGAGTTTTATCATCGAAGTCATTAAAACTTTTAAACTTTTTTGGATTCCAGTCTTCGTATTCTTTAGCGTCAACAGGCCTAATTATCATTGGCCCATCGCATTTAACCGTAGCCAGCACGCCATCTTTAACGTATTTAATTTTTGATTTTGTTTTCTTGGGTTTATCAGTCTTTGCAATTTCAGATTTTACAGTCTCTGATTTTGCAATTTTTGTATCTGCATTAGAATTCACATCAGCATTTTTTGATTTTTTAGTTTTTATCTGCTGCTTTTTATCTTTACCCTGCGACATCATCAAATTCGAGACGCAAATTTCCTCCGCCATCACGACTTCTTCTTCGTATTCAATTCGCACATTATCCCTGAATATGCAGCGGTAATCTTCATCTTTTTGTTTAGGCTTTTTCTCTTCCTCGTCATCTTCTGCCTTATCTACTGCTTTATCAGCAGATGCAACAGCACTGCCCGATGCCGCCGGTTTATTCGGTTCGTTTTTAGCATCTTCCTTTACCGGCTGCTCATTTGACGGTTCCATTATATTTAAATAATCGACCGTTTTGATTTTCATAAATTCCATTCGGCTCGTATTGCTGTTATAAACAATCTCCAAACCTTTTCCCAAAAGGTTCGCTTCCGCCGATACGAAATTTACATCATCTTTCGACCAAAGCCGTGAACGGTCGCTGTCATAAGCAACTTCATTCAAATATATAAAACTGTCGGAACGTTTCCCCTGACCGAGAATATGAACAACTACATTGCCTTTTAAAATTGCTTCTTTCGGCTGCGGATTTGCACCCTGCAAATTCTCAACCTGTACTAAGCCTTTGTCGGCGGTAATATCGCATCGCATGTTTTCCTGATAAACGCTCATAAAAGGTTTATCAAGTTCCCAGTCATCCCCGCTTTTATGCAAAACTTTTTGGAAGCCGATTACTCTCTCTAATTTTCTCGTTTTTTCGTTATATTTTTCAAACCTTGCTTCCTGAATACCTTCTACTAATGTAGGGCCGATTCTCCCCGCTGCATTCGGATCGCCTGAAAACATATTGGAATCGTTGGCATTGTTATAATTTACCTCGTTTACCTTGACGCTGCCTGTGCCGCCGAACATTTTATAAAAAAAGAACACGACCAGCACAACGCAGGTTGATATTGCCCAGATTTTTAGTTTCCGGCGGTCAATCATACAAGATACCGTTCCATCAGGGCATCCCATTGGCCCGTATTTTTAAGTATATATTCGATTACCTCGCGGACAGCGCCTTTGCCGCCCGTTCTCGAAGTTACATAATGAGCCGCATTTTTCAATTCATCCACCGCATTTGCGACCGCAACCCCGAAGCCTGCGCGTCTTACTATCGGCAAATCGAGCAAATCATCGCCGACATACGCGATATTTTTAGCGTCCAGCCCGCTATCGGAAAGCAGCTTTTCAAAGCATACAAGTTTTTGCTGACAAGGCTGATACAAAAATTCTATATTAAGTTCATCTGCTCTTTTTTTGGTAACCTCGCTTTGCCTGCCGCTTATTAAGGCAGTGCGAAGACCGGCCCTTTGCCACATTCTTATACCATGGCCGTCGAGTAAATGGAAGCTTTTTGATTCTGTGCCGTCGGAGCAAACAGTGATCGTACCATCAGTCAAAACGCCATCAACATCCATCGCAAGGAGTTTGATTTGTTTAAGTTCCATCTTATTTATTTGCGTCATAACTAACCCACAATCTTGAGGGAAACAATATCCTGCACGTCGATCATACCCACCGGCTTGTCGCCGTCATCGACAACAGGCAGATCGTCAATTCTATGTTTATGAAAAATCGCCATCGCTTCTGCCGCAAGAGCACTGACCTTAATTCTCTTGCAGTTAGGAGTCATAATATCTTTAACCTTGCAATCGAATAGA
Organism: Planctomycetes bacterium GWF2_42_9; assembly: GCA_001825675.1. GTDB lineage: Bacteria > Planctomycetota > Phycisphaerae > Sedimentisphaerales > UBA12454 > UBA12454. The sequence goes on along the minus strand of MHYA01000120.1, from coordinate 15,803 downwards.
TTTTGGCCGTTTTTCGCCATTAGCCTTCGCAAATCCGCATCAGTAATAATGCCGATCAATTTCCCGCATCCATCGACAATCATTACCGCGCCGTGTCTTTTCAGTTCATTATTTTTATTGAGCATCTCACGAACGGAATCGGTAACAGCCGCGATTGGAAGTTTTTCATTCGGCTGGAACATCATCGACTGCTCGACCGTGATGAGTTTGGCGCCAAGCGAACCGCCCGGATGAAATCTGGCGTACTCTTCAACACCAAAATCCCTGGCTTTCATTATCATCAGTGCCAACGCGTCGCCGACGGCAAGCATACAGGTTGTCGAAACGCTC
>MHYA01000120.1:0-15455 GCA_001825675.1 Planctomycetes bacterium GWF2_42_9 | reverse complement strand
CAAGCCTCTTCAAGTTTACCCATACACAAAACAATATCGCTGTATTTCGCCATTCTGGATTTATCATTGCCCGTGATGGAAATAATTTTTATTTCGAGTTGCTTGACAATATTTATCAGCCGCAGAATTTCATCGGTTTCACCGCCGTAGCTCAATGCCAAAACAACATCGTTTTTGCGTAATCTTCCCGAATCACCATGCACCGCTTCAGCAGGATGCAAAAAATGACTAGGCGTACCTGTTGATGCCATTGTCGCGCTTATTTTCTGGCCTACAATACCGGCTTTTCCCATTCCAGTAACGATAACAGAGCCTTTGCAGGAATACATCATTTCCGCCGCGGCTTTGAAGTTCGCATTAACCAATTCAGTCATTTTCGCAACGCCGCTCGCTTCTGCGTTTATAACCTGCGCTGCGTATTCGAGATCAAATTCCATTTCCAATTCTGCCTTCTGAACCCATTCTATATTCTAAGTTCTAAGTTCTATGTTCTAAAATTTTACCACGCCTTCGCGTTCGTCATAACATAATACATTATATTGTTCAGCAGAGCAAGTTTCATCAGGTTTGATAAAAATGTGTATTTGTGCGACCGTTTCGATTTTAGCTATCGCCGCTCTTCTTTGATTCAGCAGAAAATCAGCAAGTGCCGGCGGAGCCGATAGCACAACTTTCTTGATTTCCTTCCTTGCCGCCGCCGCGTTGAGTATACGTATGACTTCGATAGCCGCCGATGCCGGATTTTTGATCATTCCGGTTCCGCCGCAATGAGGACATCTCAAATAATTAGTAAGCTGCAGACTCGGCTTGAATCTCTGACGCGTCATTTCGATAATACCGAACGCGCTGATTTTCAAAATTCTGCTGCGTGCCCTGTCTTTTTCCAGAGCATTGCGGAAAGTCTTTTCAACTTCCCTTCTGTTTTTAGAATCGCGCATATCGATGAAATCGCAGATGATCAAACCGCCCAAATCTCTAAGCCGAAGCTGACGCGCGATTTCTTTTGCCGCTTCCATATTGATTTTAAGAGCCGTTTGTTCAGCGTTTTCGTGCTTTGTGAATTTGCCGCTGTTTACATCTATCGCGACAAGAGCTTCGGTTTGTTCGATTATTATCGAGCCGCCGATTTTCAGATCGACTCGTTTGGTATTTATTTTTTTTATTTCATCTTCGAGTTTGTATCTGTGGAAAAGCGGAACCTTGCCGTCATAATAACTTACCCGCTTGATCATTCTCGGCTGAACGATTTTCAGGAAATCCCTGATTCGCTTGCAGACAGATTCGCTGTCACAGACGATCTTGCTTATATCGGGATTGAAAATATCTCGCACCGTCCTAATCACAAGATCAGATTCTTTATAAAGTTCTGACGGAGCCTGTTCACTGTCGATACGTTTTTGTATCGCATTCCACAGTCTGCCGATATACTCAATATCTCTCTGTATCTCTTTCTTTGAGCAGCCTTCGCTTGCTGTTCGCAGAATAAATCCCGTTTTCTCCGGCACTTGAAGTTCATCCAGAATCGCACGCAGTCTTGCGCGTTCCTGTTCATCTTCAATTTTTTGCGAAACGCCTAGATTGTGCATCCACGGCATCATAACCACGTATTTGCCCGGCAGCGAAAGATACGTCGAAAGCGTCGGCCCTTTTGTATTTATGCCTTCTTTCGTAACCTGCACAATAAGGTTCTGCCCTCTTTTTAGGCATTGCTGAATCGGCGGCCTATCTCTCAATGCCTGCCGTTTGCCGATGTGTTCGGTAAAATCTTCGCCTTTGCGCATAAAATATTTCGGATGCAAATCACTGATATGCAGAAATCCGTTTTTCACAACGCCGAAATCTATAAACGCCGCCTGGATCGCAGGCTCTACATTTACAACGACGCCCTTGTAAATATTTCCTACGTGGCCTCCTCCCGATACCCGCTCAATATAAAGTTCTTCCAGACTGCCGTTATCAACGATAGCAATCCTGCTCTCCTCTGCCTCGGTTACATTAATGATCATTTCACTTGCCATACTATTTGTCCTTAATACATTTCCCAGTTGACTTTTTTTCTTGTTATCGAGATGCCCAGCCTTTCAAAACCAAGCCCCAGAAGTTTGATTATCTCATCAAGACGAACAGTTCCCCTGTCCGTGATAAAACAAACAACCTTAACTCCTTTCTGTGTTTTCTCGAATGATTTGAGAAATTGCCCGACATCAACTGTCTTGGCTCTTCCCTCTTCGTCAACTTTTCTTTCAATTATTATTTTTTCACCGGCCGCGATTTTCCTGTTAAGGTCGTCAATCACAGCCGCAACGTTTTCAATTTCACTCTCACTCATTTGAATTTCGTATTCCGCGTCCAATGCTCTGAAACTTTTCCTGCCGTTGTGGATAGCAAGTTCGATCAATGAAAAGCCTTGTGGTAATTGCGCGGCTATACTTTTATAAATTTCTTTGTCTGTTAATTTTTCGTCCGCGATCTGCGCGTAGAAAAGCTCGTCTTCTGATTCTAACCCGACGCTTTTGGGCAGCGGTAAAGACAGTTTAAGATGTGGATTAAACCCCTGACTGTAAAGCAGATTGATTCCGCTGCGGATAAGCGACCTGCCAATAGTCCTGAATGCTTCCTGATGCGACAAAAACCTTACATTCCCTTGTACGCTGTATCTTCCTGCCAAAGTTTGAACATTTTGTTCTATCTTCAATTCTCCGAATTTCGTTTTAACAATTTTATTAAAGCATCTGCGTCAGCAGATACCAAAGTTTTTCGTTTTAAACTTTAAGTTTTTTAGTTTCTTTAGAATACTTCCGGCAAAACTTTCATCGCCGCGCTGCGAAGATAATTGATCACTTCTCTTTCAGAGTTCATCATCAGCACTTTTCTCGCGATGGAGTTGCACGATTCGATCGTAACAGACCGGATAAGTTTTTTAATTTCTGGTATCATTGGCGGAGCAAGCGAAAAAGTCCTGTATCCAAGACCGAGCAGCAGCATAATAAATTCAGGGTCAGATGCCATTTCGCCGCAGATACTGGCGTTAATTTTCGCTTTATTTGCGTCGTGCATAACGCTCCGCATTAATTTTATTACCGCAGGGTCGGCGCCTGAATACAACGTCGATACCCTCTCGTTGCCTCTGTCGACCGCCAGCGTATATTGTATCAAATCGTTTGTTCCGATACTGAAGAAATCGCTCTCATTGGCAAGGATCGATGCGGTCAACGCCGCTGAAGGCGTTTCGATCATTATGCCGACCGGAACATTCGGATTATATTTTATTTTGTCTTCGTCAAGGTCTTCCATCACATCGCGCAAAATCATTTTCGCCTGCCGCAGTTCGTGCAGACTGCTTATAAGCGGGAACATAATACGGATATTGCCCTCGACAGATGCCCGTAAAATCGCGCGTAACTGCGTTTTAAACAAAACAAGATTTTGCAGACAGAACCTTATCGAACGCAATCCCAAAAACGGATTTGATTCACGTACGAATCTTTTGCTTTGCGTAAATTTATCCGCGCCCAAATCCATCGTCCTGATAATCACCGGCAAATTTCCGGTAACTCTCAAAACTTCACGGTACGCTTTGTAATGGTCGTCTTCGGTTGGTTCCATTTCGCTGTAAAGATACAGGAACTCGGTACGATAAAGCCCAATCCCGTGCCCGCCCTTATCAAGCACCATCTCCGCTTCGTTTGGAAATTCGATATTGCCGTAAAGCTCGACCGTAACGCCGTCTCGCGTAATCGCGTCCATATCGCGCAGCGTATCAAGCTCACGTTCCAATCTCTCGAACTCAAGCGCGAATTCTGTATATTGTTTCAGCGTTGTCTCATCGGGATCGATGATTACAACGCCTCTGTTGCCGTCGATAATAACCGTCGCCATCGGCGCAACATTGCTTGTTACATCTTCGAGACCTACAACCGCCGGAATACCCATAGAACGCGCCACAATAGCAGTATGGCTCGTTCTGCCGCCTGCATCGGTAGCGAAACCTCGAATATATTTTTTATCAAAACCTGCCGTTTGTGTCGGGCTAAGTTCGTGTGCTACGATCACAACTTCATCGGTTATACTGGCAATATCGTGCCGTTTTTCACCAAGCATTTGCCGCAGCAGACGTTTTTCAATATCGTAAATATCGGCCGCGCGTTCGCTGATATATTTATCCTGAACGCTTGCGAAGTGATTGGCAACCTCGCGCAATGTTGTCGAGATTGCGTACTCTGCCGTCAATAGATCATTATAGACAAGATCGGTGATTTTTTTGCGTAAGTTTTTGTCTTTTAAAAAGCGAAGGTGAACAGCGAAAATATCTTTGATTCTTTCGCCTTCGAAATCTTTTTCGGAATGAATGTCCTCAAGTTCCGCAATCGCATTTTTGAAAGCGTCGCGAACCCGTTTAACTTCAGCGACTTTCGCCGATGGAAGGATAGACCTTCTTGGTATTCGGTAATCTTCCGAATCAATAACCAGGGATTTAGCAATCGCTATACCCGGCGATACCGCTATACCTTTTTTAATTTCCATATCTTATTTCCCGAAGCCCTGCGTTATGCTTTTGGAACCCACGCAGGCTCATCGAACATCCTGTCTTCTACAAGTTCTTTCAAAGCAGCAGTTGCCGCTTTAGCGTCGTTTCCCTCCGCTTTGATTTTCAGCTTGGAACCCGCGACAGCCGCAAGCATCGCCATATGCATAATGCTCTTGCCGTCAACGGTCAATTTCTCATTGCTGACGCTGATCTTACTCGCAAATCTGCTCGCAACATCTACGAACTGCATCGCAGGCCGCATATGCATCCCATTTGCGTTTTTTACCTGAACCTCTATTTGACTGACTTCAGCCAATTAAATCGGCCTCCTGCCAAGTTTAAATTCTTTTTCATACACTAACAACGATTTAAAATTCAATTACCAGGAAGGATTCTGGTCTGCTTCAACGAGCAATTCTTTAATCTGATCAACTGTTTCAGATTGTCTAAGAAACTTTCTGAAATTATCATTTTGCAGATGCTCGAAAATCGATTCCATCGCCTGAAGGTGCTGATCACCATCAACAGGACTAAGCAGCAGAATAATCGTGTACACAGGCTGCTTATCCAAAGCTGAAAAATCGATTCCACGTGAGCTGATACCGATAGCGGCTACAATTTTCTTTACCAGCTTATGCCTGATGTGCGGCACTGCCACGCCTTTGCCGATACCGGTGCTGGCTTCATTTTCTCTTTTGATCACGGCTTTTGCGATTTCAGCCGAATTTTCCGCACTAAGTTTTCCTGTCTTTTCGAGAATAGCGATTAGTTCTTTTATGGCGTCGTCTCGCTTAACGCCTTCCAGTCTTGGAATAATGGCTTTAGAACTAATTACATCTGCAATTTTCATTTATTTTGCTCCCTGAACTTCAAAACAATAAACATTTATGTTTATTGAACTTCGCCGTGCTGCTTATTGTCGCGTTCTTTTTCTTTGACCTTAACCAGTTGTCTTTCGACCTTTTTCACGGCTGAATCTACACAGGCGTACATATCCTGTCCATTTTCTTTTCCTATAAACGTATGATTATGCCTACCCCTTGCGATTACTTCCACACTACTCTGCTGTCCGTCTTTTCCGCTTTCGACTATCACTTCTACATCGAGTAAACTGCTGTAGAATTTTGGTAGTCCGGCCACTTTATCTTCAATTCTGTCCCTGATTGCGTCCGTTATTGTGAAATGTTTGCCGATAATTTTAGTTTCCAAATCACTATCTCCTTAAACAATAAGATTGCGTAATGGTTTGAGCCTGTAGAACAGGACTGCTGAACTTGCATATACAATTTCTTGTAAAACCTGCATTTCCCCTGATTTATAATGATTTTTATTATTTTTCGTCGGCTTAACATCGGCCGTTTACGATTCTTTTACTATTAAACTCTACAAAATAATTCGCTAAATACAATAACTACTTTACTTTACATAATATAATACGTCAACAAAAAAGAAATGCACTTTTTATAGGGCTTTTGCTTTGGGTTTGTTCAATTAATAATTGATGGGACTCCTTCAGTTATGGGCACATTTCCGCGCAAGCAATCTGCAAATTTGCGCAAGCTGGTCAAAAAATGGGGGTAAAATCGGGACTTTTTCAGAGTTTTTGGAGACTTTTTCATAGAAAAATCGGAAAAATTCCGGTTTTTTTCGGTTTTTTCGTGATTTTTCGAAAAGGTCGCCTGCGCTTATTTTAAAAACACTTTGTTTTCAGAGAAATAATGAGGGGTGATTTTTTCAGGGAAAATAAAAAATCAAATAACTTGCATCGATTTTAAAAAAAAATGCGCGAAAATAAAAAAACGTGCGCGAATTTTGAAAAGTGGGTTTTGTGGGCTTGCGTGAATTATTAAATAGCCACCCCCTCCGAATTTTATTTCGAGTCCCACAAGGGGGATTGAAAGAATAAAATTCCTGAAGAATCGGGGGCTTTCGCTTCACTCCAGCGAAGGCACTAAGACACAAAAACTTTTTAATATTTTAACCACGAATCTTCGCTACGCTTCGACACGAAGATACACGAAATATTTCAGACGCAGATTACGCTGTTTTTCACCACGAATAAACACGAAACAACACGAAGATTTCGCTTCAAGGCGTGTTCTGCGAACACTTAAAAAATTAAAAGCAAACTCTCTTTGAAGTGAACTTCAACCGAGTTTGCATTTTAATTTTTCGCCTATACAGGCGTTGCCTTAAAACGCTAATTCAGAACGCTGCTCATTTTCTTTAAGGCATCCCTTTGCAGTGATTGTATAATTTCAAAATATATTCTTCCGCAAACGAGCTTGCTGCAAATATATTTTTGAAATTATATCGCTTCGCGATTTTGCCTTAAAGCGGGAACGAACCCATCGAATGGCCAGTGCGGGCGATAAAAACGTTGGACTGATAAATGCAGATTTTGTCATGAAATTGGAGCAGAGATTCAGTAGAATTCTAAACTAGTGGGACGGCCAAAGAAAGAGTACAAAAAAATAAAAGTAAATTAGTATGGTGTCCCCAGATTTTCACGGTAGTCGGACATCAGATTAGGCAGGAATCCTATTTATGAAATCCGAAACACCATTTATTAATAATTCAACTTGCGCCTGAACATATTCAGTATACTTTCCATGCGCAGCTTTGTTACGAAGATCTAACCAAGCAGTAATACTTTTCATTTCTAAATTATTGTACGCACCCGCTTTTGCAAGGTCAGCATTCATGGCATCCGCTTTTTTAGGAATGGATTTACCACCAGACATGATCGTTATAGGAACACCTCTATTCTGACACAAATTCCGTAAATGTTCTTCAAGAACGCTTCCCATTATAACCGCTGCCGCATCTTTATATTTTTCTGAAAGTAAATATTCAGCCATGCTTATGAAATCAGAAAAAATGTTTGCAGTTACTAAATTCTTGAATTTAGTAAGATATTCTTTTGAAATATCCTCCTTAAGTGCTTTGAGAATACCTCTTCCGCTTTCTGCATCGTATCTACAAGACTCGGTTACTGAATTCGTAAATTGTTTAACGTAATTATCTTCAGCTCCCAAGAAATTGATCAGGAAGCTGAGGGTTTGAGATTTCCATTCTGCAAATAAACCTCCGTCTACGTAGGTGGGGGCACCAATTACACCTGTTAGATATTGAGTCGTCACTAACCTATCCGCTTTCAAAATAAGTTCTTCTATTCTAGATAACGCTTTTTTTTCAATCTCATTAAGCATTGAAAATTCCTGCAAAATAAATTTATAATATTACGTTCTGTAAAAATCCGCGATATGAAGCAATTCCTCTGTGCATAATCTCAGACCATCTTTGATCGAATCCAGATCTGTTTTTTTAGCATTGTACCTTCGATTATGAGCGGAACGATCTCCCAAAATTTTTATTTCAGATAATTTTTTTGTAGCATCTCTGCCTAGAGTCAAACCATTATTAGCAGTTGCGGCAAGGACCAAATCAGCAAGCATTTTGTAATAACCATCTGTGTTTTTAATTTCTTGCTCCCGTTTTAACTTTTCATAACATTCAATAATCAGGGTTTCTATAAGTCGCCGTATCATTACTGCCGTACAATCATAATATCCATTTAGATATGCACCATTAAGTTGAATGCAAATTTTTTCTATGTACCCTCGTGTTTTTTTCCAAACCTCTTCTGATAAAAATTGTTGATTTATTGGAATTTCCTCTGCAATACCATTTAATCCATCGTTAAACCATTCGCGTATTTTTGCCTTTGCATCTTCACGAATGCTGAAAAATTTATTTTTTACATAAACACATCTAGTACTACGAATGCGTTTAGCTAATTCATTAACGTTGGGACTACCGATATTGTTTTCTTTTATAATCGTCGCAAGTTCTTTAGCATTTTTTTGAATGCCTGCACTGTCCAAGTTCAAAAACCACAGAATTGCCACAGCTCTCTGAGCATTGGATAGATCATTTTGTCGTCCAACTAATTTACAGAATTCACTGAAAGTCATTTTACTTCTCTTCAGAGGTCTTATTGGAAGATTTTACTTTTTTCCCGACAGTGTTGGGATTCCATTTACCCTTTATTTCATCATTAAGTATTTCCTTGATAATTGTATCTGCCTGGGTTTTAGCATGTGAATCTAATTTGAACTCTGATCTGCCGTTTGGCAATATGCCACGATGCTGACCAATAGCCCTTCTGGAGTTACCATTGTTTATTCGCCAATCTTCCAATAATGGCACCAATATTTTTTGTCGATGTAATATTGGATTGCCAGTGAGTTTTTCATGCACATAGGTAGCTACCAATGTAAGTCTTACTGCAGCATCATTTGCACTCTTGGCTTTAATATCTCGCATTGTGAATCTTATGGTTCCATCTTCCTCAAGCACAGCTATTCCTGGAATTTCCTTTTCCTTCGTTTCAATTTTCTTTCCTTTATTCTCTTCCTCTTGTCTCTTGTCCTCAACTTGGATGGCAACATTAAACTTGTCGGCAGCCCATTTTAGAACCCGTTGGCGAATTTCATCGTTCTCGAGAGTTAATAAAGCATCCTCAATAGCACTCATGGCAGTAATTTCTTCACTCGGCATCGTTTACTCCTTTTAAATTGTGGTTGATATTGGTTCAGAAAAAACAATCCAACAAAGATTACCTATTTATACAAGATTTCTTTAACTAAAGTTTTTAAATGCATCATATTTTCTCTCGATTCAATTCGTTATCGCGTAAAACTACTTAAGCAAAGTTTGTGCCAATTGTTATATTTGAAAATATTATGGATGTTAAAAGTGCGCAAGTTTTTAAACCACAACAGGTTGTATTTACAAAGTTATTTTGTGCCTATAAGTTGGTCAGCCAATTATAATGCCATCCTGACAGTTAAAATAGGCAAATTCCATTACCAAAGTTAAGGGAAAATGCATTAGTTAACGAGATTCTTCGTTGCACTCAGAATGACGAATCGCCGTACGGCGATAAAGGGGTAAACTGGATTCCCCCTAGAGGGGTTTCCACTTCGTTTCAACGCTTCGCTCCAACGTTCAGAATGACAAGGCGCATTATTAGAAATAGCCTTATTTTTTCGCTATGCAGGGGTTGCCTTAAATCACGAACGGACCCCTCGGCAGGCCGAGGGGCTAAATAGCAAAAATTCAAAAAGATTTGGGGGTTTCCACTTTGTTCCAACGCTCATAGCTCTGATGGGCAGACACATAGGTCTGCCCCTACAATGCATCGCCGTCCTCTTTGATTTTTGCTTTTTTTAAGTTGCAAAAATTCTGAAGACTCAGAGGTCTACGCTTCGCTCAGAGAAGCCCACCCTGCGAATTGAATTTGATATCTAAATTTCAGAGACAAGATTTGCCTGCAACCCCTCGGCAGGCCGAGGGGCTAAATGTGCGTCTTCGAATCGAAGACGGCTAAACGACGAATCGAAAAACGAATGGTCAATGGGTGCTGCCCAATAGTGCTTCTTTAAGCACTTCCGAAACTGTCGGATGGGCAAAGACAATATCTTCGATCTTTTCGTTTGTACCAATAAGTGCGCGGGCGGCGGCAAGAATTTCTGTAACTGTGTCGCCAAGCATTGTAACGCCCAGAATCTTTCCGCTCTTATCGCGAAGTACTCTGATTTCGCCGATCGGTTCATTATGGGCAAGTGCCCTGCCATTGGCTTTGAAGAATGATTTGCCGACTGAATATTCGATGCCCTGCTGTTTACATTTTGTTTCGTTAAGACCAACTCCCGCGATTTCAGGGAAGGTGTAAATTGCACGCGGAATGAGTGTATAATCTTTTATTCTCGCTTCGATGCCCAAAGCGTTATCTGCTGCGGTTTGAGCTTCGTAATACGCGCCGTGAGCCAGATATGTTGTGCCGACCACGTCGCCGATAGCGTAAACGCCGGCTGCACTGGTTTCCATTTTGTCGTTTATTTTGATGTGTCTGCCGTTCATTTCGAGTTTGAGATTATCGATTGTCTCCTGATCGCAATATGCTCTTCTGCCGACAGATACCAGGATTTTCTCCGCTTCGAGAATTGTGCCGTCTTCCATTGAAAGTTTTGCCGATGAGCCGAGATTTTCACAGCCAACAACTTTCTTACCGGTCAAAATTTGCATTCCGAGTTTTTGAAATTCTCTCGTTGCCAGCTTGCTGATCCATTCATCTTCAAGCGGAAGAATATTCGCCAACGCCTCAACGATTGTTACTTTTGTGCCAACAGAAGCAAAGACGCAGCCAAGTTCGCAGCCGATAAAACCGCCGCCAACGATGATCATTGATTTTGGAATCTCCGAAAGCGAAAGCACTTCGGTACTGCTTATGATTGTTTTGCCGTCAAATTTCATAAATGGGATTTCAGTCGAAGTCGAGCCAGACGCGATAATGATTTTCGATGTTTCGATTTCAGCGGGTGCATTGCCCTCGACGATTACTTTGTTTGCAGATACGGCAAAGCCTCTGCCTTCGAAAATTTTGATTTTGCTTGCGTTGATATAGCTTGTAAGACCTTTACGCAGACCGCCGATGACCGCTTCTTTGCGGGCAATCACTTTTTCCCAGTTGACTTTCGGATTTTCTATTTCGATACCGAATGCTGACGCGTTTTTAGCAAGATTGAAAACGTGCGCGGAAGCGAGCAGAGTTTTCGATGGAATACAGCCGCAGTTAAGACAAACGCCTCCGATTGCCGCTTTTTCTACGAGCGCAACTTTCGCGCCTTTGTGTGCCAATCTTAAAGCCGCCGAGTATCCGCCCGGCCCTGAACCAATAACTGTAACATCAAATTTTTCGCTCATTTTCCTGCCTTATATTTAGTATTCGTTTCGAAATTTTATTTAACGATCGTCGTTGTCGCGGCATCAAACATTTTAACGCCGCCGCGTTCAAGCTGAAGAATAAGCCCCTGCGAAGGTTCGACACCTAAGCAAATGCCCGTAAATTGCCTGCTGTTATGCTCAACTGTGATACGCTTTCCATTGAGCATACTCCTGTCGTGCCATTTTTCAACTATTTCATCGGGATTATTTTCCGCAATTTCGAGAAAACGTTCAAAATTGAACATCAGGCGTTTGGCAAGCAGATTGCGATCGCACACCCTTGTGCTTTCGATGTCGATACTGGTAGCGATTGAAGCCAGTTCAGGCGGAAAATCCGATTGCTGCTGATGGCAATTGATACCGATACCGATTATGTAATATTTGAGTTTTTTTTCGATAAGTATGCCGGAAAGTTTTCTATCGTTGACGAAAATATCGTTCGGCCATTTGATTTTCGCTTCAGCTTTTTTGCATTTGTCGATCGCGTTTGCGACCGCGACGGCGGCAACAAGCGAGATCATATCGGCGGTCATATTTTGATTGAAAATCAGTATAGAGCAGAGAATGCTTTTGTTTTTACCATCAAACCATTTATGGCCGCGTCTGCCTCTGCCTTCGGATTGATGCTCGGCAAAAACTGCCAAACCATCGTTTTTTTCTCCGCCGTCAGCATATCTTCTGGCGACATCATTTGTGCTTGCGGTGCTTTTATATACAAGAATTTTCCGACCAATCCGTTTGGTATCGAGATTTTTTTTAATTACTTCAACATCTAATAATTCGTGTAAATTCGTATTCATTCGTGGTTAATTTAAAAATGTCTGTCCAGGCCAATATCAACCGAAACAGCGCTGTGCGTAATCGCGCCGACGGAAATCCTGTCTACGCCGCAAAGTGCGATCGCACGAACATTGTTGAGTGTGATACCGCCGCTGGCTTCCAGCAATGGTTTTTTGCCGCACATTTTATTGCGCATTTCGACCGCGTGCTTATACTGCCACTGCCCCATATTATCCAGCAGCACAACATCAACGCCCGGAACATTCAAAACGTGATTAAGCTGATCATCAACGTGATCGACTTCAACGCATATAAATTTCACACCTTTGATTTTCTTTGCTTTCGCTACAAATTCGCGAAGTTTGCCTTCAAAATCTGCGCCAAGCTGTGCGATATGATTATCCTTAAACATCACAGCTTCGCTAAGATTGAATCGATGATTGCAGCCTTTGCCGCAGCGTACGGCATATTTTTCCAACTCGCGCCAGCCGGGGATTGTTTTGCGGGTATCGTAAATTTTTGCTTTTGTGCCTCTCACAGCGTGAACATATTTAGCGGTCGTTGTCGCGATACCGCTTAGTCTTTGCAGAAAATTTAGAACTACGCGTTCCGCGCTTAGCATTGAGCGAACCGGCCCTTCAATCACGCCAAGACAATCTGCGACATTGGCACGCTGCCCATCGCGTTTGTATATTTTCAATTTCAAACGCTTGTCGTATTTATTCAGAACTTTTTTGGCAATATCCATACCACTGACAACAATTTCTTCTCTGCTGATAATGTATGATTTGCCTTTGGCTTTTTCGGGAATCATTAACTCGCTGGAAGGATCGCTTCCGCCGTAATCTTCTTCGACCGCCATATCTATCAATGTATTAACGCGTTTCAAATTCAAATATTTCATCTTGATTCCTAATACTAGTAACTACTGTCTAACGACTATTGCTTTTGTAACATTTTAGCGAAATGCAGGAAAATTGAAAGTTGCCTTCGGCAACAGCTATTTTACGCTGGATTCCCGCCTGCGCGGGAATGACAAGTCGTATAACACTTGGCTAAAGTGTTACTGCCTTTTGAACTGCGGCATTTCCTGCAATTCTTTCAACTGATCGCGAAGATACGCTGCACGTTCAAAATCAAGTTTTTCGGCCGCTTCGAGCATTTCCTTTTCGATTTGAGCGGCTATCTGCGCGGTATCATATTCACTATCGCTAAGATTTATCGCTTCCCGTGCGACCTGTCTTGCCTTCAATTTTTCCTGCAAGCCGGTATAAATCTGCTTCCTGATAGTTTCAGGCGTAATATTATTATCCTTATTATACTGCATCTGTATTTTACGCCGGCGAAGAGTTTCGTCAATCGCTTTTTGCATCGAATTGGTAATCTTGTCCGCATATAAAAATACTTTCGCGTCGACGTTCCTTGCCGTTCTGCCGATAGTCTGTATCAGCGAAGTTTCACTTCGGAGAAAACCTTCCTTATCCGCATCGAGTATCGCTACCAAAGTTACTTCCGGCAAATCCAAACCTTCGCGCAAAAGATTTATGCCGACAAGCACATCGAATTCCCCGATGCGTAAATCACGCAAAATAACAACACGGTCGAGAGTTTTAATTTCACTGTGCAGATATCGGCAGCGAAAACCTTTTTTCGAGATATACGCGGTTAAATCTTCCGCAAGTCTTTTTGTCAACGTCGTAACAAGCACACGCTGTTTTAATTTCACGTGCGTTTCTATCTGTTCGAGCAAATGCGGAATCTGATTAGTGGCCGGATGAACAAATATCTCTGGATCGAGCAGACCCGTTGGGCGTACAATCTGCTCAACGATCGCGCCTTGGCTCAAATTCAATTCAAAATCTGCGGGCGTTGCGGAAACAAAAACAACGTGTTTCCAGTTTTCCTGAAATTCCTCAAAACGCAACGGCCTGTTATCCATCGCGCTTGGCAGTCTGAAACCGTGCTCAACCAGTACCTGCTTTCGGCTCCGATCGCCTGCGTACATCGCGCGAATCTGCGGAACTGTAACGTGCGATTCATCGATGAAAAGCAGAAAATCCTTCGGGAAATAATCGATCAGCGTATAAGGCTTTGAACCCGCGGGCAGACCGCTTAAATGCCGTGAGTAATTTTCGATACCGCTGCAAAAACCAACCTCTTTGAGCATTTCAATATCGTATAATGTTCGCGCCTGCAAACGCTGCGCTTCAAGCAGTTTGCCATCCTGACGCAATTTCATCAACTGCTGATCGAGTTCGGTTTTGATGCTCTCTGTCGCAAGTTCTATTCTGTCTGTGGGCATAACATAATGACCCGCTGGGTAAACAAATAATTGATGCTCATCGGCAAGTTTTTCGCCGCTGACAGGATTGATGTATGTTATCTTCTCGATCTCGTCGCCAAAGAATTCTATTCGCACAGCAAATGATTCGTAACTTGGCCAAAGCTCGACAACATCGCCGCGAACCCGAAATGTTCCGCGATGAAAATCTATATCGCTGCGCTGATACTGTAAATCCGAAAACCTGCCGAGCAGATCATTGCGTTCAACAGCTTCGCCTATCTGCACACCAATAACGCTTGCCTTATAATCTTCCGGCGAACCCAAACCGAAAATGCACGAAACCGACGCGACAATGATCACATCGTTTCGGCTTGTTAAACTTGCCGTCGTTGCAAGGCGGAGTCTGTCCAGTTCGTCATTTCGCGAAGCGTCTTTTTCTATGTATATATCGCGCTGCGGGATGTACGCTTCCGGCTGGTAATAATCGTAATAGCTGACGAAGTACTCGACGGCGTTATCGGGAAAAAGCTGGCGAAATTCTTCGTAAAGCTGCGCCGCAAGAGTTTTATTATGGCTGATAACCAGCGCAGGCTTTTTATATTTCTCAATGACATTCGCCATAGTGAAAGTTTTACCGCTGCCCGTTACGCCGTGAAGGGTCTGGTACTGCTTGCCTTCGCTTAATCCTGCGTAAAGCTGTTTGATAGCTTTTGGCTGGTCGCCCTGAGGCTTGAAATCAGATTTTATCTTAAAATTAGGCATAGAGCTATTTATGGTACCCCAGAAATGCTTCAAAAACAATGATTTAAATCAGCATCCCTCAAGGAGGGATTTATCATTTTTGCATTTTAATTTTTGATTTTTTATTTTAGCCCACTGCGCACGTTCCGCCGCCGGGGCCGGTTTTGTAAAGTTTTTTATTATATGGCAGTTTCATCAGCATCATACCCATCATACAATTATCAGTGATCCCTGCAAAAATAAGCCCGCAACCGACAAACGCTGAGATAATTATAAACGCCGGATGTACAAGCCAGGCTAAAATAACCCCGACAAGTACCATGCTGCCCG
>MHYA01000119.1:10525-28803 GCA_001825675.1 Planctomycetes bacterium GWF2_42_9 | reverse complement strand
GAATCTGCACGTAACGAATCGCAGTTTATTCGCGGCCCCGAGTTCCTGCAAAAACCTTTCTTCTTTCAATTTCGTATGAGCATACGGGCTTTGCGGCTTTAATTCTTCTTCGCCGCAATTTTCATCGACTACTTCTTTTTGCGTACCATAAACGCTTGTCGATGAAAGATGAATCAGTCGGCAATTATTTTCGCTGCAAGCCTGTGCGACTTTCACAGTCGCATTGAAATTATTATTCTCAACAGCGTCTTTATTTTGGAAGCTGCCCGCCGCATCGGTAAGAGCCGCTAGTTGAAATACCGCATCCGCGCCTTTGACAATCGGATTCAAATCCGCCATTAAAACATCCGCTTCGATAAATTTGTAACGAGCGTTTGTCGGCAGATTAAACAACGAACAATAACGCTGCGTAACCATATTATCGACCATAACGATTTCGGCATCCGCGAAAACTTTCGCCAATTCGCGAATCAGCCGTGAACCAATATGTCCCAAAGCGCCTGTAACTACAAATTTCATTTCGTTAGCCTACCTCAAATACTCTTGCAAACATTTTTCATAAAATGCTTTTGTTTTAATTAAACCGCTTTCCAGATTATCAATCGGTGTCCAGCCCAAATATTCTTTTATCTTTTTATTACTGATAATTGCGTCGCCGATTTCGATGGCTTTTCTGCTTTTCGGCCATTCAATATATTTAACCCCGCCGCTGCCCATCTGCTTAACGGTTTGCTCGGCAATTTGCGCAACGCTGAAATGCTCATCGCCAACCGCAAAGAAAGTCTCGCCATTCGCACGACTGTTTTGCGACGCCATAATTATCGCCGATACCGCATCATCAACATAAATAACATTTCGCAACTGCTCGCCTTTGCCGTAAACGGTAATATCTCTATTTTGCAGAGCCAAACCGATGAAATAATTGTTAAACGTAAAATCGGGACTGTGAATGCTCGCCCGCGGGCCGAAAACATTTGATAATCTTATCACCGACGTGTTTATCGCGTAAGACTTTGCGTAAATCAAAACATATTTTTCAGATACGCATTTGTTCGCGGAATAAATATCTGTTGGAAATTCCGGGTGCTTCTCATCAGCTATATCATATTGCAATTTGCCAAGCTGGGTACTTGTTCCGATGTGAATAAAACAGCTTTGCTTGTTGAATCTGCGAATCGCTTCGAGCAAATTCACAACGCCCCTGCTGTTGACATCCAAATCTATCCACGGTTCGCGCATCGAAAACGGGTGCGAAGTCGAAGCGGCACAATTGAAAATTACATTTTTATTTAATATGGAGTGCGATACACTGCTGAAATCCTGAATATCCTGATGACACAATTCGATTGAGTCCCTGATATCGTGAACGTTAAACAGGTTTCCGCCCGAACGCGGATCAAGGCAATCGAAAATCGTAACTTCCGCGCCAAGCTCAAGACACTTATGCGCCAGATTGCTGCCGATAAAACCCAAGCCGCCGGTTATCAATACCTTTTGGCCTCTCATACTCGGCAATAAATGTTTATTCTCCATACTTGTCTCCATTACCATCAGGATTTTTTCATCCCAAGGATTATTCTAATCCCATCGCAGAATTTATCCATCTGTTCTTCCGTCAGGTTCGCCGCGCCGGGCAAATTAATGCCGCGAGCAGAAACATCATACGCGACGGGATTGAGCTTTTCATATTTTTCTCTAAAGCCCGGATACGCAGGCAAAGACGACAATGGATAGAAAAACGGTCTTGCGGGCAGACCCAACTTCATAAGTTTTTCCATCGCGTCTAGTTTTGTAATCTTGTGCGACTTGCCGAAAACAAGGCCTGTTATCCACGCGCCGTTTACTCCGCCCGGCGGTTCAGGATTAAACTGAATGTCAGGAATATCCTTCAATTTCTCTTTATACATTTTGAGCTGCTGTCTTTTTTTGCCGACAAGTTCGTCTATCCTTTGGAATTGAGCGTAACCCAAAGCAGCCTGCACATTAAAAGGCATATATTTATAAGTTACTTCGTAATTATAATACATCGGGCCATCGGCTCTTCTGCCGTGGTCGCGAAGGAAAAAGCAGCGTTCATATAATTTATCATCGTCTAGCAGCAGCATTCCGCCTTCGCCAGTGGTTATTGTTTTTGTGCGGTGAAAACTGAAAACAGAGCCGATGCCGAATTTCCCCGCTCGGATTCCTTTATATGAAGAACCCACAGCTTCGGCGGCATCTTCAATCAATGGGATATTATGTTTTTTCGCGACAGAAGCAAGCGCATCCATATCGGGCATATTGCCAAATAAATCAACTGCGATAATTGCTTTTGTTTTGGAAGTGATCCTTTGCTCGACGGATTTCGGATCAATGCACCAGTTTACAGGGTCAATATCACAAAATACCGGCGTAGCTTTTAAATAGCTTATACCTGCTCCGCTGGCAATCCACGTGCATTCAGGCATTATCACTTCATCGCCCTCTTTTACGCCCAAACCTGAGAGCAAAAGATGAATTGCTGTCGTACAGTTCGGCGTCATTATTCCGTATTTGCGATTATGATAGGCCGCAAATTCGTTTTGAAATTTTTCGCAGTAATCGTAAGCGTGTTCATACCAGCCGTTACGCATCGCGTCTTCGACTGTTTTGATTTCCAGTTCCGTTATCGACGGCCCCGCCATATATATTCTATCCATCATTTATGTCTTTCTTTAATTATTACTCGCATTTCCGCCACTGCCATAATTTCGCCGGACCATAATTTCCTATCGGCGGCAATTTGCACGATATAAGATTTATATCCGAATCGTATCGCAGTTCTTCGTTTTTATCCGCGGCAAGTTTGGCATAGACTACTCTGCTCAATAAATGATACGTGCTTGAAAAATGATACAACTCTTCAAGAAAATAATTTTTACTCGCCCATTTCGCTACCGCATCTTCACGGAAAAATAAATTATGCCACGGCGCCGACATTGGCTCCAAACCAAGCGATACTCGAAGCTCATTTGTCCGCTCAAGGCCGTCAATGCAGCTTTCCAGCATATAATACCGGCCGTTATTCTTTAGATGGTTCATTATTCCAAGAAAAGCCTTGTATTGTTTTTCTTCACTATCAAGATTGATCAGGCTTCGTTCGGTAATTATGCAATCAAACAAACCAACATCAGGAATTTCTTCCAAAGAGCCTTCCACAAACTTCAATTTAGCATCTAAATTTTCCTGTGCGGCACTATTTTTTGCAAGCTCAACCATCTTCGGCGAAAAATCCACTCCAACGCCGGTGCAATTTTTCTCTTTTATTAAAGTGATCAGCGTTTGACCGTTTCCGCAACCGACATCAAGTATTTTCGCGTTTTCAGGTATTCTTTTCCGCAGCAAATCAAGTTCAAGATTTTTCAAAAGAAAATCATTTGACCCCGCTATCCCTCCCAGGCCGGCTCGCTCATCCCAAAACTGTCGGATTTTTTCATTGACCATAAATTATTGTATCTCCCTGTCTTTGAGCCAGTCAAAATTTATCGAAGGATCGTTATACGCAATCCTTAATTCGTCCTTCGGGTCATATATTTGGGAAGTAATGTACAATAAATTCACAGGCCCCTGTATTGTTTTGCAGCCGTGAGCAATGCCCGGCGGAATCGCTAATACCTGCGAATCCTGATGATCGCCCATCAGAAAATCCATCGTCTGCTTATACGTCTTGGAATTTTCTCGCATATCACACAAGCCGACTCTCATTACGCCCGTGCAAACATACCAGTAATCGGTTTGCTTCTTGTGCCAATGCCACGCCTTAATAACACCGTCATACATCAGCGAATGACTCCATTGAGCGAAACCTGCTACGAAAAAATCATCTGTCTAACGTATAATTTCTCTGAAAAACCCTCTGTTGTCAGAATGCGTTACCAATTTTTTTATTACAATGTCGTCTATCATACAAATAATTCCATTTGAAACTTATTTACAGAATTCCTTTATAACATCAATCGTTTTTTGTGCCTCTGCATCGCCTAGTTCGGGATACATCGGCAAAGACAAAATTTCTTTAGCGATTTTTTCTGTTACTTCAAGTTTCTGACCGTTCTTATAAGCAGGCTGCAAATGCACAGGCAAAGGATAATGAATTGCCGCCATAATTTCTCTATCTTTCATATACTGCATCAACTCATCACGTTTTTTCATCCGCACAACATACAAATGATATACGTGCGAGCAGTCTTTTCTTTTCTTTGGCAGGATCAAATCCGTTCCGCAAAGCTGTTTATCATACATTTCAGCAATCCGCATTCGCTTGGCATTATCCGCATCGAGATGCGAAATTTTTACCCGCAAGATTGCCGCCTGCAATTCATCAAGCCTGCTGTTTACGCCGGCAAACTCACTGATATATCGCTGTTTCCAGCCATATTGCCGAAGCATTTCAACCCGCTCTGCCAGTTCAGCATCATTGGCAACAACCATTCCGCCATCGCCGAGAGCGCCAAGATTTTTCGTTGGATAAAAACTGAAACATCCAACATCGCCGATTGAACCAACCCGTTTATTTTTATACATCGCGCCATGAGCCTGCGCACAATCCTCAACGACACGCAGCTTATATTTCTTCGCGATTTGCATCACCGCATCCAAATCCGCACTCTGGCCGTAAAGATGAACAACGACTATCGCTTTAGTGCGTTCAGTTATCGCCGCTTCAATCTTCGCCGGGTCAAGCGTATAAAACTCTTCATCGATATCCGCCATCACCGCTTTTGCGCCGGTCATTTCAATTGCCGCGACTGTCGCGACTGCGGTATGCGAAACCGTGATCACTTCATCGCCTGTTCCGATTCGCAGGGCTTTAAGCGCCAGCATAATCGCATCTGTACCGCTGCCAACGCCTTTGGCAAAATTTACGCCGATATATTTCGCGAATTCATCTTCAAATGATTTGACTTCTTTGCCGAGAATGAACCAGCCGCTTTTTAAGACACGTTTTACCGCGTCATCAATCTCTTTTTCATAAGATTGATATTGAAAAGCGGGATTGCTGCAAAGAATCATCCCAGCACCCCGACTTTAGGAACATAAGTGATCCATTTACCGCCTTTGGCCATAAAATCCTGTTCTTTGGCCATTATTTCTTTGGAATGATTATACGCATAGAGCAAGGCGTATTCCGGATAATTGTTTTTAAAATTCTCATAAGCCTTTACAGGTATGTGCGTACCGGGACTGAATTTGCCCTGCTTTATCGGCGTCGTATCGCTGATATATTCCACCAGCTCCGATGTTATACCGCAATAATTATTTATTGTCGTGCTTTTGCTCGTCGCGGCATAACCAACAACTCGCTTTCCCTGTTTCTTAATATCTTTAAGCAGTTGAACCAACTCGTCGCGCGAATTTTCAACATTTTTCCTGAACTGCATATAAGTCTGCGGCAGATGCAAACCAAGCTGTTTTTCTTTCTCTTGCTGATCAATAACACGCTGCGAAATTTTCCTCGCGCCTTTATGAGCAATTACATACCGCATCGATCCGCCGTGAGTAGTCTGCGGGATGACATCGACAATTTCCATTCCGTGTTCGCCGAATAAATATCCAATCGACGCGACGGAAAATAAAAATACATGTTCATCATAAATTTGGTCGTACAGAGTATTTTCAATTATATCGCCAAGATACGGGTCCTCGAACATTATAATCCCATCCGGCTTTAAAAGGATTCTATAACCTTCTACAACCGAATGGATTGTCGGAATATGACACATAACATTAGCGGCGACTATCGCATCGGCCTGTCCGTACTTGGCCTTAATTTTTTCCGCGAGTTGTTCATCAAAAAATTCCGAGATCGTATCTATGCCGTTTTCAATCGCGACTTTCGCGACATTCGCTGACGGTTCTATGCCCAAATGACGAATTTTCGCTTTGGCAAAATTTTGCAGCATTATTCCGTCATTACTGCCGATCTCCATTACAAACGGATGTGATTTTTGCCGAATATCCTGCATAATCAGTTCGGCAAATTCCTTGAAATGCTGCTTCATAAATGAAGATGTGGAAGAAAAGAACGCGTAATTCTCGTGAAACATCATATCACGGTTCGGCTGATCGATCAGTTGAACCATCCCGCACTTCGGGCAAAAGCCTGTTGCAAGCTCGAAAAAATATTCTTTGCCGAACTCCTCACTCCTTAAAAAACCGTTGGCGATTGGCATTTTTCCAAAAGATATGAATGATTCGTAACTGCCTTTGCATATTCTGCACTGGTGCATTTACACAGTCCTTTGCGTTAGTATGATGAAATCCATTTAAAACACCGGTTATTTTCAATATAGTGCAATCCTGCCTATTTTGTCAATATTATTATAGGGCTAAAACTCGAAATTACCTATAGTTATCTAATCTATTGATTTCCAAACCCCGGCAATGTAAAATACCGCCCTCCAAGGAAAATTAATGGCAGAATTTACAGAAAACGCAGGTAAAGCCTTATATGTTTCGATCGGCCACGGATTCGGCGATAATCTTATGGCCTCGGCTGTCTTTGCAGGCATAAAAGCCGAATATCCAGATATGCGAATCTTTGTTTTGACCAAACGCCGGTCGGAAATTTTCGAAAATAATCCAGAGATTACCGCCTGCTATGATGCACGTTTGGTAATGGAGAAAAATCCTTCGCTTTATCAGCGTGCAATTCCGCTTACAGAGTACAGCTTTGCCGATTTTCGCAATGATCCCAATCCCCGGCATATGATAGACAGAATGTACGATTTGACAGGTATAAATGTCAAAAACAGAATATATAAACCAAGAATCTACCTTACCGCCCGTGAATTAAGATACCGCAAATGGCGGATTTCACGCCTGCCGCGGCCGTTGGTCGCCATAGCACCATCCGGCAAAATCACAACCAAAATTCCGAATAAATTTTATGAGATTGAAAAATGGCATCAGTTTGCCGCTCTTTTGAAGAAGGAAAACATTACCACCCTTCAGGTCGGCGATAAAAGAGAAGGCCCGCTGCTCGAAGGCGCACGTGATTGGCGGAATCTGGGTTTTCGCAAAACCGCTTCATTATTGCGCCATTGCGATGCTGTAATTTCGCACGAAGGCGGGATAATACATCTCGCAACGGCCGTCAGCACTCCCGCTATAGTAATTGTCGGCGGCGCTGAAGACACCAGAGTTTTCTGCTATCCAAGCAATATTAACATCACAACCGATTTGCCTTGTGCCCCCTGCTGGCTTGAAAAACCCTGCGACAAACCTGTATGCAAAGATATGCTCACGCCGGAACTTATTATGACAAAATTAAAAGAATTGCTCGCAAAATCGACTGTTAAACCAATTTGAAATTAAATTCCCGCCAGTTTTTTATAAACCTCTAGAATATTCTCCGCTGTCTTCTTCCACGTAAACTCTTTTATTCTTTCCTTCCCTGCCGTTCTAAGTTTTTCTCTTAACTTAGCATCGTTTACCATTTGTACAATCGAATCGCTGATTGAATCGACATCATAAGGATCGACATACAAGGCCGCATCGCCGCCAACCTCCGGCATAGACGACACATTAGACGTAATCACGGGCGCACCGCAACTGAACGCTTCAAGAATAGGAATTCCAAACCCTTCATAGAGACTAGCGAAGATTAACCCTTTTGCGCAGCCAAGCCAAGGCTTAAGGTCATCAATCGCACCAGAGCAGACAACATTTTTATATTTGTTTGCGGATAATCTACTTATAAATTCTTTTTCGCGTTTTGGAAGCTGCCCCAAAAGAATCAATTTAAGATTATCCGGTATGGATTTTTGCGATTGCTCGAACGCTTCGACCGTACGGATCAGATTTTTTCTCGTATCAGGCGATGAGAATACCACTAAATAATCATCTATTTTCTGGCCCAGCATCCGCGACATCTCAACAAGATTTTTATTTTTTTCTTCCT
Source organism: Planctomycetes bacterium GWF2_42_9 (assembly GCA_001825675.1). Lineage (GTDB taxonomy): Bacteria > Planctomycetota > Phycisphaerae > Sedimentisphaerales > UBA12454 > UBA12454. The sequence goes on along the minus strand of MHYA01000119.1, from coordinate 20,882 downwards.
GGGAATAATCGAACGGCTCAATACCTGTTGCCAATCCAGTTACATCAACTCTATTGGGTTCAATTCCAAAAACTTCGCAAAGGTCATTTTTAGTCGATTGTGAAACCGCCAAAAAATGGTCTGCGTTTTTAACAGCGTATTCGAAAGACTCAAGTTTTGATTTTGAATAAAGTTCAGGCAGCCTGTATCTTCGCAAATCGTGTACAGTCATTAGTCGAGGTTTATTATTTGTCGGCGGCATTAAATGATGAAAACAATGATAAACATCAAAATTTCCTATCATATATTCGAGTTTAGGAGAATCAAAATAACGCCACAATTTCTCAAGATGCCGTCTTTTAAAAAATAAAGATTTTTCTTCTGTTAATTTTTCAATTTCGTATTTTAAATATTCCTTGGCAGCGGTTATATATTTTCTCGAATAAAAAAGCATCAGTTGCGGTCTTTGCTCAAGAGCGGAAAAACCATTCAGCATACCTGTACCAAAAGTATAAAAGCCTGAATATCTGTTCACAAAAACCGGCTCAAAATCGATTGCGATTTTTAAATCTTTTACCTCTTTATTTTTTTTCTTAAACTGAACTTTCTCATTCGCCGGCTCTGAAAGATCACCAATCCATAAAGCGGGATGCAGCTTTAATTTCGCGATTATAAACCATATTAGCGCTTTTATTTGAAAATGTTTTTTTAATGAGCTTTTTAAATAATCAATCGCTGTTTGTCTTCTTGATTCCTGAATCGAACTCCTGGCCGCTCTATATTGCTCTTTGCCAAGTCTGTTGAGAGCTGCTCTGGCCGGAATAATTTCCTTGCCGCCGCCATAGTAATAGAATTTTTCCAGAATATGATATTCGATGTTCCTGTTCTCGAATGAAATCTTTGAAAGATTTCCTCTATGCCTTCTTCGCATAAATACAGGCTCGTTCACCGCAATAAAATCGCATTTCAATGAAAGCCTTAACCACAAATCATAATCCGAACAGACAGGATAAAGTGTATTAAATCCTGCCGCTTCCTGAAGAATTTTTGTGGGGAACAACGAACCGCAGGAATGTATTAAGATATTGTTAAAAAGTTGAGATGTGATTTTGCCGCTGTATAATTTTCTTTTTTTTCTATAAAGCAATTTCCCATTTTCGTCAATCGCGACATACGGGCCGTACACGATGGTGTCTTCTGTTCCGGCAGGCATCGCCGCTGCCAATCGTTCGAGAGAATCTGGAAACAGTAAATCGTCGGAATCCAAAAAAGAAATGTACTTTCCTTCGGCCAGACTGATAAGTTTATTTCTGGTAGCCGCATCTCCGCTGTTTTTTTGCCAGTAGTACCGCACATTATAGCCGCTGTTTTCCAGCATTTGTTTTGTGCCGTCTGTCGAACCGTCGTCAACTATTACAACTTCAAAATCTTTATACGTCTGCGCAAAAACACTATCGAGAGTTTGTTTGAGAAGTTTTTCTCGATTGTATGTTGGAATGCAAACGCTTATGTTTGGCATCTGTAAATCCGTAATTATGATCCGATTAATTGCGTTTCGTAAAGGCTCTTATACAAACTGCAATTTTTCACCAGCTCTTCGTGCGTTCCCTGTGCCGCGATTCGGCCGTGATTCATAACCACGATCCTGTCTGCTGAAACAACCGTACTGAAACGATGCGCTATAACAAAGCTGGTTCTGCCTTTCATTATTTGCTCCAGCACCTTTTGAATCTTCGCTTCGCTGTCTGCGTCAACCTGGCTCATCGCCTCATCAAAAATCAATATCGAAGGATTTTTAAGTATCGCCCTTGCGATAACAATTCGCTGAAGCTGTCCGCCGCTGAAACCTGTTCCGTGTTCGCCTATAACTGTCTTATAGCCATTTGGCAGAGGTTCAATAAATTCGTGCACATAAGCCTGTTTTGCAGCCGTGATTACTTCATCCATTGTCGCATCGAGATTACCGTACCTGATATTTGCTTCTATGGTATCATTGAATGTAATGACATCTTGAGTAACCATCGCGATTTGATTGCGAAGGCTTTTCAAAGTGCAATCTTTAATATTAACGCCGTCCATTAGGATTGCGCCGCTGTCTGGATTATAAAATCTCGGAACCAGATTAATTAATGTTGTCTTACCTGAACCATTCGGCCCGACTACCGCGACAGTTTCACCTGCTTTAACGGTCAGGCTTAAATCTCTTAATGTCGGCTCCGCGTACTTGGGATATGTGAATACAATTTTCTGGAATTCGACTTTATTTTTGATTGGCCCAATTTCTACCGAATTCAATTTTTCATATTCGACATCGCTATCCAGCAGTTGGAATACTCTGTCCGCCGCGGCGTTGCAATCCTGTATCTGATTCCAGACATCGCTGGTCTTACGAACCGACTCTGCCGCAGTTCCCAGCAAAAATAAAATCAAAAAGAACGTAGCCGCATCCATATCATTGTTAGCCATCCATCGAATACCGATAAACAGCATAACCGTCATCGCCAGCATACCCAGAAAATCGAGCAGCGGTCTTGTCGCAGCGTCAACTTTCGCCAGACGAAGCGTTTGTTTTAGCTGTCCTCTGCTTATACGGGTGTAAAGGTTAGTTTCATAATTTTGCCTGTTATACACTTTTATGACACGAAGAGACGTAATGGCTTCCTGCAATTTACCTAAAAGCGAAGCGTGGCCCTGAAGGGTTCTGCGCGAATATTTGCGGATTTTTTTGCCGAATGCGGAAAACACGATCAATACCGCCGGTGCAGATAACATAAAAAGCAACGTCAACTGGTAGTTCATCATTAAAGCTGTGCCTACCAGAAATATCGCTTTCATCGGCTCCTGGAGGTCTTTGCCCAAAAACACTTTGATGCCTTTGCCGATCCCGTTTACATCGCTTATCATCCTGCTTATGGAATCGCTCGTGCCAAACGCAGTAAAATACGCAACGTTCATATTCATCGAGTGAGAAAAAAGCTCCTCACGAAGATTTGCCGTCGCGATCTGAACAACTTTCGCGCCGTAATATTTCTGAATAAAGGTAAAAAAGCAGCGAATAAGCGTGATTATCGCTATTCCATAAATCACAAGTTTCACACCTTGAATTTTTGCTTCTTTGGTATCATTTCTGGGAACAACATTTGAAATTTTTTCAGCTTTTTCAGATAAAACCCACTTGCCCCACCATCTGGCCCTGTCCCCGAATTTCGCTTTATCATACAACCCGGCATTCGCTTTCAGCATCATTATTTGTTGTTCGCTGACTTCTGTACCGCTCATTCGTTTGATATTTAATGCCATTGAACCCGTGCCGGAAGTTGTCGCGACTTTTTCAAGTATTGAGCTGTATGTCTGCTTTTCTTCAATCTGGGCGTTGGCATCTGCGATTACTGAAATAATTATATCGTTTGCTTTCAAACCGGCCTTTTCAGCAAGCCCTTTTTTCTCCAGCTTTTTAATCCTTAAACCATACATTAATTCCTGATTATTTATGATTTCCGCGTTTTCAGGAACATCGAAACTGATACCATATCGCCATTCACAGCTTTTGCGATCGATCCATCCGTGCAAACCTTCCTCGGCTATCATTACCTTCATAAGCGGAATCGCTGCCAGAAAAGTAAACGCGAAGAAGAAACTTACTATAACCACAGAGATCAAAAGGATTAAAACCCTTGGCCACTGCGGCAATACATACGTCCATATACGTCCTAAATGCATTATGACTCCAGTAATACTGAAAATAAGAATTTATTGAACAGAATAGTGTAATTCGAAAACGTCATTTATTCAAGTCAAATCCCTTATGCACTTTTAGGCATTTGTCTAATTGCCTTAATTCGTTTTCGGATATTTAATTAGATGTTTATATGACGGTAATACTCTGCAAAGTGAGGATTATAAATTGCAGGCGATAAACTACGTAATTTAAGGTATCTATGAAATACATCGCCATAAAAATGCTGATCGGCGACACTGCCAAATATATTGGCATTCTTGTCGGCCTGACTTTCGCATCACTACTAATTACGCAGCAATCGGCAATTTTTGTCGGCATTATGAGCCGAACCTATGGATTTCTTCGCGATACCGGCCTGCCAGACATCTGGGTTATGGATGAAAAGGTGCAGTTCATTGACGACATAAAACCTATGCAGGATACCGACCTTTATCGTGTCCGAAGCGTTGAAGGCATTATGTGGGCTGTTCCTCTATATAAAGGTTTGATTCGCGCGCGTATGGATTCCGGAAATTTTCAAACCTGCAACGTAATCGGTATCGATGATTCAACCCTTATAGGTGGGCCGCCTAAAATGCTTGAAGGTTCGCTTGTCGATTTACGCATTGCCGACGCTGTAATTATCAATGCTGTCGGCGCAAAAGACAAACTCGCCAGAGTTTTACCCGACGGCACAAAAATCCCAATGAAAGTCGGCGATCGTATGGAACTCAACGATCATCGCGCCGTTGTCGTCGGCATCTGCGATGTAACACGTACCTTCCAATCACAGCCCGTTGTCTATATGACATACACCCGCGCAACAACTTTCGCTCCGCAGGAACGCAAGCTTCTGTCATTTATCTGCGTCAAAGCAAAACCAGGCGAAGACCTGCAAATCGTCTGCAATCGAATCGCTGAAAAAACAGGTCTTGCCGCACGTACTACCGAGCAGTTCAAAGACGTTACAGTAGAATATTTTATGAAATTCACCGGCATTCCCATAAATTTCGGTATGTCTGTTATTCTTGGTTTCATAGTCGGAACAGCTATCGCAGGCCAAACTTTTTACAGTTTTACTTTGGATAACCTGCGGTTCTTCGGAACATTCAAAGCAATGGGCGCAACAAACAAACTCTTGCTCTCGATGATTATTCTGCAATCGCTCATTGTTGGAACTATTGGTTATGGTCTCGGCGTCGGTATCGCTTCGCTGTTCGGCCTGCTGACAAAAAAAACTGAATTATCTTTTTTAATGCCCTGGCAATTAATGCTCTTCAGTGCCGCTGCTATAATTTTAATTTGCGGCGGCTCGGCTCTTGTCAGCATTCATAAAGTTATAAAACTTGAACCTGCTATTGTGTTTAAAAGTTAAAGTATGGCAAATCAACCTGCTATCGCTGTCAAATGCACGAGCCTGAAAAAAACTTACGGCACAGGCCCAGCCGCCGTACAGGCACTCCGCGGTATAGACCTTGAAGTCCCGGCAGGAAAACTCGTAATGGTCGTAGGCCCTTCAGGCTCCGGCAAAACTACCCTTATTTCTGTCATCGCAGGGATTCTTGATCAAACCGCAGGAACTTGCATTGTCTTTGATAATGATTTGAAGGTTATGAATAACCGTCAAAAAACTCATTTTCGCGGCCAAACCATCGGCTTTGTTTTCCAGGCTTTTAATTTGATACCAACTTTAACCGCAGCCGAAAACACCGCAATCCCTTTGCTCATATTTGGCGCAAAGTGGAATGATGCTATCGGGCAGGCAAACGCAATTTTAACAAAAGTTGGTTTTGACCAACGTATGATAAATTCGTATCCGCAGGATTTATCAGGCGGTCAGCAGCAGCGTGTCGCAATAGCTCGCGCGATGATTCACAATCCGCGTCTGATAGTTTGCGATGAACCCACGGTGCACTAGACCACGAAACAGGCCGAACAATTATGGAACTTTTGCGCAATCTAACGCTCCAGCATAACCGCGCCTTAATCGTCGTAACACACGATGCGCGTATTTTCGAATTCGCGGATAATATCGCGCGAATGGATGACGGCTATATTACAGGTGTTTTTAATTCCGCCGATGAAATGAACAAAAATAACAAATCAGGAAAAACTTAGAGGTTGCTTAAAAGATGATTCGCAAATATATACTTCCCGTTCTTGCTGCTGTTGGCGTTGGCCTTGGTGTGCTGATGGTTGTTATGGGCAGCAAAAAAGTTCCGCCCGCACAGCCCGTAGATCAGCCCTCGCAATCTCCCTGGAAAACTTTCGTTTCCGGCGCCGGAATTGTCGAATCAAATACTGAAAATATTTCCATCGGCACACATATCGCAGGTATCGTTGCAAAAATTTATGTTGATAAAGGCACAAAAGTCAAAGCAGGCGATCCGCTTTTTTTAATCGATGACCGCTCCACACGCGCTCAATTAGCTGTCGCGCAAGCCGCCGTCGAAGTCGCCAAAGCACAACACGCCAACGCGAAAAATCAACTTGACTTTGCCGAAAATCTGACAGACAAACGCGCGTTAAGTGTTCAGGAAATTACAAACCGCCGTTATAATGAAAAATCTGCCTACGCAAATCTTGAGCAGGCTCAAGCCGAAGTAAATTCAATTCAAACTACACTCGAACTGCTCACTGTCCGCGCCCCTGTAGATGGTAATATATTACAGCTAAAAATACGTCTCGGCGAATATGCGCAAACAGGCGTTCTTAATCAACCGCTGATTCTGCTTGGCAATATCAACCCTATGAACATTAGAATTGATATCGATGAAAATGATGCCTGGCGTGTACGTGCAAATGCCCCCGCTATCGCGTATGTCCGCGGCAATCGCAGCATAAGCACATCTTTGAAATTCGTCCGCTTCGAACCGTATGTGATACCAAAAACAAACCTCACAGGCCAAAGCACCGAACGTGTCGATACTCGCGTCCTGCAAGTAATCTATAGTATCGAAGCAAATAATTTGCCGATTTATGTCGGCCAATTAATGGATATTTATATCCAAGCGCCAGGCCACGATGAAAGAATAACCAAATGAAACTCATACTGCTTTTCATTCCGCTTTTATTTTTCATCGGTTGCACTGTCGGCCCTAATTATCAAACGCCCGACATCAATTCGCCCGCTAAATGGAACATCACACCAAAAAGTTCTATTACACAAAGAAAAATTAATACAGAATGGTGGAGAACTTTCGACGACCCGCAGCTTGATTCGTATATCCAGCGTGCCATTGGCACAAATCTGGATGTACGTTTAGCGATGGAACGTTTGCAGCAGGCAAGAGCTATCCGCAGCGGCGCAGTTTGGGATTTTGCGCCTGTCGTAAATATCTTCGCACGCATTACACGTCAGCAAATCGGGCACCGCTCGCAATTATTTCCCATCCAGCGCACACGCTATAATTTTTACGACACAGGTTTTGACGCAAGTTGGGAAATCGATATTTTCGGCGGCAGCCGTCGCGCACTCCAGGCCGCAAACGCCGGCGTCGCAGCCGCACAGGAAGATGTTCGCGATGTGCTTCTATCCGTCATTTCAGAAATCGCACGCAATTATGTCGAATTTCGCGGCAACCAGCAGCGTCTCAAAGCCCTGCAAGATAATATCCTCGTTCAATCCGACACTCTTGAACTTACAAAATCGCTTTTCAACGCGGGCATAAATAGCCAGCTCGATGTCGAACAGGCCGCCGCACAACTGGCATTCTCAAAAGCACAACTGCCGACAACCGCAACCGCCGCGCGTCAAAACGCGTATCAATTAGCTGTTCTGCTCGGCCTTCATCCTGCCCAGCTTCTCGATGAACTGGAAAACAACAAAACGATTCCGCCAACTCCGCCAGAAATTCCTGTGGGCCTGCCGTCAGAACTTCTTCGCCGCCGCCCCGATATTCGCCGCGCTGAACGTCAGCTTGCACAGGCAACCGCGAACATCGGAGTTGCCGTCGCTGAAATTTTCCCGAAATTTTCACTCACCGGAACCGCGGGCTATGAAAGTTTAAAAAAGGATACATGGTTCAAAAATGATTCAGGATACTGGTCGATAGGCCCTCAAGTCAGTTGGCGGCTGCTGGATTTTGGCCACGTCTTCGCAGATATAAAAATCGCAAACTCGCTCCAGCGTCAGGCTCTTGTCGCATATCAACAAACAATATTGCTTGCGTTTCAGGATGTTGAAAATTCTCTCATTGCATATACCAATGAAAGAATTCGATATGACTCACTCGCCCAGGCCGTAGCAGCAAACCGCAGTTCAGTCTCATTGGCAAAAGATTTATACAGCAAAGGCATCGGCGATTTTTTAAGTGTACTGGTTGCCGAGCAAAATTTATTCATCGCCGAGGACGAATTTGCCGCCAGCAGAGTTGTGCTTACCGATAATCTAGTCGCACTCTATAAAGCCCTCGGCGGCGGCTGGGAAATCGACCTCCCGGTTCAACCGCAATAAATCTGAAATCTCAAATTTCAAATCTTAAATATAAATTTTAATTCACCCACTTTAATTTATCTTCACGTGCATACACTAATACCGTATCGTTGTATTCCTTATCGAAAACAACCGTAAGCACACCAACCTGCCCCGTAAGCCCCGGTACTTCTTCCTGCCCGCAGTACCATTTATACGTCCAACCCCACTTTATTGTCGGCTCACCCAACAGCGCAACTATCTGATCACGCGATAAAATGATCTCCGGCCTTAAATATGTAATCCGTTTCTGCTCAACATTGTTATCTTTCCGCGATCCTAATTGCGATTCATAAATCACTTCTGCAAATCTCGTCCTGTTTTCAGGATTCGCTTTGAATTGTTCGCAGGCCGCTGCAATTTCCTGCGGCAACTCCGGCAGTTTCACTTCTTGTTTTTCGCTGCTTTGCCGAAACTTGAAAATCTGCGTTTTAGAATAAACTTTTTCGGCCATTTCCCTCACAGCTTTTGTATTTCCTTTTGTCAATTCGACAAAATCATCTTTGTCAGCCCAGTAAAAACCATTCAAACTATCTTTATATGCAAAAATGGCATAAGTCTTTCCCGGCTTGAGCAAACTGCCGGTATACGAACCAACAGTCAGTTCGACAGACTCATCAAAATCCTTTTCAACCATATCGCCGGCAATTATTGGTTTGATTTCTGCGGTATAATAATAGTAATTTTTTCGCCTGTGATGTTTTTCACCGCCGAGGGAATAAACGGAAATTATTTTCGCGCTTATCAGCGAATTTCCCATTTCAAATGATTTTTCCATCCGCGATTCAACAAATGCAGTAGCCGCCGGCAGATTATCAGTGCCTCCCTGGCCGGCCGAGTAACCAAAAGCCGCAAAAAACAGACAAACTACTGCTATCGCATAACAATTTTTTATATCTGACTTAATAAGTTTCATTTTGCTCTCTTTAAATAAGGAATGATAAATTATAATAGTTTATAATTCCTTCTCAAGAAGATAATTATTGAAAAAAGAGTAGGAAATTCTTTTGTTTTTTTGCTTTTCTCAATAATTCTTGCAAAATATTTGTTTTAAGGTTAAATTTAACCTTGAAGTTCGGAGAGGTGTCGGAGCGGCTGATCGAGCTGGTTTCGAAAACCAGTGTACGCTTTACCGCGTACCGCGAGTTCGAATCTCGCCCTCTCCGTTATAATTTTCAAGACATAAATCGTAGTTAAAAAGATGTCAATGCCGTAGGCACTGATTTTTAAGGCGAGATGAGAACTCTAAATGCGCAGCATTCAAGCGAGTTCGACAAAAGCGAAGCGTTGCCTTGAAGGGCTGAAAGCCCGAAAGAATCTCGCCCTCTCCGTTTTTTAAATTTGTAGCATTTAGGCTTAGTCGTTTCCTGTGCTGAAATGAATCTGACAGATTCTTTACTCCAAATAATCATTCAATATATTTTCAAGCATTTCCTGTCTGCCGCTTCGAATCTTCGGCTCTCCATTTTTGAGAATATATTTTTCCATATCTTCAAAAGTCGCCTGACCCTTTTCTATCTTTTTCCCAAATTCGCCATCCCAGCCGGCGTAACGTTCCTTTATTTCAGCCTCAAACACTCCGTCTTCGAGCATCTTCGCCGCATTTTTAAGGCCGCGAGCAAATGCATCCATCGCGCCAATATGAGCATAGAATAAATCCTCTGCGTCAATCGATTGCCTGCGCACTTTGGCATCAAAGTTCAGGCCGCCTGTCGTAAAGCCTCCCGCCTTGAGAATAATATACATTGCCATTGTCGTGTCGTAAATATTCGTCGGAAACTGGTCTGTATCCCAACCGAGCAGAAGATCGCCGCGATTAGCGTCAACGCTGCCGAGAACACCATTAGCTGCGCTCAACGCCAATTCGTGTTCAAATGTATGCCCTGCCAAAGTCGCATGATTAGCTTCTATATTCATCTTGAAATGTTCCAGCAAATCATATTTCCGCAAAAACGCGATACAGTTGCCCGCATCGAAATCATACTGATGCTTCGTAGGCTCTTTCGGTTTTGGCTCGATCAAAAGCTGCCCGCCAAATCCGATTTTCTTTTTGTATTCAACCGACATTTTCAAAAGCATCGCCAGATGATCAAGCTCCCTACCCATATCCGTATTCAAAAGCGTGTCATAACCCTCTCGGCCACCCCAGAAAACATAACCCTGACCGTCCAATTCTTTTGTTACTT
>MHYA01000119.1:701-10498 GCA_001825675.1 Planctomycetes bacterium GWF2_42_9 | reverse complement strand
GGATTCGTTCCCGCGCCTGCCATAAAGCGCGGATGTGAAAACGCATTTGTCGTACCCCAAAGCAGCTTGATGTCAGTATCATTTTGCAGCTTTTTCGCTTTGGCAACAATCTTATCAAGCCGCCTATTTGTTTCAGCGAGATTATCCGCTTCAGGTGCAATATCGCGATCATGAAAACACCAGAAACCAACTCCAAGTTTAGTAAAAAATTCAAATGCCGCTTCTAATGTATTTTCAGCGACCTGCATCGCGTCCGTTGCGTCGTTATAATTTCTGATAATTGTCGGACTGCCGAACGGATCGCCGCCCAGTCCTTTGAACGTATGCCAATAACAAACTGCAAAACGAAGATGCTCCGCCATAGTCTTGCCCATAACCATCTCATCAGGCTTATAATACCTAAACGCCATCTGATTCTTCGAATCCCGACCTTCAAATTTTATTTTGCTTATCCCTGGAAAATATTCTTTCATAACCAAACCCTTCAAAAATTGGAAACCATATATATTACTTCCCTCATTTTAACAAATATTACAAGTTGCTAAAAATCCATTTTGCGTTATAATATAACCAGTTTGCGCACAGGAATAATCTGATGAAAAAAGTTATGATTATGGTCGATACCGCCCGCGCGGTCGGCAGAAAATTTCTCAAAGGAATTGAGCTGTATATCAGTTCTTTTGCACAATGGGAAGTATGTGTGCAAGCTCCCGATTATTTACCCGCAAAATCTCCCGGCTTCGATTCATCATTCCAACTGCATCAAGCCGATGGTCTTATCGCTCTCGATTCAAAACACATCGCAAAATTATTATATTTAAAAATTCCCAAAATCGTCCACAGTACTCAACAGGAAATTCCCGACGTTTCAACTATATACACAAATTCAAAAAAAATCGGCCAATTCGCCGCCGAATATTTTATCAATCTCGGATTCACGAACTTCGCTTATTGCGGCTTCGAAGAATTAGCATGGTCAAATTTGAGGTATAAAGAATTTGTGCGTCATCTAAAAACAAAAGGGTTCAGCCCTATTTTCAAATATAATAAACAGAATATTATCGACTGGCTTAAAATACTGCCCAAACCTGTTTGCATTTTCGCCTGCAACGATGATTATGGCGTACGTATTTTACAGTCTTGCAAAGTTGCCGGTCTGTCCGTGCCTGAAGAGATTGCCGTTTTAGGTGTAGATAACGATGAACTGATTTGCGGTCTGTCTCTGCCTTCGCTTTCCAGTATAGATTTAAACTTTGAACGAAGCGGTTTTGAGGCCGCCAAATTATTAAACGAAACGATGTCAGAAAAAAAACGAAATCGGCATATCGTAGTAGAACCCACAGATATTATCACGCGCCAATCAACAAATATTTTCGCTGTCGACGATGAACAAGTTGTTAAGGCACTTATATTCATTCGCGAAAATTATCAAAATCCCATCCAAGTTAAAAATGTCGTCGACGCGACCACTCTATCTCGCCGCGAACTCGAACAAAGATTCCAGAGTAAGCTAAAACGATCGATTAAAGATGAGATCGACCGACTCCGCATCGAATCAATAAAACGCAGACTCATCAATTCCAGCGATACGATTTACAATATCGCAAATTCGCTTAGCTTTACCGACCAATACCATTTTAGCCGTTTCTTCAGACAAGTTACCGGCTCAAGTCCAAGCAAATACCGCCTGGCAAACAAATTATAACCTTATTAATTTCCACTTACTTTTCATTTTGATTTTGTTATAATTACAAAAAATAATATACCAGCGATTTTAAGGAAATAATAATGAGAGAGAAAAATAATGGTTCGGTTCTTATCGGCTTGCTGGCGGGAATCGTCATCGTGGCTTTACTTTATATGCTCAACATTTCAGCGATTTTCGGCCCCGTCGATAAGAAAGCGGCCTATTCTGAAAAGCCCTGGTTTGAAGAACAAAGACTTGTAAACCAATTTCCCGTCAAACAAACCGGCAAAGGCGGCAAAGCAATTATTTTAAATCAATTAACTCTCGATGCGCCCGTTATCCGCCACGGTAATGAAAGAGGAACAATCAAAATTGTAATTGAACCTAACGGCCTCGCACAAGGACACTGGCAGTGCAGCTATGAACACCCTGAAGATAATTCAAAATATAATATAACTGCTGATTTCAAAGGCAACATTGATCCCACGAAAACATATTGCGATCCCAACGGCTACAATAAAAAGTTGCTTTATATGATCACCAAAGGAAAATACAAAGAAATAAAAACCGATGCAGCACAAGTACAATGGCCCAGAGAGGCTGTCGTTTATGTAGTCGGCTGGATAGATAAAAACAGATCAGCGCGAGGAAAAATTTTCTTAATGACCGACGATACCGAAGCCCACGGCAACGCAGAATACGACTGGAAGACAAATTAACCGAATTTTCGTTTTAACGTTTTCAGCGTCTCGATGATTTTAATTTTCTGCGTGCACCTCTGTTCACATCTGCCGCATTCAATACATTCCGAAGGATCCGCCGAACGCTCTGTATTATTGGGACTTAGCTGCCAGTTGTAAATGTTGCGTGGTTTACCGTCAACTTTCAAAAATTCACTGAAATACGCTGCCTGCATAAAACCGGGAATGTAAATATTTTTTGGGCAAGGCATACAATATTTGCAATCCACGCAGCAGCCGGAATTTTTATTAGATACTTTCTCAAATTCAGCATTAAGCCGCTTCATCTCATCCGATGAAAAATCAGGTTTGTTATAATTTGCCAGCGTTGATGTAATATCCGATGGCTTGCTGATGCCGCAGATAATCGTATCTATGTTTTTGTTTGTCTTTAGCCACCGATGCGCGGTCTCAACTAAATCCGCAGAACCGATAGCGTTCTTAATCGCATTATTCAACGGCGGTGAATCCTGCGCGAACACCCCGCCGCTGATAGGATTCATCACAATCGTCGCGATACCTTTTTCGTGAGCTTTTGCGATCGAATCCTCATAAGTTCTGTTAAGCATATTATACGTAAATAAAATCGCTTCGCACCAATCCGCCTCATCAATGCATTTATTCAAATTTGTCGGATCATCATGCGTCGTAAAACCGATATGCCTTACAAGTCCTTCCTTTTTCGCACGAATAATGCCATCAAGCATTCCGCCCTTTCGCGTCGCCTGCACCCACAGCTCATTATTATTTATGCTCCAAAGCTGATAAAAATCAAGTTGATCAACTTCAAGCCTTTTCAATGATTCATTGATTCTTTTGTATGTGCATTCCGCCGATGTATCATCATCAGCTTCTACTTTCAAATTCCACGGACACCATTTCGTCGAAAGAATAACTTTTTCCCTGTACCCGTTTTTAAGCGCCTTCGCAAGTTTTGTTTCACTATCGATATAACCTCTGCTCGTATCAATGTATATCATACCTGAATCGATAGCCTGCCTTATCAGTGCAACCGATTCATCGACATTTTCCGGAAATCGCATCGCCCCGATACTTACTGGATGAACTTTCAGCCCGCTTCGTTTCCCAAAATCTATTTCTCTTTGTTTTTGCATCAGACACCTTCGACATTGTGATTTAAACTACGACACATATCTTTAATCATATTTACCTTATCGACCCCATACACCAGAATAGGAAATACAGTTTTATTGTGCATCAAAGGTTCGCTCATATCAACATATTTTTCACAAAATTTCGCATCGGCCACAACAGGTATCGGCGAAAAATCCGCCAGCATCGACCTAACCCCTATACTATTAACATATTTCAGCGATTCTTCAACGTTCTGAATTTCAAATTTAGGATGACCCAAAATCAAATAAGCCGTGATGTTTTTTTTATCCGCACCGGCAGCAATCAAGCTTCTTACCGCATCAGAAAATTCATTATCAAAAATTTTCGACCCTGTCTGTTTTTGAAATTCCTCAACCCTGCTTTCAAAACCAAGATAAATACTCTTAAAGCCTGCCATCACCATTAAGCCCGCAAGCTCTGCATCAATAAATCTCGCATTTAGCGCATTTGGCGTATGGAAATTCACTTTGATTTTATTATCAATAACATACCGCAGAAAAGGTTTTATAATTTCAACCGCCTTATACAACAGCGCATCATCATAAAACGCGATATTTTTAATACCCAGCGAAATTATAAAATTAAATTCGTTTACTATCTGTTCGTAAGGTTTCGCGGAAAAACAATTATGAAAAATCGGAACCGTGCAGTAAGTACATTTGAATGGACAGCCCTGCGTTATCTTCATCGCCGCCGTCTCTTGCCTTTCATAAAGATCCCACCTCGGCACTGTGGTTAGCCCCATCATCATTTCAATCCCCCTTGTGGGAACCATGACGGGGTTGTTTTCATCCCCATCCAAAAAATCCGCACCAATACCGCGAGCGTGCTCCGGACAAATCCTCGTATATGGCCCGCCCATTACAATTTTCGCTTTAGGCCAATAAGTTTTCACCGTTTCGATTACTTCCTTATACCCTAAATACCAGTAAGTCATCACCGTTTGAATAAAAACAAAATCACAAGGCTTGTTTATTTTCAGAAACTCTGTAAAAATTTTCATCGGCAAACCAAACCGTCTGAAATTTCGAGGCACATCTTTAAAAACGTTTGGCTTGTTTATAATTTCAGAATAAAAACTTCCCCTGCCGCTTTCATCGCTCTTATATTTTGATTTGCCTGAATAAAATGAATGACTGCGATCTAAAAAATCGAATAAAGTGAAATCAGCATCGCCGATTTTACCTGCCGTCTCGAGCATACCCAAAGGCCGCAGCCAAAAATCGTACGCCGCGAAATCATAGATCGGCGGATTCACAAGAAGTATTGATGGTCGAAAACTCATACCATCATTGTAAGAAATTTCATTGAATTAGTCCACTCTTTAAGAAAGTTTGGGCTTGCGATAAAAGAGCGTAACAATAACACCCAAAAGAAGTATTCCCGCCGCGATTGACAGCGCCATCGAAAAGCTGTTGGACGTTTTTTTTACCCATTCCATCAGCATCGGCCCAACCGCCCCCGCAGCCCCCCAGGCAAAAAGTATTGCTCCATATACACTTCCTATATATTTCGAACCAAATGTATCCGCCGCAAATGACGGCATTGTCCCGAATCCCCCGCCGTAGCACAAAAGAATATAACAGCAGATAATCGTAAACAGCGATGTGCTTGTAATATGCGGCAAAATCAGAAACAAAGGAATCTGCGTGCCAAAAATTAAAAGAAACGCTCTGTTTCTCCCGATCTTTTCAGACAAAGAACCCCAGAACAGTCTGCCAATGCCGTTGAAAAGAGCCGCGATTGCGACAATTCTACCCGCTGCCATTGCCGGATCGCTCAAGGTTAATTGGGCCTGCGCCATTGGCGAAAGATTACTGATAATCGCTATGCCTGCCGTTACATTCAAAAACAAAATCGCCCACAAAAGATAAAACTGATTCATTCCGCGCGCTTTTTTGAAATCGACAGATATTTCATTCGCAGTGTTTTTAGATTTGTGGTTGACTGCGATATAATCAGCAGGCGGATTAACTAATTTCTGCGCCGCGATGAACAATCCGACAAGAAATATCGCACCGTTGAGATAGAATGTGTTTGCTATTCCTATTTTGTCAATCATAATCGGTCCTGCTTGCCCCAGCAACGCCGCGCCAAGTCCGAACCCCATTACCGCAAGACCCGTGATGAAACCTTTTTTATCCGGAAACCACCGCAGCAATACCGCGACGGGTGTTAGATATCCAAGCCCGTTCCCGATTCCCGCGATAACACCGTAGCCTATCCATAACAGCCATAGACTACCTATCGAATCAGCAACACCTGCCATGAGCGTACCAACGCCAAACAAAATCGCCGCTATTGATGCGACTTTTCTTGTTCCGGCTTTATCGACAAACCTCCCGCCCAGTGCTGCGGAGAATCCAAGAAAAAAAATAGCAAGAGTAAAAGTAAAACCTACCTGCGGCACAGACCAGCCGTGATTTTCAACAAGCGGATTTTTAAAAACGCTCCATGCGTAAACTGTGCCGAGCATCATTTGAATTGCGACACCCGCTATCGCCACAATCCAGCGGTTGTGTAGGTTGTGTGTTGGTGCATTTGCTATACCAGCCGCGATATTGGCCTGTTGTTTCGTTGATAGTGTTGACATATTGAATATCCTGTAATTATTGAAACCTTAATACAGGATACAAAAATCACACAGGACAGGTCAACACAGGCTATGGCAAACACACCCAAATAACCGTTTAGTTATGCAAATCGGCAGTTTTGTATTATGTTTATTCCAGTTATCTTCGTGCCTTTTTGTCTTTGCGGCTAAATCTCCGCTATATCGACATTTTTCGCGGCCGCGGTTTCATCTAATCTTCCGATTGGCGTTGTGATTGGCGCAGCTTTTAATTTTTCCGGTTCTGCTTTCGACATCTTCGCCAAGTCGATCATTGTATCGATAAACGCATCGAGCGTCTCTTTGCTTTCTGTTTCGGTCGGCTCAATCATTATCGCTTCTTTTACGATTGTCGGAAAATAAACTGTCGGCGGATGAAAACCTCTGTCTATTAATCCTTTCGCAATATCGATCGCGTGAATGCCGTCGGCCAATTGCTTTTCGGCGCTGAACACGCATTCGTGCTTGCAGGTCTGACCAAACGGCAGTTCATAATAATCTTTCAATTTTTCTTTTACATAATTTGCGTTCAAAACCGCATTTTCAGAAACCGCCTTCAAACCTTCTCTGCCAAGCATTAAAATGTAAACATACGCGCGGAGAATTATCGCAAAATTGCCATAAAAAGGCGCAATATATCCAATCGACTTCTGCCTGTCGTATTCAAGAGCAAACGTCCCGTCATTTCTTTTCACCACAATCGACACCGGCAGAAAATCCACCAGCTTTTTCACCACTCCCACCGGCCCCGCTCCAGGCCCGCCCGAACCGTGCGGCGTGGCGAAAGTTTTGTGAAGATTTATGTGCATAATATCGAAACCAAAATCACCCGGCCGGGCTTTGCCGACGATTGCGTTCAAATTCGCGCCGTCATAATAACAAAGGCCGTCGACGGAATGAATGATTTCACAAATTTGTTTTATGTTTTTTTCAAAAATGCCAAGCGTATTCGGGCAAGTCAGCATCAAGCCCGCGGTTTCAGAGTTGACCATTTTTTTCAGAGCTTCAACATCCATCATACCTTGACTATCGGAAGGCACTGCAACAACTTTATAGCCCGCGATCGCTGCGCTTGCCGGGTTTGTGCCGTGAGCACTGTCAGGAATCAGAATGGTTGTTTTTTTATTACCCTTATCGCGATGATAAGCGGCCATAATCATAATGCCGGCAAGTTCACCGTGTGCGCCTGCCATCGGCTGCATTGTGAAACCAGCCATCGCACTCAACTCGCACAAAAACTTATCCATATCGTACAAAACTTCCAGCGCACCTTGCGTAAGCATTCCGCCAAGCCGAAGTTGCGGCAATAAAGGATGCAAATGAGCAAAGCCCGGATACGCCGCGATTCGTTCCGCAACTTTCGGATTGTATTTCATCGTGCAGGAACCCAGCGGATAAAAATTTGTATCAACGCCGAAATTTTTTCGCGAAAGTTCCGTGAAATGTCGAACAACATCAAGCTCACTCAACTCCGGCAGCTTCGCATCGGATGCTCTTAACAATTCTTTCTTAATATGTATAGTCGTAGGAACATCGCTTTTCGGCGGCATCACGCCCTGACGACCATCGACACTTCTATCAAATATCAACTTCATAATACAGCCTCCAATGCTTCTGCGAGCATACCAATTTGCTGTTTTGTTCTCTTTTCCGTAACCGCGATCAGCAGCGAATTTTCCATACCTTCATAGTATCTGCTCAATGGAAAACCGGCCGCGAAACCTTTTTCAATTAGCTTGCCCGCGACCTCCGCCGCATTGGCCGGCAATTCAACAACAAATTCGTTGAAGAACCATTTCGCCTGAAATCTTGTCCTCACATTTTTTACAGCAGTCAATCTCTGCAAAGCATAACTTGCCTTATCAGCACATAATTGAGCGGTTTGCTTTAATCCTTCTTTGCCGAGCAGCGAAGAATAAACCAAAGCCGTCAGCGCACAAAGCGCTTCGTTGGAGCAAATATTCGATGTCGCCTTGTCGCGCCGAATATGCTGCTCACGCGCTTGAAGCGTTAAAACAAAACCCGTTCTTCCCTGATTATCTTTTGTTCTGCCGACAATTCTGCCGGGCATTTTTCGCACGTATTCTTTTTTCGTCGCCATAAATCCCAGATAAGGGCCGCCAAAACTCATTGCCAATCCTAAACTCTGCCCTTCACCTGTAACAATATCAGCGCCCATCGCGCCGGGCGTTTTTAAAATGCCAAGCGAAATCGGATAGCACGAAACGATCAGCAACGCGCCTTTTTTATGAGCCGCATCGGCCAAATCTGCGAAGTCGTCGACACAGCCGAAGAAATTCGGATTTTGCACAATTATCGCCGCCGTATTTTCATCGAGCTTTTCCAGTAAAGCTTTTCTATTGGCAAGGCCCTGATCGTTTTTTGTTTCCTCTAAATCGATACTCAAATTTTTCGTATATGAATGAATCATCACGCGGTAAATCGGATTGACGCTGTCGTCGATAAGGATTTTATTTCTGTTCGTAATTCGCAGCGCCATCATCATCGCTTCATAAAGAGCCGTTCCGCCGTCATAAAGCGAAGCGTTGCTAGCTTCCATATCCGTCAATCTGCAAATCATCGATTGATATTCGAAAATCGCCTGCAATGTACCTTGCGAAAGTTCAGGCTGATAAGGAGTATAAGCGGTATAAAACTCACTCCTGCCGATGATCGCATAAACTGCGGCAGGAATAAAATGATCGTAAAAACCGCCGCCGAGAAAACAGGTAAGATCGATATGATTCTTACCGGCCAGTTCCGCGAGACGATTGCGAACATCGAACTCGCTCATTGCCGAAGGCAGATTAAAATCTTTTTGCAGAAATTCTTTCGGCACATCGGCAAATAAGCCGTCCATCGAAAGACCGATTTCCGACAGCATCTGTTTTTGCTGTTCGGGTGTGTTGGCAATAAAAGACATTTGCGTAACCCTAAAATTAACCACGAATAAACACGAATTTACACTATATATTATATTGTTTTAAGATACTCTTCGTATTGTGCCGCGTTCATAAGATGTTTTGTATCAGGCGATGAAATTTTCAATTTGCAAAGCCAGCCGGCTTTATAGCAATCCTGATTAATCAGTTCAGGCTGCGATGACAATTCTTCGTTCACTTCCACAACTTCACCTGCGAGCGGACTATAAACATCGCTTGCCGCCTTTGAGCTTTCGACAACTGCCAAAGCATCGTGAACATTCAATTTCTTCTGCGCAGCGGGCAATTCAACGAAAGTAATTTCGCCAAGCGAATGCTGCGCGTAATCGGTAATGCCGATTATCGCGGTGTCGCCGTTAATTTCCGCCCATTCGTGGTCTTTTGTATAAAACAAATTTGATGGTGCCATATAAAACTCCGTTAATCGTTTTCGGTTGCGATGCTCGTTTCGTAATGCGTAATACGGTTACGAATTTTGCCGAATTACGATTGCCCAACCGATACAAGCTTCGCAACCGTAACCGTACAACGTTAATTATAATTTTTCGAATCTATTTACTGCCATTCCTTTGATATCGGCGTTGAGTTTTTCGCCGAGGTTCACTTTTTCTTTTCTGCCCTGCTGAATATGACCTGCGTTACGCGCAAGATAATAAATGCCGACAGGTTTTCCTGCCGAG
>MHYA01000119.1:0-621 GCA_001825675.1 Planctomycetes bacterium GWF2_42_9 | reverse complement strand
TCCGTCTTCGCTCAAAATTCCATCCAACTGCCTGATCGGCCGAACACCTTTTCCGCCGTCAAATTTCAATCGCGCGACTTCGGTATCGTAATTTGCTTTTTTTGCGATAGCGTCTTTGCCGATGAAATTTTCTTTCTGCAATTTTACCGCCCAACTGTAACCTGCCTGGAAAGGTGAAATATTAAAATCGCCTGCAAGCTCGTGGCCGTACAAAGGCAGGCCAGCTTCGATTCGCAAGCTATCGCGCGAACCAAGCCCGCACGGAATAATGCCCAGCGGTTTTCCCGCTTCAAGAATCATATCCCAAAGTTTCGCAGCATTGCTCGGATGAACAAACAATTCAAAACTTACTTTCGCGCCGGTGTAACCTGTCGAAGTGATTATGACATCAAGATCGTCTTTCTTGGCAGAAACAAAAGACAATGATTTCATTCCATTTAAATCAACACCAAAAATATTTTTCAGACATTCTGCCGCCGCAGGTCCCTGCAAAGCCATATCGACCCTCGCATCCGGCAAGGCAGGATTCTTAAGATCAACAACTTCGATCTGCCAATCTTGGTCAACACAAATGTCTGCCTCTACAACTTTGATCCAATCTTTAACCTTCTGTTCATTGGA
>MHYA01000118.1:32520-32716 GCA_001825675.1 Planctomycetes bacterium GWF2_42_9 | reverse complement strand
CTTGATTGAGTTTTTCAGGATTGCATCCTGCAGCATAAAACTCAAACGTGATAACAAATGCAGATGCGCACGAGCAGTTGGACTTATAATTGTAAATAAACAATATACAGGTTTGCCGTCAATAGCTTTGAAACCTATCGGCTCTTCCAAAAAACAAAGAGAGATTATCGGCTGCGGTACGTGCAGTACAATCGGA
>MHYA01000118.1:14182-32463 GCA_001825675.1 Planctomycetes bacterium GWF2_42_9 | reverse complement strand
CGCGCAAGAAGGACATTAAACAGAAACTCCTTGTCGACTTCGGGGGGTAATTGCAACAATTCAACGATCGACTTTAAAGCCGAGACTTTATCTTTTCCTGCAACACGATAATAAATGCCGCCGGTTTTTATGGCCTCTCCAATGCCTTGCAGCCGAACGCCGACAGATTCCGGCTCGCTGAAAAGTTCTTTTGAAACATTGATGCGGTTTGCCATTGCCCATTCAAGCAATTCAGCACGGTTAAATCTATACTGATTGTTGACTTTGTACGCAGGGAGAGTCTGCTGGTCAAGCCAACGATATACCGTTTTTTCGCTAACCGCTAATAACTTAGCAACATCTCGTACTGTCAATTGCACTGATAAACCTATCTTATGAATTAGACAAGGTTGGACATACTATAACAGGTGTCTTGAAATGTCAATCATATTTTATAACCGCACAAAGAATAACTTCTTAAATACTTACTCAATAAAGAGTTATCTTACCATCGCTTGGCCGGCGTCGACGACGATTGTTTGAGCCGTTATCATTCTTGCCTTATCAGAAACAAGGAAAACGACTGTATCGGCGATGTCCTGACCTTTGATTTCTTTGCCAAGCATTGTTTTGCTGACATAATATGGTATGACTTCTTCTGGTTTTATGCCATACTTTTTGGCGCAGACCTTAATATATTCTGGATTCCAAATTTTTGAGCCTTCAAAAACATTGCCGGGGCAAACAGAATTGACTCTGATGTTATGTTGGCCAAGTTCCATTGCCCAACCGCGAGCCATGTGAAGTTCGCCCGACTTTGTAGCGTTGTATGGCGTGTTATTTTTGCTTGGGTCAATACCTGATTTCGAGCTTAGATTTATAATGCTTCCGCCCATCCCCTGCTTGATCATTATTTGAGCGGCCTTTTGTGCCATCAGGAAATATCCGGTAAGATTTACTTCAAGCGCGAAACGCCATTTATTGACAGGCAAATCCGTCAAACTGAAAGCAGGTGCAACCCCTGCCGCATTGACAAGAATATCTAACCCGCCCCAATTTATCATTAACTTATCGAAGCCGCTTGAAACTGAATCGGCATTTGTAACATCGCAAGGCACCACCATTGTTGAAATAGTTGGCAGTTGTGCTTTAATCATTGCCGCTGTTTCTTTTGCTGCATTTTCATCGATATCGGCAAGTGCAACATTAGCTCCGGCTCGTGCTAGTCCGATTGCGAGGCCTCTGCCTAAGCCACTACCAGCGCCTGTTACAATCGCATTTCTATTTTGTAATTGATTTCCCGCGCCGCCAGATAAGATGGATTTTCTAAAAGATTCGGATTCCCAATTTTTAATGAAATTACGCTGGCGGGTATTTAGCGGATTAATGCCGCCCATCGATGCAGCACAAACACGAATAAACAATGAACTTTTTACAATGTCCTTTGTCGTGTTCAAAAGCGAATAATTTCCAACAACAAACAAACCTAATCCCTTAACAAGAAATGCCAAAGAAGGCTTACTTTCCTTGGCTATCTGCTTTGTAAGTTTGGCTTCGATATATTTAGAATCTGTTTTTTCAATCCATAACGCGGGCCCGTTTGTATATACTATTTCATCAGGTGAAAGAGCTTCATACGCTAAAAGTTTGCCCGCGTCTTTACGCTGCATAAAAGAAGAAATTTGCCGGTCAACAAAATGCGAGACCATCACGTATTGACCAGTAGCGTTAAAATAGGCCTTACGAATCGCTGATTTAGCGGAGTTTATAATTTCATTGTCAATAGCTTTAATTTTTACTTTCGGAGTTTGTTTCAGCTTCCGGCCGCAGATTTTCTTAACCTTATCAACTAATTTCAATGCAGCGTCATAACTAGCTGTTGAGATAAAAATGCCGTGCTTTTCAAGGAATAAAATTTCGGGCTTTGTGCCATATTTATCAACATATTCGGAAATAAGTGCTGAAACTTTGCGAGCTAGAGTAAGGCCCGGATCAGCATATTCGATCCACAGAAAATGTTTCTTCTCATTGGCAAAAAGTTTTTGCAGCATTGGCAATCCATTTTTTGCACTGACATACGCCCCCACCATATTAGGATGCAAATGTATAACATACTTATTGAGCATTGCGTGCAAATGCGCTTCAACGCTTGGCCTGCCGGCATTTTTTAAACCATCAACACATGAAATATTCAGACGATGAACTACCTCGGCTTCTCTTGAATCTGAATCAAGAGTTGAAAGCATTTTGTCATCTAATATTGAAATCGTTCTTTCAATATCGATTTTTCGCCAGCCTTTTTCTTGGGTCATATCTTTAAGAGCTGTGCCGCTGGCTTTGATATACATATATTTGCCATCACCGGTTTTAACAGATGTATTTCCGCCTCCGCCTTGTATAAGAGTTAAATCACTGCCGACATTATTTGAAATCTCAATAAGTTCTTTTAAACATTTATCCATTACTAATTATCCTAAAATTATCTTTTGCTTAATACATCATCTTCATATTTTTTAACATCGTTGAGCCAACTCATTCCAACAGGGACTGACGATTTCATACAATAATAATCCCAGATCGCTCCAAATGGCATTGTCTTCAATTCTTCCAATATCGCGAGTCGGCTGGTAAAATCGCCTGATTGTTCAATTTTTTTCAATGCGGAAATCGGTTCGAGCAAAGCCATCAACAAAGCCTTGATCATACAGCGAGTTCCAATTACCCAAGCGGCAATTCTATTAATGCTTGCATCAAAAAAGTCCAAACCAATATGCACCCTATCAAGATAATTGCCTCTTATAATTTCCTGGGCGATAGCATTAAGCTCATCATTAAGAATAACCACATGGTCGCTATCCCAGCGAACCGGTCGAGAAACGTGCAGAAGTATCTCATCGAGGAATGTCAAAGCTGAAGAAATTTTATCGGAAATTACTTCAGTCGGATGGAAATGCCCAGCATCAAGACAAAGCAATTTTTTGTTCGCCACAGCATAACCCATATAAAACTCGTGCGAGCCGACAACACAGCTTTCTGAACCTATACCGAATAATTTGCATTCGACAGCGTCTAAATTATATTTCGGATTTATTTTCTGCTCAAAAATTTCATCAAGAGATTTTTTTAATGTCTCACGCGGTTTTTTACGATCAACAGGAATGTCCTTATAGCCGTCTGGAATCCATATATTGGTTACAACTGTGCTGCCAAGTTTTTTTCCCATAACTTCAGCGATTTTTCGGGAGGCTTTACAATGGCGAACCCAGAATTTTCTAATTTTCTCATTGCTGCTGGATAGCGTAAAACCGCTTGCAGCGTTTGGATGTGAAAAGAAAGTTGGATTAAAATCAAGCCCCATCTTTTTAGATTTTGCCCACGCGATCCAATTTGAAAAATGTTCGGGAGCAATTTCATCCCTGTCAACTTTTTTACCTTTGAACTCGCCGTAAATAGCGTGAAGATTCAATCTATGCTTTCCGGGTATCAAACTTAATGCTTTATCAAGATCCATCCTTAATTGTTCGGGATTACGCGCCTTGCCTGGATAATTTCCGGTCGCCATAATACCGCCGTCAAGGCCGGCATCAGGATTTTCAAAACCGCCGACATCGTCGCCTTGCCAGCAATGAAGCGACACAGGTATTTTCGACAACTTTTTCATCGCCAATTCTGTATCTACCCCGATTTTAGCATAAGCATCTTTCGCGATATTATAGGCTCTTTCCATGTTCTTCATTTTATTTCCTTATTTTTTGAATTATTCGTTCAGGCAGCGATTTAGCATTAAACTCTTTTAAAATATTTTCTGTTGATGGTTCTATATTTTGACCCACTTCGGCAAAAAATTTATTTTTATCCGACCTGTTTTCAAAATTATTTTTAGCCCAATCGCTTTTGTATCCCAAACCGCATTGTCTTTGCAGAACTGTGTGTCCATAAATAATCAAAGCGCCATTATAAAAAATATCTGTGAGCTGCTTCAATTCATCACTTTCAAAATTATCGACGAATTTCTGGCCCGGGCTGTTCATTTCCGTACCGGCTATAATCGGCAATTCCAAACCTTTGCATATTTCCACAAACTTATAAAGATTTTCCTTCTTTGTATCTTTTGCGCCTAAACCGGGTGTGTAATTTCTATCTGGAATAATATTGACCGCTTCGACACCGGCAGAGATCGCAATCTGCATAAGCTCTTCTATGCGTTTCTCGCCTTCGGTTGTACCATCAAGCCAGGCAAGAGTTGGAATACCGCCGATAGAAATAACGAATTCATTCATTTCCTGCATTGTGGGAAATGATTTGCTATCTGGCTGAACATAACCGGCTCCGCCGCGTTTCATTGTTTTTGCCCTTATAGCATTTAGGAACGCAACTCTGTCGGAAAGATTTTCAAAACCAATCTTCTCTTTCCAAAAAGCGATTAGATTTTCTTTGTCAGAAAAAACTTTTTGAGATTTATCAGCATATGCAACGCAAATATGCCTTTCAGTAACATTACCTTTTGGTGTTAAAGGCTGGACATCTTTCTCAAAGTCAATACAAACGGGGTTCAAGTATTCGTTTACGCGTTTGATTACTTCTAGATTTCTGTTTTTTGCGATAGAGCCGAGTTTTTCTAAAAACTTTTTCTGCTGCGAAGTTGTTTGCCCTGTCGGGATGCCCGTACCCATATGATACGCTATTCCAGGCTCACCCGGCGAATTTATAACAAACTCTGCGAATTCGGGAACATAAACGCGTGTTTCAATTCCGCCGCAGGCTTTCAAATTCTCCTTATTTGCGTTTTCAAAAAATTCGTCAATGCCATCAAGGACATCGAAATCGACAATACCTGCTGCCGCGAGGTTCGCTTTTTTTGCCAGTGAAGCAATTTCCGCCGGACTATAACCTTCCGCATTAAACGAATAATGCGTATGAAAGTGCATATTTGTAAATTTAGTATTCATAATTAAAAATCGAAAATATTTTTTACCTGTTGATATTTTTTATTCCAAACTTCGTGTTCGATGGGCTGATAAACTTTTAAATCAACCGAATCGCCGATTATTTTTCGTCCTTCCGAAATATTTTTTATCTGACCGGCGGTAATTGCCTGAATCATAATATTGCCCATCGCGGTCGCTTCAACAGGCCCTGCAACAACTTTTCTGCCGATGGAATTTGCCGTGAATTGACAAAGCAGTTCATTTTGAATTCCGCCGCCGACAAGATGAAGCACTTCAATTTTATTGCCTGTTATTTCTTCCAGTATATCGATGACTTTTCGATAATAAAAAGCCAGGCTTTCAATTATGATTCTTATCAACTGACCTTTATCATTCGTTTTATCAAAGCCTTTTTCCACAAGGTAATCATTTATCACCGCGGGCATATCGCAAGGCGAAAGAAATCTTGTATCATTCGGATTTATGACTGCTTCGAATGGCTCTGATTTTTCTGCCATTGCCGCCAAAGTTGAAAATGAGAGTTTTTCACCCTGCTGATTCCAGTTTCTTCTGCACTCCTGAATCAGCCACAATCCCATTATATTTTTTAAAAGCCTGATTGTGTTATATGCGCCGCCTTCATTTGTGAACTGGTATTTGTATGTGTTTTCATTTATTAGCGGTTTCGGTATTTCAACCCCTACAAGGCTCCACGTTCCGCTGGATAAATATGCCCAATTATTACCATTTGCCGCAGGGACAGACGCTACCGCACAAGCAGTGTCGTGCGAACCGGTCGCGACAATCGGAATTTGTTCGCTGCCAATTTTTTCGGCGATTTGTTTCTTTAATTTGCCGACCACACTGCCGGGCTGAACAATTTTCGGCATAATTTTCAACGGCAAAGAAAGTTTTTCAAATAATTCTTCCGACCATACGCTCTTTTTCATATCTGCCAACTGCGAAGTGCTGGCAAGAGTGTATTCGCTGAAAATCTCACCGCATAAATGATTAGCGACAAGGTCGGCCATAAAAAGTATTTTATCTGTTTTTTCGAGTAATTGAGGCCGCTGGAGCTTTAATGCCATCAACTGATATATCGAATTGAACTGCAGAAACTGAATGCCTGTTATTTCATAGACCTGTATTTTAGGAACAATAGAAAAAACCTCGTCCATCATCGTATCTGTGCGTTTATCACGATAATGATAAGGATTTTCGAGCAATTTACCGTTGCTATCTAACAGGCCAAAATCGACTCCCCAGCTATCCACGCTAATGGATTCAATTTTGCCTGCGCGTTTGACGGCTTTTTTTAAACCTTCTTCAATTTCAGCGGTAAGTTTTGCAAAATCCCATTGTAAAGAATCGCTATTTTCAATCGGCCCATTTTCAAACCGGTGCAGTTCCTCAAGCGAAATTTTGTTATCCGTAACAGAACCAAGAATTAATCTGCCGCTGGATGCACCAAGGTCTATGGCTATATAATTTTTAGTTACATCCATAACTTCCTCTCTTTATGAGAATTTTTTAATCAACGCTTCTTCGGCTTCTTTCGACCACAATCCATTATTTAATTTAGAAGCAACTTCGGGCATATCTGTCTTGATTTGTTCGAGCCTTGTAAGAGGCAGATTTTTTGTCGAAGGATAAATAACAATTTTGCCGGGAATTAATTGATTTTCAACTGCGTTTATTCCTTCGATTGCCGATGAAAGCCCGCCAACAGCAGCAATTGAAATATTGGTATCAAGAGAACCATTTTCAACTTTCGCAAGGACAGTTTTCATATCCTCAATTGTCGAACCGCTGGTTCCAATGAAATATAATTTTTTATTGATATACGTATTTAAATCGACTTGTCCGTCAACTGTTGCAGGAATACCCGCGAAAATATTAACTTTCGCATTCTCTGCTGCCGAATCAATCGCCAGTTCAACTAATTTGGGAACCGGAGCCATTATGAGTATATAATCGAACTTTTCAGAAATATTATTTTTTGCGGAATTATACGGTATGAATTTTAAATTATTTTTTTCCGCTAAAGGCGAAGCAATGCTGCTAAGAATATTAAGTCTGCCGTCATCTAAATCAGCACCGTAAACAGCTATATCTTTCACGCCCTGACATAAATTTCTGACAACGTGCATAACGCCCATTGGGCCGCCTGCTCCGACAACATTGATCTTATCGCCTTGTTTGATTTCGCCTTTGGCTTGTATATTCTTCATCGAATCAGAAGGATCAGATGTATTCGTTCCAACAATTCTTATAGCGCCATAATGTACCCTGCCGATTTTGCATTTGATTTTTCTTTCGATTTTTCCGCCGCAAAGTACAACGTTCAGTAAACTTCCCGATGCAAGTTTCGGGAATATCTGATCTATCGTATCAGCATTTGAACCAAAATAAATAATATCATCAAAGCTCGCATCAGCTAACGAAGCTACATCATTCTTTGATACATACTTTACAGATTTCGGCTTTCCATATTTATCAAAAAGTTTGTTCAGCAGTTCTTTTGAATATTCAACATCATTGACTACTAATGCTGAACCATTGGTTTTTAATGTTTGACGTTCTTCAATAGAATAAGCATCTTCAACGCACGCCCAAGGTTCGACAAGCGCAATGGCGGATGCCGATAACTTGTCAGATGCGGGCAAAAGCATCGAATTGCCATCAGGATCGATTGTGATCCTTTGATCCATTATAACATATTCCTGGAGCGCACCTTCAAACGTATAACCAAAAGAACCGTTGGAATTTTTTGTCGGCATCCAGCGATAATCTGTCTGGAGAAGAAATCTTTGGCCGACTTTTACATCTTTTACTTTCTTTCCAACTTCCGCTATCCTTACTACAACCTCGTGTCCCGGAACCGTAGGTTTCTCATCAGGAACATAACTTGGAATTTCATCTAGTATTGACTGATCAATACCTGACAAAATAGCCGTTTTCCTTGGATGAGTAGAAAATTGTTTTAGAAGTTTCAAATCCGAAAAACAAAGTCCCACGGCTTCGATTTGCCCGAGAATTTGATAATCGTTAGGCCTGAACATTTCTTTTTCAGTATTATAAACTAATTGATTCGGGCCGGTAAGTTGAACGGCTTTCTGTTTTTTTGGTATTTCCATAGTTCCGCAATTCTAAGATATTAAGTGTAAATGGTCAACGGCTTAATTGGCTACTCGTAACCTTTAGAAACTAACCCCCAGCATCCGTCTTGCAAAGCTGGGGGCTAACAAATGCTGATTATTCAAGAACCATCATTGGGTCGTTGACAGGTATAGTTTGGCCGTCAGTAACAAGTATTTCTTTCACAGTGCCGGCAGCCGGGCTTTCCATTTCGAGTGTCGCTTTGTCGGTTTCGATTTCGAAAATCACATCGCCCTTGTTTACCTTGTCGCCGACTTTTACTTTGCAGCTAACGACGGTTCCTTCTTCCATTGTCTGTCCGAGTTTTTGTAAATTAATTGTAGTTGCCATTTTTTACCTCACTATTTCATAATATTTTTAACTGCGTTAATAACTTCATCTACTGACGGAACGCTTGCGTTTTCCAGCGGCTCACTCATTGGAGGCGGTACATCTTTTGCCGCCATATTTACAGGTGCTGCTGCCAGAGTATTGAAACCGGTTGTTCCATCCTGATACTTGTAATCTATAATCCTTCTGGTAATTTCTGCGCCTATTCCGCACATCGCGAAACTTTCGCACAGCGTTATCAGTCTCTTCGTTTTCTTAACCGATGCAGCTATCGTTTCGATATCCATCGGTTTGATGGTTCGCAAATCGATAACTTCGGCATTAATACCTTCAGCTGCCAATTTTTCGGCGGCCGCAAGAGCCATACTCATCATTCTGCTGTAACTTACAATCGTTACATCGCTGCCAACGCGTTTCACATCCGCTTTTCCGAGAGGAATAATATATTCATCCTGCGGAACAGCGCCCAAATCGCCATAAGTAGCTTTATGCTCGATGAAAACGACCGGGTTATCGCTTTGAATCGCTGCTTTCAAAAGACCTTTCGCATCGTAAGGCGTTGAAGGCATTACAACGTAAAGACCAGGAATATTCACAAGCCACGGTTCAAGACTCTTTGAATGGTGAGCAGCAATGCATCTGCCAAGGCCGCCTTCTGTTCGCAGAACCATAGGTACTTTCGCATGGCCGCCGAACATATATCGGTTAAACGCACCATTGTGCATCAATTGATCCATCGCGATAGTAATGAAATCGACATACATAATTTCAGCTATCGGCCGCAGACCTCTTATCGCTGCGCCAACGCCTGCGCCTGTAATCGCGGCTTCTGAAATCGCGGTATCAATTACTCTATCCATTCCGAATTCAGTAAGCAAACCTTTTGTTGCCGCGTAAGCACCGCCATACAAACCGACATCTTCGCCGAGAATGATGACGTTTTTATCTTTTCTCATTTCTTCGGCCTGTGCTTCAACGATTGCAGCGCCGATATTGAGAACCTTCATACCGAAATCAGCTTCGACTTTTTTCTTGGCTTCATCGGTTTTATCTTTCTTTGTTTTTGCCGTAGATGCCGCGAAAGCAGCGTTGAATGCTACGCCCGCATCTCTAACCTTAGCGGCGAGTTTCTTTTCGCTGTCAATAATCTTTTGATCATAAGTTTCGGTTACATAAACATCTCTTTCGAGGTCTGCAACATTCGGCCAGGGGCTTTCCATCGCGAATTTTGTCGCGTCTTCAATGCACTGGTTCGCTTTCGTCTGGATAGCGTCCAATTCTTCCTGTGTCGCGAGATTTTCCGAAAGAAGTTTATTAGAAAGAACAACAATCGGGTCTCTGTCTCGCCATTGCTTTTCTTCTTCTTTTGTACGATAGACTTTTGGGTCGCTTCGGCTGTGGCCATACCATCTATAAGATTTTGCCTCAACCATCATAAGTTTACTGTTAGTGCGTGCGTATTCAATTGCTTCTTTCAACGCAAGATAAACAGCAACAACATCCTGGCCATCGACGATCATCGCAGGAACGTTATAAGCTGCGGCTCTTTCAGCTATATCACAAACATTGCTTGCTTTTGTTGTTCCCTGAACAGGACTGCCTGAAAACGGAACACTCATACCATATAGGTTATTTTCAATAACTGCAACCATCGGGACATCCATAACCGATGCCATATTCATTGATTCGTGGAATGTACCTGTATTTGTTGAACCATCGCCGAAAAACGATATTACGATCTTGCCTGTTTTTTTGTATTTTTCCGCTATCGCAGCACCAACGGCAGTAGGCTGATTGCCGCCGACAATACCAGTAGAGCCAAGATTGCCATTTTTAACATCCGCGATGTGCATTGAACCGCCCCTGCCATTGCAGTAGCCTGTTTCTCTGCCCATCAACTCGGCCATCATTCGATTCCAGTGTGTTTGTCTTTCCTGTTCGTTTTTGGAGTATTTGTTGCCCATCGCACCGCAATGGCCGTGGCCTCTGTGGGTTGAGCCGATTACATCGCCAACTTCAAGTGCGGCAACCGCACCAGTTGCGACAGCCTCCTGGCCAGCGTAAAGGTGAGATGCGCCTTTGATAATATTCTGACCGAGAAGATCGTAAACCTTTTCTTCAAAAAATCTTATCTCGTGAATAGTTCTTAACCAGTCTTTTACCTGGTCGATAGTTACTTTTTGCTGCTTGATCAATTCTTTAATCGTTGGCAGCGTTGCTTTTCTCTTATCATCAATTTTTGATACCATATTTACTCCAGTATTAAATAAAATGTTCGTTTGATGTAATATATCATTTCTTACGTCTCTAAAAAAGCCCTTTAAGCCCGTAAAATGTTTGTTTTTTCAATAAAACAGCCAAAACGAACAGGATTGAACACAAAAAGACTTGAAAACAAACCAACAATACATTATAATACACACAATGAACACAAATAAACATTCAAGTTTTTGTTTTTGAGGTAAAATATGGGATTATCCGCTGAAAACAGATGTAATTACATTCTCGATCACTTGAGAACAAACGGCAAAATCATAGTTAAAGAGATTGCTGAAAAATTCGGCGTTACGGAAGTTTCAGTCCGCAGAGACCTGGCAAGCCTTGAGAGAAAGGGGCTTGTAAAAAAAACTTATGGCGGCGCCGTCCCAGCAGGCTCGGAATTTAATCCTTCTGTAAAATTCCGTCATACAAAAAATTTAAACGCAAAGAAAATCATCGGAAAACTTGCCGCTGAAATTATAAATGACGGCGACAATATTTACCTCGAAGCAGGTTCGACCTGTTATGAAATCATTCCATATCTTTTTGATAAAAAAAATCTCACGATAATTACAAATTCCGTAATGTTGATGAGCAGACTTCACGAACAGCCGCAGCACAGAGTCATCGTTACAGGCGGTCAATATCGAGTTGATACAATGGATATGATCGGCCCGCCTGCTGAAAATACAATCGCACAATTAGGCGGCTTTACTGCTTTCACAAGCGGTGATGATATTAGTCTTGATTATGGCATCAGCGGCGCAGACGTAACCACAGTAAGTTTTACAAAGCAGGTTCTCAAACGCGCAATCAGGTCTGTATTCGTTGGAACAATAAATAAATTCGACAGAGGAGCTTTGTACAAAATTTCAGATCTGTCGGATTTGGATATTATTATCACTAATGCCGATCCCGGTGAAAATTGGCAGAAATTCGCTTCCGACCACAGTATCAGGCTGATATGCCCAACTGGGAATTTATCCTAAATACTTATCTGCGAATTTTTGGTATTTTAATTCCGCGAATTCAGGCAGTGGGCCAACCAACGGCGAGGCATATTTAATAAACGCATCTGTAACGCCAAAGCCATCTTTGGAAAGATATTCATCCGGCATTGGCTTTGCTCTAACCGCCACTTCGTGCAATCCTATTGAGCCGGTGAAACACTCATATTTTTTGCCCGGCTTTCTATTTAATGTAACCATCAGGCCTGTTTTGCCTTCTTGAGCCAATCCAACCGCTGCTTTGCCGGCCATGAACGCTTCTTCGATATCGGCCTGCACGGCTCTATCAATTGCGCACATTGGCAAAGATTCTGTAACCTGAAATTCACCTCTGAAACCGAATTTCGCGGTAATCATTTTATGCAGCGAGACTGCGGTGCTTGTGCCGCCCATTGCGCCGAATTCGACATTATTGAATTTGTCTTTTGTCTGCGATGCTGAAACTGGTGTGCCATCGGCATAAGTAATGCCTTCGCCGCAAACTATTGAGACAAAACCAAAATCCTTATAACATTTCTTAACCTTTGTGAGAAATTTTTCTTTGTTAAAAGCTCTTTCCGGCAAGCATAGAATATGCGGCGCATCGGATTCATCCTGCTTTGCGAATACAGAGGCAGCGGTAAGCCAGCCCGCTTCTCTTCCTATGCACTGGAATATCACAAACTGATCAACCCTCTGCATATCTTTAGCGAGAAGGCCGGCCTGCTGAACTGACAACGCAACATATTTTGCGGCACTTGCGAAACCGGGCGTATGGTCTGTGCCAAAAAGATCGTTGTCAACGGTTTTGGGCACTCCTATGCCTGTCATTTCGTAACCATTTTGCCTTGCGTATGCTTCTACTCTATGGATAGTATCCATCGTATCGTTTCCGCCGATAAGGAAGATGTATCTGATATTATATTTTTTTAGTAATTCAAGAACGCGCGGCAAATCTTTATCCTGCAATTTATAGCGGCAGGAACCAAGTGCGCTAGAAGGTGTTTGTTTCAAGCCTGCAATCGTTTTTGAATTTTCAGAACCCAAATCAATTATATTTTCTGCCATAAATCCTTCGATGCCGTAACGCATACCGAGGATTTTTTTTATACCATTAAATTCTTTAGCTTTTGTTACGATGCCGGCAAGAGATGAATTTATTACTGAAGTGGGACCGCCCGATTGACCGATGATCGCATTGCCTTTTATCATTTTTAATCCTAAATTTCTTTAGTTACCCATTTAATAATATTTACAAACAACTGTGCGTACCAGTTGCCAACTTCAATTTCGATTCCGCCAGGCGCTTTTGCGGTGATTCTGTCGCAGCCCCAATCAACCATCGGCCCTATCCAGTGCGGCGCAATATCAGAAGCAAACGCAGCTGTATTCCCTTTGCCGAATTGACCAACCACAAGCAGCGGAAAACTTTGCATTTCCATAAAATTAAATTTGCCATTCTGAAATTCCGCTCTGAATTTTCGAGCGGATAAAATCTCTGTACCGTTTTTCTTTGTTTTCAAGCTATTCAAACCGCCAATCAAAGTCGCATTCGATTCGAAAGGCAGTGAGTCTGTTATTTGATGGCCGCAGTTACGGACAACCATAAATGGGCTGGAACAATTTATTCTGTCGTCGCCTGATGACATTTCGACCGGCAAAACATCTGCTAAAACCGTATTGCTGTATTTGCCTGCAAGACCTTCGAATGATTCCCAGCCGCCAATCATTAAAAAACCCGCTCCGTTTTTGACTTTCTCGGCGATTAAATCAAGATGCGATTTCAAAAAATTAGACGTGGGATAATCGCTGACAACGATAGCCTTGTAATTATTTTGGAATAAAGACTCGTCGAACTTTACGTCGTTCGGAACATAATCGTAACCGATTTTGTAATGCGTCATTAAGCCGGCAAGATAACTCGCAGCCTGATCAAGTGCGGTATCGCCCAAATATAATATTTTACCGTTCATCTGTTTTTACCGAATAAATGGTATATGATGCTTTTTCTCGAACATTTCATAATACGCCGCGGGCTGATAAAGTTTAAATTCCAGCTCTCTCAAATATTCATAAGGCCCTGATTTGCGGACAATATCTATAAGCGATCCAATTTGTTTTTGCGATTTGAAAGCTGATATCGCATTGAGTTTTTTCTCCAGGCACGCGTTTGTCGTTCTAATTCTCAATCTCGGCGGCTTTGGAAAATCGCAATAAACGCCAAGTTCGTGGACATAAGGAACACGTTCTATTTGCTTCCCAAGTTCGGGCCAAATGTCTCCGGCAGAATGAAAAAGACTTATCAGGAATTCTTCATGTACAATGCGGTGGTCAGGATGAAGGTCGGTAGAAGTAGGAAGGAAACATTGCGTCGGCGAGATTTTTCTTATCCAATTTGTAAACGCATTTTGCAGGCCGGTATATCCCTCGATAGCGGCGGAGTCATTATTTTCGGCAAGTCTTCGGCCTCGGTAAGAATTTATTTGGCAATCCGGGAATTTAAGCCAAATAATATTTTCCTCCGGGACGCCAAGCATTTTGTAACATTCGTACGCTTCTTTTTGGCGAATTTCCGAAATTCTGTCCTTCTGTTCACTGCTGCAATAACCCATCGAGCCATCGGTTACTATCAGGATATAAACAGGAACTTTTTCTTTCTGCACAAGCTGAATAAATAATCCTGCACCGAGAACGACATCGTCATCGTGAGGACTTATGAATAAAAATTTTTCTTTGCCGGTCATCCAATGACGCGAAACGCCTTCCAAAGTCTCGGCGACTCTTCTTTCTTCACCAACTATACGAACAAATTCAGTTTGATTATTTTCAGTCATATTTTTTCCCTTTATTACTTTCTTTAAGTATCACATTATTTGTTCTTGACGTCAATAGATATGCGTAACATAATAATGGATAAAAGTAACCTATTGGGAACAAGGTATGAAAACCGAATTTTTGGATAAAAATAAGCTATGTCTTGAAGGACACGTAACCGAATCAAAATACTTCTTTTTTGACACAGACCCCAAAAAGAAACAGGAATTGGCTATAGTTTTTGGCGGAATTGAGAAATGCGCACCCGATTTTGAGATAAAAAGACAGACTTACCCATATTATGTCGTTGAAATACCAATAAAAGGTGAATGCGCATTAAAAATTGGAAGCAAAAGGTATAATCTTGTCCCGAATCGTATCGGAGGCTTTGTTCCGGGGATACCGCATCACTATAAATGCAACCGTGATGAACCAATGGAACATATTTTTATCGTGTTTTTCGGCTCGCAGGCAAAGCAACTATTCATAAAAAGCGGCCTCAATAAAGGCAATGTCTTAAAACTGCAAAAATCGGGAGATATTTTATATTTAGCCCAGGCAATACTAAAAAAGGGACTTGAAAAGACTGTTCACTCGCACGACTTATGCTGTTCATATTTGAGAACTCTGCTGCTGGAACAGGGTGCTGATATGGTTCTATCAGATTCAGGCATGTCGGCTTCTATGAACAGTTATATGCGATGCAGAAAATACATCGATGAAAATTTTTCGAAACTTTTTTTGCCTTCAGAAGTAGCAGACAAATGCAATATGAATGTTCGATATATGTCTAAATTATTCAAACGATATGCGCACACATCCCCGCACGAATATATTATGAGATTGAAATTAAATAAAGCGGCAAACCTTCTTCTGATATCGAACTATACTATCAAGCGTATTGCTGAAATGACGGGATTTTTAGACCCTTATCATTTCTCCAGGAATTTTAAAAAATTCCACGGCCTATCACCCAATTATTATAGGAATCCAAAGTAAGGCTATTTAAGATATCGCGTGTGGCCCACGTTGCGCGTTAAACCAATACGATCAAAATAATCCAATAGTGGAATAGCATATTTTCTTGACGTATCAAGAATATATTTAAATTTGACGCTTTCAAGCATTCCTTCATTTTTAATGCAATCTACTAAAAGCTGACGTGCTTTTTGTATTGCCTCTGTATGGAAAAATAAATCTTTTTCCACAACTACAAGCCGTTCATATTCAATGAGCAATTTCACAAGAGCATCGATCTTGTCTTTTGGAATGTTAAGAATTTGGGCCAATTCCTCATTAGCAGGCGGATTAAATAAACGTGAAACAAATAATTTCTCAATTTTTTCAAAGCCGACTCGATGTGCCTCTGGAATTTCTTCTCGATGCGTTGGCAAAGCAACTTTATTACCGCGGGTAACGATTAATTTCTTTTCTTTAAGTCTCGCGACAATGAGATTAAAGACTGATTTTTCAAATTCACTTGCCTGGTAAAGCAATTCAGGATCAATGCCGGGAGTTTGCGGAGAATTTTTATGAAAATCTGCGACCAAATCAAGCAGGTTTTGTTCCAGATGATTTACAGTATCCAAATGTATATACATTTTTTCCAGCTCTATCGCGGTATGCTGCAAAACCATATCTTTCAGAAAAGTTTCGACATACCCTGCTGGTATTTTTGTTCGATTTGATATTTCTTTTGCTGAAGCAATATAAGATTTAATTTTTTTGAGTGAAAATTCTACAAATTTTCTTTCCTCAGGTACTGCTTGTGCCCATTCCTCGACATCGCTTTGCACATTCGGCAAAGTTCTTTTAAGTTTTGCGGGTAATGAATCGATTATCATTCCACCGCCGATGGTATGAACCGGCGAAAGACTTCTGATTATAAAACGATCCCTAGGAGCGGCAATACAAGGACTATTGAGTCTTAACTGTACAATAGCTTCCTGGCCTGATGGTAACTGGTCTCCCTGCATCAGATATACGGAAGCTAAAATTTCGGAAGTGCCTGTATGAAATTTAACTTCCTGGCCATTTTTCAGGAATAATTGATTATTGTCCAGCAGCGATAACCGGCACAAATACCACGACTGCGGCACAAAACAATCATTGGCAACTATTACATTGCCGCGCTCTATAATTTTATGTTCAAGCTGCGGAATATTTATCGCGGCGCACTGGCCTGCTAAAACAGCATCGGCGGAATGTTTGTAAACTTGTATGGTTTTAATTCGGCCTTTAAGATTTTGAGGCAAAAGCGTAACTTCATCACCGATTTTAGCCGAACCCGAAACAGGCACGCCTGCGACAACAGTTCCATAACCTTTAATGCTGAAAGATCGTTCGATCGGCAATCTAAAGAAACCATCCACGCGTTTTGGTTTTATAGAATTAACCAGAGTTTGCAATGCGCCATAAAACGCATCGAACCCAGCGCCTGTAATATTTGAAACCGGCAGTATAGGAGCATTTTCAAGAAACGTTCCTTTAAGAAAATCTTTGAGTTTCGCTATTACATTTTGAAGTTGTTCAGGCTGAACACAATCTGATTTTGTCAAAGCAACCATCCCATGTTCAATTCCGAGCAGAGTAAGAATTCCAAGATGCTCACGGGTTTGCGGCATCACGCCGTCATCAGCGGCAACAACGAAAATAACGCCATCCATTCCCGCAGCTCCCGCAACCATCGTTTTAATAAAATTCTCGTGTCCCGGAACATCGACAATCCCAACCTCAAGATTTGAAAGAATACAAGGCGCAAAACCCAATTCGATAGACATTCCGCGTTCTTTTTCTTCTTTAAGATAATCCGTATCGCAACCTGTAAGATTTTTAACAAGCGCAGTTTTGCCGTGATCGATATGCCCTGCTGTTCCGAGCGTAATATTTATTTGTTTAGCTGCGGAATTCACGGATTGACTAAAATCTCCGCAACAGCCTTGATTATGATCTTATCCTCGCAGTCAAATATCGTACGCGGATCGATGAGAAATTGGTTATTTTGAATTCGGCCGATAATCGGCGGCTCGTACATTCGCAACTTTTTCGCCAACTCATCTACTGCAATTTTTTTAGGTTTGATTGCCACGAGCCTGGTTTTGAGATTTTGCGATGGCAGAGAACCGCTTCCCATTTGACTGAAACCATCTATAACGTCAATTTCCGCAGGACAATTTTTCTGATTGAGTTCACTAACAATTACCTGTGCCTGTTTATCAATTTCTTCAATGGAACGCTGAAGCATAGCTAATGTAGGTATTTCCTTTAACGCGAATGATTCATCCATAAACAATTTTAGCGTGGCTTCAAGAACGACAAGCGTTATCTTGTCCACTCGGACTATTCGCGCAAAAGGATTTTTGCGAATCGCATTGATGTATTCAGATTTACCGAGAATTATGCCTGCCTGTGAAGCTCCTATCAATTTATCACCGCTGGACGTTACAACATCAGCGCCTGCACTGATAGAATCTTCAAGAGTAGGCTCATATTCAAAACCAAATTTGGAAAAATCAATCAATGCACCTGCACCAACATCATCAATAAGCGGCAATTTGTGTTCGTGCGCAAGGGATGCAAGTTCATTTAGCCCAACTTCCGACGTAAAACCAGTGATCTTATAATTGCTCGGATGCACTCTCATAATCGCGGCAGTATTTTCGGTAATCGCGTTTTTGTAATCACGGAGATGGGTTTTATTTGTCGTTCCAACCTCAACCAATTTAACGCCGCTCGAAGCCATAACATCTGGCAAACGAAACGAACCACCTATTTCCACTAACTGCCCGCGTGAGACTATTACTTCTCTGCCTTTAGCAAGCGTATT